>CAZWYP010000004.1:0-112417 GCA_964638415.1 uncultured Gammaproteobacteria bacterium
AACTTGAAATCGTCGCCTCGCTTTGCGAGGCAAAAACTGCCAAAGAACCTGGCCGGACTGTGTTCGGCGAAATGCTTGCTCGAATTGAAAAGGGCGAAGCCCAAGGAATTTTGGCTTGGCATCCGGATCGACTGGCTAGAAATTCAATAGACGGAGGCAAGATCATTTATCTCCTGGACACAGGAAAGATTAAAGATTTAAAATTTCCCACATTTTGGTTTGATTCAACACCACAAGGAAAATTCATGATGAACATTGCCTTTGGTCAAAGTAAGTATTACATCGACAATTTAAGCGAAAATATCAAGCGAGGACACAGAGCAAAACTACGAAAAGGAATTTGGCCAAACTTTGCCCCGCTTGGTTATTCCAATAATCCCAAAACAAGGGCGATTGATATTGATAGCGAAAAAGCTCCATTTGTCAGAAAAGCATTTGAACTTTACGCAACTGGCGAATATACGCTAAAAGCCCTTGCTAAAGTTTTGGATCAAGCGGGGCTAAGAAGCTACAAAGGCAATGTTCTCTCGGTTTCCTGTGTCCAGCGACTTTTGCAAAATCCGATTTACCACGGCGTATTTTCTTTCAACGGTGAAATTTATGACGGAACTCACGAGCCAATTATTTCCAAGAAACTTTTTGATTCTGCTCAACAAGTCATGAGCAATCGAGGAAAAAAGAAACGTAAGCGAAAACATGGATTTGCTTTTTCTGGACTGATGAGATGTGGAAATTGCGACTGCTTGATAACAGCCGAAAAACAAAAAGGTCATCACTACTATCGTTGCACTAAGAAAAAGCAACCTTGTAATGAAAAATATTTGCGGGAAGAAAATCTTGTTGAACAGATGAAAGCAATTATTCAAAAAGTTTCTTTGCCTGATGACTGGGCAGAAAATATGCTTGCCGAGATAAACAAAGAACGAGAACAGGCAAAAGAAGAAACGAAAGTTTTTGTTCAAAATCTCCAAGCAAAGAAAACAGAAATTGAAGCCAAAGCTGAAAATTTACTTGATTTGTTTATTGGCGGGAAAGGCATTGAACCTGAAGAATATCAACTGAAAAAACAAAAACTTCTCAACGAGAAGCTGGACATTCAACAGAAAATTAAAGATTTTGAACAAAAAGGAAATAATTGGCTCGAACCGATGAAAGAAATGATTTTAGCCAGTAGCCAAGCCAAAATTCTTTTGTCGCAAAGCGACAATCAAGAAATCCGAGCATTCCTAAAAAATATCGGCTCGAACTTCATTTTGAAAGATAAAAAATTCCAATTTGCGCTTAAAATCGGCTGGCGAGCCCTCGCAGAGGGCGAGCCAACAAAGACATTTCCTAACTGGCGGAGAGTGAGGGATTCGAACCCCCGAGACCTTGCAGCCTAACGGTTTTCAAGACCGCCGCATTCGACCACTCTGCCAACTCTCCTCTCTGTAATAATGGCGTCCCCGGCAGGAGTCGAACCTGCGACCTTTTGGACCGCAACCAAACGCTCTATCCACTGAGCTACGAGGACTTAAAATTAATGGCGGAGAGGGCGAGATTCGAACTCGCGGACCCCGTAAAGGGTCAACAACTTAGCAGGTTGCTGCTTTCAGCCGCTCAGCCACCTCTCCAGATAATAAAATAACTGCTATATCATAGTATATTTAGCTATTCTTGGCAAGATCTTTAAAAGAATTCAATTTAAACCAAAATTATGGTATAATACAGACAATAATAAACAATATGGCAAAACACCAAGAAAAAAAAGAAGAGTTTATTGAAGAAACTTCAGAATTAGGAAAAATTTTTGCAGCCTGGGAAATACCGGAGTTTATTCAGCCAGAACGCTCTAAGCAGTGGTACCTTTACTTTGCTGTTATTGCTATTGCTTTACTGGTTTATTCCTACTTTTCCAGCAACCCCCTCTTTGCCATTATTATCATCATGTTTATTATCATCTATCTGGTGATGGAAAAGCGCGGGCCGAATAATCTTAATTTTCTAATCACTGAAGACGGTATTGTTATTGGCCAGAAGCTAATTGAATACAAGGATTTGGAAAATTTTTACATTATCTACTATCCACCGAAAATCAAGAACCTCTATTTGCAGCCGAAAAACGCCTTACGTAATCGTCTGACTATACCGCTGTTAGATCAAAATCCCGTAGTAATTAGAAAAGCCCTACTGCAATATTTAAGCGAAGACATCTCTAAAGAAGAGATCCCCGCTTCGGAAAGCATCAGTGAAATCCTTAAACTCTAAGCTATTAAATACTATTAAAGCCGAACATTGCTTGTTCGGCTTTTTCGTTATATGATATAACCAAATTATTATGGTTTTATACGACAAAGAAATTAATAAGCTGCATAAAATAGCCGCAGATTTAGAACCAGATTTAGCCAAGCTTGGCATCGGTAAAATCAGCGACCTGATTTGGTATTTCCCTTTCCGTTATGACGACTTGAGCCAGATAAAAAGCATCAGTGAAATAAAGGCAGAAGAAGTAGCAACTTTAAAAGTCCAAATAAATAAAATAAAAAATTACCGCTCCTGGAAAAAAAAGATAACAATCACTGAAATCATTGTTAGTGATGAAAGCAGCGAATTAACTGCTGTCTGGTTTAACCAAAAATTTATCGGCCAGATACTAAAAACTGGAGATGAAGTATATTTAAGCGGCAAAGTGCAAGATAAGAATAATAAACTACAATTAATAAATCCGACTTATGAAAAAGTAAAAGATCGGACTATTCATAGCGCCGGCATTATCCCCAATTACCATTTATCCGGCAAAATCACCCAGCGGCAACTGCGGTTTTTAATTAGCCTAGCGCTTAAAGCTTTGCCTTATGTAGATGACCCGCTGCCGGCTGATCTGCTAAACACGGAAAACTTCCCCTGGCTGCATGAATCCTTGCAGGCCATTCATTTTCCAATTAGCCACGAGCAATTGCAAGCTGCTGCTAGGCGGTTAAAATTCCAGGAATTATTCTATCTGCAGTGTAAATACCAACTGGCAAAAAAAGATTACCAAGCCCAGCCCAGCTTACCGATACCAATGAATTCTGCCGTGCTAAATAAAGCCGTAAATAACCTACCTTTTAAATTAACTAGCGACCAGCAACAAGCCTTAGCGGAAGTTTTGGTTGATCTGCAGAAAAAACAACCGATGAACAGATTAATTGAGGGCGATGTCGGCTCCGGTAAAACCATTGTCGCGCTATTAGCGGCTTTAAATGTCATTAGCCAACCAACTGCCTTACAAGCCGCTTTAATGGCACCGACGGAAATCCTGGCCTGGCAGCATTTTAACCAAGCTCTCAAAATTCTACCGGAAATTTACCAGGATAAAATCGCTATCCTTACCAGCGGCTACCAGCAAATCGGGCAGAGAAAAAGCAATAAAAGAGAATTGCTGGCTCAGATTAAAAATGGAAAAGTCCAGTTTGTTATCGGCACCCAAGCCTTAATCCAAGATCAAACTGACTTTGGCGCCTTAGCTTTGGCTATTGTTGACGAACAGCATCGCTTTGGCGTCAAACAAAGGCAACATTTAAAACAAAAGAATAAATCAACTGTTGCTCATTTATTATCTCTAACCGCTACCCCTATTCCCCGCACCCTAGCCTTAACGCTTTATGGAGATTTGGATATTTCCCTTATCCAACAAAAGCCTGCTGGTCGGCAGCAGATTACTACTATACTAGTTCCGGAAAAAAAGCGCCAAGACGCTTACAAATTCATCCGGGAAAAAATAAGCAAAAAAGAACAAGTTTTTGTCATCTGCCCCCTTATTGATCCCAGTGATTCTCTGGGATATAAATCAGTAAAAGCTGAATATGAAAAATTAAACAATGAGATTTTTCCGGACTTAACCATTGGCTTACTGCATGGCAAATTATCCAGCGAGGAAAAAGAAAAGCTGATGACTGACTTTAAAAATAATGTTTTCCCGATTTTAGTAGCTACTTCAGTTATTGAAGTTGGCGTGGATATCCCTCAAGCTACTATTATGGTTATCGAAAGCGCAGAGAAATTCGGATTATCCCAATTGCATCAATTCCGGGGAAGAATCGGGAGAAATAATCTAAAAAGCTACTGTTTATTATTTACCACCGATGACGATCCTTACTCTAAAAAAAGGTTAACGGCTTTAGCTAAAACAGAAGACGGATTTAAATTGTCGGAAATTGATTTAGAACTACGAGGTAGCGGAGAAATTTTTGGCACCAAACAGACTGGTTTAATGAAGTTGAAAATCGCCAAACTATCCGATGGGGAATTAATTAAAAAGGCCCAAAATTGGGCCCTGAAAATAATTTCAGAAAAGAAATATCAACAACAGAAACAATTACAGACTTTATTAGCTGAACTCAAGACAGAAATGCATTTAGAATAAATTATGGGGAAGGTGGAATAGTAATGGTTATGGTGGGCTCACATTCACAATGATCCCGCCATCCTTCACCAGTTTTTAATTCGTCTTTTCTAGCTGGACAATCCGCAGAGGTAATAAAAGTCTGTCCATCAACCTCTAATTCCCGATACTGAACACATTTCTTATCTCCGCACGGCTTATTAAATATACAAGTAATATCTCCGGCTGGTATTTCCATGCCACAGGAATAATTAGGATGACTAGCCATAGCTGCTGAACAAATATTAGTTTCGACAGCAGAAATTGGCGGCAAATCCAAACCCTTAAAACTAACTAAGCGCTCAGAAATATTATTTAATAATAACTGTCCGGCAAATAATAAAGCTAAGCCAATTAAAGCTCCTTGGATGGTTTCTTTGGCATTATCTATCTTACTAGCATTACCAGCAGCCATCATCCATTGCCAAGAAGCAAAAACAATCATAAACATAGCAATAGCCACCGCTAATCTAGCAGCATAAGTATATAGAGCATTAACATAAAGACCAATAGAGTCGGGAGTAATTAAATAACCACCATCCGGACAGGCTGTGCTGCTATCCTGGCCAAAGATTGCCGACATGCCGGGAATGGGAACATTAGGCTTAAAGCAAATATTACTCGGGGCCGCCCAAACATTATTAACTACTAAAAACAAACCGATAAACAACAAACTGAATAGAAAAATGCTGGTTGTTTTATTTTTCATAAATTTACTCCAAATTAATGCTTTGTAAAGCTCCCGTCTGGCGATCAGTAAAGTATAAGACTGAACCGTCTGGCGATAATCTTAAATTGTAAGCAGTATAACCCCCGGTAGAGCCAATCGGGCTGGCTAATAAAGTTTTCAACCCCGTATTTAAATCTAAACGATAGAAATTATCCGTATAAGTGTCTGCTACTTCCGGATAAAGACCCGCTCCTCTGGGCAAGCCCTGGGGTACAGCGCAATACAATGTGCTCTCACCGGAGAAAGTGCATTTATCTGGCCAGGTAGCAACATTAAGCGAAACCTTAAGCGTGCCAATTTCACCTGAATTGCCTTCAGTAACCCAGAGATTTGGTAAGTAATCCGTTGTTTCATTATAAACACTGTAGATTAGACTGTTCCCTGATGGTGACCAGCTACTGGTAAAACCGGCGCCCTGCACGACAAAAGAAGGATAATTTTCATTATTCAGTCCAATTGGATAAATCTCCTGCTGGTTAAGTCCGGTATTTTTCCGATGCAAAGCAACAACTTGTCCGTCCGGAGAATAGCCAATTTCAGTATTATATGCCTGATCCCCTAATGGCTCGATCAAGCGCAGGCCGGAACCGTCAGCATTAGCTGTCACTACCCAATTATTATCTTCCGTATCACCAATCCAAGCAGCCGATATTTTATCTCCGCTGCGAGAGAAGGAAAATTCTTCCATTTCTGCCGGTAAAGTAATCTGCTTATTCTGTTTAAAGTCATAGAGGATATTATTACCGTCAGGGTATTCAATTATTGCCTTATCACTAGAAGCATCCCAAGTAACTTTATCTACACCAAAAAACTTCTGTTCTGACAATAATGTCGGTTTGCCATCAGCGCCAATGCGGTAAAACTGCTGCTTTTCCTGATCATAATACTGCAGCCCTTGATTGCCAGTTGCCAAGCCTTTGGTCGGAGCGTCTGTAATCTTATTGACCAAAGTCAAACCGCCATTAGCCACCGTAGATACCTTATTCTGATCAATTAAAACCTGAATGGGTAAATTTTCCTGTTCCTGTCCATCAACATCAACTGGGGTAATCCCTCCATTGCCAATATTAGGCACTCCGCCCGGATTAAATAAATCGGGGTTATTAGCAGGAATATTAGGCTCACGAAAGAAAACCCAATAAATAGCCAGCCCCATCAGAATAACTGCTAGGATAAAACCGCTAACTAATAATATCTTCCTAAAATCCATCAGATTTAATTTTAATAATGAAAATTTTAAATTATCTAATCTAAGCCAAAGAAATTAACTACTGTTTTAAATACTAATTTCGGTATAAAGCTTGGATCAATCAATGGTGCCATTATGAAAGCCAACAAACTCATGGCAGCTACAATTATTAACATTATCAGAATTGAAGCTAGCAACCAAATACCCAACTCTAACATGCTTAACGGGGGAATAATTTTGGAGCCAAAGAAATTACCAGCCACTGCTTGCACGGACATAATTATATAGGTAACTATCAAGCCTACTACTGTTGCAGCAAATGCACTGTTAATAAACCTTAAAGTAGCGCGCCGAGCTAATAATTCCGCTTCTTTTTTTAACTTTTCTACTGCTTCATCCTTAGCTTGACTAACTCCACCCTGCTTTTTATCTGCCGCTAAAGCTCTTTTCTGCTGTTGTTCCAGATTATCCTGCTCTAAATTTTCCTGCTCTAAAGCTAAAGCTTCTTCCATGATATTTACTGCCAATAAATGCTATTTACTAACCAGCGATCTCCTGATTTTACTAACTCTAATTCTGCTTTCTGGTAATAGGTATTCTGAGATAAATCACTTTTGGTTTCTATTCGCTGTGCTTGCACTAGAACGATTGCTTCACCAGCTGCTTCATCTAAATCAGTAATATCAGCGGACAAAGTCTTAGTAGTAGCGCCATAAAATCCGGTATTATACTGCAAATCTATGCTTTGCAAATAATCTCTCATGCTGTTAGTGCTGATATTAAACAGCTCCTGCAAATTCTGTCCCTGATTATCTGTTGACCAGCTGCCGTAACGGTCAGTAAAATTTCTAGCTAGATTCTCTATGGTAAATTCTGTACTTTGCTCCGGCTTAATCACTGCCGGCTCTTTAAATGGCAAGCTCTCCACTTCAAATTTAGGCTGGTTATCTGTTGTCAGATCCCCTTCCGGACCAACTGGCTGCTCTCCTTTTAACAAAGACCAAACTAAAACTAATATGCCAATAATTACCAAGATAATAATTGCCAGCCATAAAATCTTTTTCTTCCTGCTGTCCATAGTCTTATTATTTTTCACTATTTAAAATTGATTCTTCAAATTCTTTTTTCGCTTCTTCAATCTCCAATAGCTGCCGCGGATCGGAAGTAATGATCTGATGTTCGGTATACGAAGCCTGAATCTTAATAGCGGCATGCTTGCTGCCAGCAAAGAAAATTCCCTCGCCAATGCCGGATTCTAATAATAAATACTTCTCACCGTCAGTCAGCATAAAAGTCTTCTGAATCAAATCAATGGCTGAGGGAGATTGTTTCAATAATAATTGAATAGAAGAATTGGTAACAATTGCTGCACCGTAAGGCGAGGTTAAAAAGTCATTGACATCCTGGGTAATAGTAGTGATCCCTAAATAATATTTGCGGCAACGCTTGACTAGGGCAAACATGAACTTAGCACTATCCTCATAGCGCATCATCACCCAGGCTTCATCTACAACCAGAATGCGGCGTTTTAATTCGCTGCGGATAATATTCCAAATGTAATTCATGATTAAATACATGGCAATGGGACGCAACTCATCTTCCAAGTCGCGGATACTGAATACTACCAACTGATTATCTATCTTAACATTGGTAGGATTATTGAATAGTCCGGAAAAAGTGCCTTCCGTGTATTTCTTAATGCGCAAAGCCATGTCTTCTCCGCCTTCCATGCTCAATAATACTTCTTCCAGATCTGACATTAATGGCGGTTCAATATTAGACAAGTCACTGGAAGGGGTAATGTCTTTTTTGGCATAAGTTTCAATAAGAGCGCGATCTAGCAAAGAATCTTCCGCGTGGGTGATGTCTCCAATCATCAAGCGAATCAAGCCTTTTAGAGTAATTACCGCACTGCGCAAAATATCCTCCGGCTTACTATCCCCGCCAATGCCTTTAGGTAAGTCAAAAGGATTAAGCTTACTCTCAGAATTCAAGGAAACATTGATATAGCTGCCACCTACTGCTTCAGATAAGTGCTGATATTCATTCTCTGGATCGACAATAATCACATCAGTACCAAGCATCATGGAGCGTAAAACTTCTAATTTAATCGCATAACTTTTGCCGGCACCGGAAGTGGCAAATACCACAGCATTAGCATTCTGTAAACTAAAACGGTCAAATAAAATTAAACTATTATTATGACGATTAATACCATACAAAATTCCGTCATCAGAAGTGAGCTCACTGGAGACAAAAGGAAAACTGGAGGCAATCGGCGAACTATTCATATTGGTAGAAATCGTCAGCTCATCATTACCCAATGGCAAGGTGGAGTTAAAACCCTGTTCAGTCTGGAATAATGCCTGCCTGGTATAAATCAGCTGTGCTCCTAGTAAATTTTCTACCCGGGAAGAAGATAATTCTAATTCCTCTTTAGTCTTAGCGTAAATGGTAATATATAACCCGAATTGGAAAAACTTTTCCGTGCCCTGGCTTAAGCGGTCCCGCAAGTCTTCAATGTCACGTAAAGCGGTTTCAGCAATTGGATCCCTGGGTGCTCCCTTTTCATTATCTGCAATAATTTGCGCCTGCATAGTACCAACTTTATTGCGCAATTGCTTAAGCACAATGGTAATATCCATGGGATAAAAGAACATCGCCATATCCAATACTAATGATTCATTAATAATGGGGGCAAACCAGCCAACGGTCACATAACGGGGATAAGTAATAACAAATAGCGTCTTAACAAAAACATTATTAAGCTGCAAAGAATTGCTTTCTACTTTAAAAGCCGCTGGAGCAATAACATCTCTAACTGATACCACGCCCTCTCGAAATACTTTTTCCGCTTCCAATAGAGAGCGGTCTTTTTGCTCTTTGGCCTGCTCTTTGACTTTAGCTAATTTCTTATCTGGAGCAACTGTGGCTTCTTCGGAAAGACCTGGCTGAGCAGTAGCTTTTTTTAGCTTATTAAACTCAAACATCTGTTTCCACTCTTAATTTTCTTATATCATCCAATGGTTCGCGTTGGAATAAATCGGGATTATAACTATTGTAGTACAATTCAATCAAAGCCTGCGTATTTAGACGCTGCGAACTCAACCCTAGACTGGTTAGACCGGCGGCAATAAAACTGCAACGTTTATCCAGCTCCGCGCTCATTTCTGCAAAACGTTTGCGAGATAATTTAACTACTTTGGCCGTGGAAAAAACCGCACTCATCCGGCTGGTAAATTTTTTCTTACTATCACCAGCTTCGCTGTAAGGCACTACTACAAAAAACTTCTTGCTCATAATTTTCTCCAAAGTCAGTAATTCACTGATAAAAGAACGATACTCACTAATTTGCATGCGCAATAATTCATTGGTGTGTTCTCTTTCCACTTTCTTCAACTTATTAAGATAATCATCAATATTCAAAGGACGAGATTGTACTACAATCTGCAAAGGGTAATTCAAAGTATTCAAAAACCCGACATAAGAGTTAATCATCGCGGCCTGCTCATCTTCAGATTTTAAATCAAAATTAATGGAGGAAACCAATAACACTCCCCTCACTGAAGCGTCATTTAAAATAACCAAATCCTCCTTAATGGCGGCAATATCCAAATACTTTTGTGTCGAGGTCTGCAATTTATTCCCAGCTATTTTTTTATTTTTCATAATTCACGCTGTTAAAAGGTGATTTATTGGCCCGATTGGCTTCCAATTCTCCCTTATATATTCCTCCCGTATCAACAATTAAAGACAGTTCCGACAACTTACTCGTTGGCAAAAAAGCCTTGGGTTTAACCAATTGATTATTATCCTCACTTTCCACCTGACGCTCCTCAAATTTAATTTCCTGTTTTAACCAAATTCTCAATTTGGGCTTTTTAGAAGTCTGAATGACATTAAGCAAGAAAACATGAAACGGCGCTCCGTTTATTTTGATAAAAGCGAATAAAATAGTCAGAAAAGCAAAAATAATAAGCTGAACGATAAACAAAGCAAAGTCCGACAATTTGTAAGCAGCAAAAACAAATAAACCGCCGATGATCATAATAATAAACTGCCGGACGGTCACTGGTCCAATAATCTTATCTTCTGCATCAATAAATTGGGGAACAATAAAACGATCCTGCATATTAGAATCTCAATAATTTATTTAAATCGGAAATAGAAGCGAATTCTTCAATTGTTAAAGTATTCTCTTTATTATTCAGCTTCTCCCTAATAATATTCTCCACGTCTTTGCCCTGGCTTAAGCTTTCTTCGCCCAAAGACAGATACAGCTGGTAAACCGGGCTACGGCGCCAACCTTCAATACCTTGGGCTTTCTTAGTGATTGAGTCTTTTTCCAAAACATTAATCTTCTGCAATAATTTATCTATTTGCTGACGGGAAGAACTGCCTAAACGACGGAACTTATCTAAATCTAAAGACTGCAATTCTTCAATCGGACCGGTTAAAGTTGCCTTGGGAGCGGCGACGCTAGAAGAGTAAATAGGTTGGGAAAAAACTTCCTTTTCCTTAGTGACTTTCACATCACTTACTGGCTTTTTATCGCCAGCGCCAACGCGGAAAACTTTAGGCAAGGCTGCTTTAATTTCATCTTCTGGCTTTTTAACTGGAGCTGGAGAAACTTTAACCTCTGCTTTTGGCTTAGGTTTTAAAGTTTCCAACTTCTGAACAGTTTTCAAGATAGGCTTTAAATCAGCATCATTCTCATCAGCGTCCGCCAATTCATTACCAGCAGCTTTTGCAAGTTCATCTGTTGATAAAGCAGATAATAATTTTTCTACCTCTGCTTGAGTTTTTTCCTGTGGCTTACTTGGCGGTAATTCCTTGTTTAAATCCGCTTCCAATTCTGCCACTTCATTAGGCAGAGCCTTCGCTTTACTGACCACTGGATGATTTGCCTGCTTAACAGCTAACTCTGCCATTTTAACCACTAATCCGCCGCCGACTTCAATCTTAGCTTTAATGCTTTTGACAATCCCTACGATATTATTAACCTGCTCTTCGGTTAAAATCTTGCCATTAGACTCTATCCTTTCCGACAACAGCTCTCTAATAATAATGGCATTGCGCCGATTACGGAAAAAATCAAATAAGATATCCGTAAACTTATTCTTAGTGTCTGCAGAAAATTTTAGTTTTTCCTGATCAATCAATTTATCTACTATCTTTTCAATGCTATATTTGCGGGAATTATCCTGGGGAATATCCTTAACTAAACTAGCCACCTCCTCTTCATCATCAGGGTGAAAACCGAACTTAGCCTTATCTTGGCTATTGCCCAATTTGGGCAAATCCAAAAAATGCTCATTGTCTGGAGCTAAAGCCGGCGCCATGATTTTTAAAGATAAATCAGTGTGTTGAGTCAAGGCTGTACTTTTTGTTGGTCCGCTTTTATAACGATGCAGCTGGCCGCTTTGCTCTTTAACCAAAATATTATCTGTCCAATTATCAGATAATGGGTGGGAATTGGCTTGATTATTATTTGGCATTGAATTTTTTTGTTTTTGATTAAATCAACTCCTTAAACAGGGCTAAATCGCTACTGAACTTTGTGTATATTATAACATATTTTAGCAACCGCAACAAATATTTACAGGATAAATAAAAAACATCCCTAAACCATTGTTTATTTACCCTGATTTAAGGATGTTTTTAAAATTACCTAGGCTCGAGAAACGTATTCTCCAGTCTCAGTATTAACGATTATCTGGTCTCCGGCCTTAACAAACATCGGTGTTCGAATTTCCGCGCCGGTTTTCAAAGTAACAGTTTTAGTAACCGCGCCAGAGCTGTTGCCTTTGACGCCCTCGGGGGCAGAATCAACTTCACAAACTATCTTAGTCGGCAAACTAACAGAGACTGGATTATCATTAAAAATGAGCACATCCACTTCCTGGCCATCAGCCAGAAACTTGGCCGCTTCGCCAATAGCTTCCTGGCTGAATTGAAATTGCTCAAAATTAGTATTATCCATAAAAAAGAAATCATCTCCTTCACGGTATAAAAAATTAGCTTGGCGATGCGCTAAATCAGCTTCTTCCGCTGAATCAGAAGCAGAAAAAGTCTTTTCCAGAGTAGCGCCGGTAATTAAATTCTTCAGCTTGGTTTTCAATACTGCTCCACCCCGGGCTACTTTAATATGCTGGGTAAAAACAATCTGATAAGGATTGTTTTCCAAAACAATTACCCTACCCAGCTTTAATTCGCTCATTGACAGCATAAATCTATTTGTTGCCAAAAGGCAATAAAGCCATATGACGAGCACGTTTAATGGCTTGGGCTAATTTTTTCTGGTGCTTAGAACAAACTCCACTACGTCTCTTGGGAACAATCTTGCCATAAGAGGAAGTGAATTTTTGCAATTGTTGCCAATTCTTGTAATCTATCTCTTCCATGCTGTTAACACAAAAATGGCAATATCTAGAATTAATTTTCTGATGCATTTTATTATATTTATAGTTTTTTAAAATGGGATATCTTCCACGCTAATTTCTTCCTCCGCCGCATTATTATTGACAGGAGCTGGATTAACCGGCTCCGGCTGACTGTAATCTGAACTGGTAGTATTCCCGCTGTTTTGGTTCTGACGATCAAGCATGATTAGGTTTTCAGCGATAATCTCCGTACGATAACGCTTAATGCCATTAGGATCATCCCAAGATCTGGTTTGCAAACGGCCCTCCACATAAACCTTACTGCCTTTTTTTAGATACTGGCCGGTAATTTCCGCCAACTTTCGCCAGGCAACAATATTATGGTATTCTACTTTTTCCTGACGCTGCCCATTCTGATCATTCCAAACCAAATTGGTAGCTACAGAAAAAGAGGTGACATTTTGACCGCCGGGAGTGCTCCGCATTTCTGGATCGCGGACCACATTACCGATGACCATTGCTTTATTTAAATTCATAGGATTATTGGCGGAAAAATTCCTTTCCGCTATTAATTTATTGCTCCTCTGCTAAAATTTTATCTAATTTCTTGTCCAAATCTTCCAGATTAATGGCAACTGGCTCTGCTTTAGTAACAGGCTTAACCGGCTTAGGTTGGCTTTTTTGCTCTTTCATAGCCAATTGCACTCGCTTGTCTGCCGGCTGTCGGCGAACTTTTTTTACTGCTGGTTCTGGTCTAATATTGATAATTAGATGACGCAAAATATTGTGATTGTGGCTTAAAAAAGTGTCCAATTCGCGCAAAAATTTCTTATCTTCCAAGGCAAATTCCACGGCAGTATAAAATCCGTGTTTTTGCTTCTTGATAGCATAAGCCAGTTTGCGCCGGCCCAAAGAATAAGGCGCTTTAATAATTTGCGCTTGGTATTTTTCCAGCTGAGACATGATCTCGCTGGTCAAAGCTGGGTGCTCCGTTTCCGGTACCACAGCAGAAATAATGAAGGTTAACTCATAATGCATGAGCTGTTTTCCTTTCTAAAAACCCTGAAAAAATAGTGTTTCAAGGACTAAGATTAAAATTAATCTTAGTGTGGCTATTTAAATAAGGAACGAAACTTTGCTTAATTTAACATAAATATATAAACTAGTCAACTGGGCTATTTAAATGCTTGATTTATTCACTAAATATCTGCTTAATTGATAAAATTACCATTTAGCTTTATTATTAAGTCTATGAAATACTTATTTATCTTGGGACAGTCCCCGTCTCTAGCCAAACAGGAGATAATCTCCCTGCTGCCAGAAGCTAAAATAGAATTATCTGGAGATAATTTTGTGGTACTAGATACCAAGGAATCTGCGGAATCATTAATGTCAGTTTTAGGCGGCACAATTAAAATTGCTTCTTATATAAATATTGTAAAAGATCTTAGCAAGATAACAGTAGAAGATTGGAGCAAGTGGCTTGATAAAAACCAAGGGCAGAAAATAAATTTCGGCTTCAGCCTTTATGGCGGCAGCAAAAAAAACCAGCAGCAGCTGAATAAACTAGCTCTGCAAGTAAAAGGAGCTTTAAAAAGCGAAGGATATAAAGTCCGCTTAGTAGTCAGCAAAGAGTTAATTTTGTCTTCAGTAATTGTCAGTAAAAATAAATTACTGAAAAATGAGCTGTTGCTTATTCACACTGCCCAAGGCTGGGTCATGGGTTTAACCCAAGCAGTGCAGGACTTTGTTAATTTCGGTTTTAGAGACATCGGCCGTCCAGAACGGGATGATCAAAGCGGCATGCTGCCACCTAAGGTAGCCAGAATGATGATTAACCTAGGCGGAGCTGATCGCCAAAAAACTATACTAGACCCTTTTTGCGGTTCCGGTACAGTTTTGCAGGAAGCAGCTCTCTTGGGCTTTCCTCAAATCTATGGCAGCGACAAAAGCCATGAAGCTGTTCATGATGCTCAAGCTAATCTAGAATGGCTTAAACAAAAATTTAACATCAATAGTGAGATAACTATTAAAAAAATAAATGTAGTTAATCTAAATCAACATTTTAATGCTAATTCTGTGGACTTAATTGTCACCGAACCGTTTATGGGACCAGCCCGGCAGATCCAAAAACAATTTAAACTGGAGTATTTCCTACAATTAAAAAATGAGCTTAGTGACCTTTACCTTACGGCTTGGCAACAGTTTAATAAAATACTAAAACCAGGTGGCTTAGTGGTTTTTATCTTTCCGGTGTTTAACTTAAAAACCGGGGACATCCACACTTTAGACGAAAAAAATATTACCAAGCTTGGTTTCTCCTTAAAAAATAAAATAGTCTACTCCCGTCCTCAACAAAAAGTAAGAAGAGAAATAACTTACTGGCAAAAAAACCGCGACTAGTCGCGGTTTTAATTTACTGGCTGAACCCAGGCTAATTGATTATTGATATTGCTAATCTCCCGCCATTTTAAGGTATTATCCGTTAAATCCAGATAAACAACCTGGCCTTCTCCCCCTTGAATATTAGATAAGTAAAACCCTAATAAGGCTGCTTCCGCCTGCGGCAAACGCAATTTATCATTAAGAATAAGCTCAAAAAACAAACGGCGCCTAATTAATTTGTCAGTAATTTCTACTAAACTTAATTTTTCTCCAAAGCGCACACTAATAAAACGTCTCATAATTCCTTGAAATCTCTTATCTTCCTGCAGCATTAAGTCTAAGGCTTTCTTTTCAATTAACAACTTAAGGCAGGCCAACGTTTTATCCTGATCTTGAATACCGACTGCTTGCCATAAAACATCGCGCAATTTATGCAAACTGCCTCCGGCTTCAGATAAAATCAAATCCTCCCCTACTATTTTCTTCTGCCAAACAACCAAACGCTGATTAATCTGCTCTAGTATTTCTTCTGTCTTTGGTTGTTCCGACTTTTCTTTGCCTACAACGGTTTTTTCTGGCAACTCTCTGACTTTAACAATAACATCGGAATTATCTATTTCTATTGGAGAATCATCATCGTAAGAAATAAAAAAGTTGCGGATACTGCCCTTTTCCTCTTCTGTTAAATCTAAAATATTACGGTCACTGGATAAATACTTAGCGCGCTGCAATGAGCTATGATAGCCAGCTCCCATCTGTTTAAAATAATCGTTAAGCCAGTTATCTACCGTCGGACTTAATAAATTACCTTCCCGGTCAATTATTTTTTTGGAGCTTAAACGCAGATCCTTAAAATCCGGATACTGCTTCAATAATTGTTTGACTGTTCCGGAAATATAATTTGGTAAAGTGGGGTTTTGCATAGTCCGCTTATGCAGATGCTTCAAATGCGGAACCTTGCCTCCTAAACGTAAAATTAAGCGGTCAACATCTTTTAAATAATCCTGCAGCGGCCAAAGGATTTTATAGGCAATTTCCAGACATATTTCCCGTAAGTCATAATATTGCGCCCGTTCCATGTTCTCCAATTCGTTAGGCAGATCCAGGCTAGAAATTTTTTGTAAAAACAACTTTTCTTCCAAGTCTAAAATAAAATCCAACTGATTTCTATTCAACGAAAAACGATCAGCCAGCTGCTGATTGTAATCCGAAAGCTCGGTACTAAATACCACCTCTTTCACTTCTGGAGGTAAATTTTGTAAACTCTCAATTGGCATTTATTTTTGTTTTAACTGGACTGTCCTCTACTCCTCTGACTATTCCTGTTTTGATTGGCAGTTGCATTTCTAAAAGCTTCATCAGTACCAGCGACTATTCGGCCGCCCTGCGCTTGCCCGCCAATTCCGGAAACCTTCAAGCTGTTCTGCATTGTTTCTGACAAATCACTAAAGACTGCTTCCAAATCGCTTTTATCAATCTTTAAAGCTTGGGTGCTGCTTAAAGTATTAACGAATTGAGCGAATTCTCTCTTGGCATCATTATTGGCAAATAATCTGACCTGATTACCATTAGCATCGCTTCCATTAATTTTACCAAAGGCTTCTCCGGCAAATTGCAAATTATTCTTAGCCAGCTGATTACGACGATTCTTCTGCTCTAATTTAATTTTTTCTTCATCAATTGAAGCATCACCGCCATTAGCTTGAATGCTTTTAACCCTGGCTTCTTCTTCAATTTTAACCATATTTATCTGATTCTTAAAGCTGGCCGCCACATCTTCTGCTTTAACATACTGACGAGTAGCAACATTAGTAGCTAGGGCTTCAATATTATTACCAGCTTTCACCTGGGCTTCAATTACCATCTTAGTGCGCTCTTCATTACCACCTCTTTCAGCAACAGCATTAACTTTAGACAAAGGCAAGTAAGGAGCAATGGCCTGAATAACCCGCTGATCTTCCGGGGAATCTTTCATTTCCAATAAATCATCATCTTTAATATTGCGAGCCAGCTGCGGAGCAAACTGTTTTAGTGTCGCTTCCCGGCGATTAGCAATAATTTCTTTCTCTTCAACGCTCTTACCATTGTTCATCTCGTGATCCGGATTTAAATCCTCTCTCTTATTTACTTCTTCCAAAACACTGCTCATGGCTTTAGAATTAACTGAGGATAGTTTGTAAGCTTGATGATCTTGATTTACTTCATAACTACCATCATTATTCCTAACCAACAAAGATCGGTCTGCTTTTTCTTTGCCGGTATTTTCTTCAGCTGTACCAAATAAGTTCTTATTAGCATGGGCAATTAGCGCCTGATTCCACCTATCTTGAGTAGTGCGAGTTTTCGCAGACAAAAACTTCTGCTGTTCACCAGCTTTGAAATTTTTAAACTGCTCAACAACCAAGCGGCCGCCTTCATTTAAATTGCCCTCGTGATCAAATAATGTTTCCGGATCAATATTATTAAATGCCGCCAAGCCTTGTTCTTTAGCCGCTGCTTCCGCTGAATTCTTGCCATCACTGCTAATAGAGTGGGCCATGGCATTAGTGCTACGCACTTTTTTGATCATTTCCCCATCACCTACGCGCTGTGCCTCTTTAATAACATCATTAACCATGTCTAGGTTATCTTGATGTCCTTGAATAGTTGTATTTTTATCTTTATCAAAAACATTATTATTATCCACCCTGGTCTTGTATTCATTATAACGATAACCCGGTCTGCCTTCATAAAATTTCTGACGATCCTCTGGATTGCTAATATTCTTCTCTGCCCACTTTGTGGTAAATTTACCGGCTTCGTGCCTTTTAGCTCTTTCAGTTTCTGCCGCCTTAAACGCTATGCCTGCAGAAACCAAAGGCTTAATGCCTGTTTTTTGCAAACTAGCACCCAAGCCAGCTCCTGCTTTGCCGGCTAAAGCCACTGCTCCGCCATAGCCGCTGGAACCGGCCACCATGGTTTTACCTACCCGGCGGTACCCAGCGCTGACCTTTGACTTCATGCCAGAGGCTAATTTGGAGCCAACCGCGCCGGCCGCTGCGCCAAAAGTCTGAGTAACTTTCAAAGAACCCACCAGCATGGCAATGCCGACAATATATTTAAGAATATTTTCCCAACCACCAGAACCGGTAATACCTATTTGGCCAATAGCATCTGCTTCTTCTTTTGTCTGGTCGCCAATTACCAGGTTTCCTTGAACAAAATCCTCATTAACCTTACCAGATCCGACAATCATAAAAGTAAGCCACAGGAAGAAAGCCAGCATTGGCCCGACTAGTAATTCCTTGGTCAGCATATCTACCCAGCGCTGGAAATAACTCTCTCCTCTAGGCAAGGTATTAGCCAAGAAAGCAATCGGTGAAATAACAATAATAATCCAGAGCATTACTATTCTAGCTACCAAAATTACAATAAAAGCCATTAGGACAATACTGGCTATTACCACCATAATGCCGCCTAATAAATAACCTAAAACAATCTGGCCAACTACGTCTCCGCCGCTTTCATTAGGACCGCTGCCGGCTATTTTAACTAATTCATCTAAGCCTAGTGCCGCCGTAACATTGCCATAAACCACATCTTTCCAAGCACTAACCATGGTTAACATTATGACCTGGAACAAATCAATAACCACTCCGACTAAGGTGCGGCTAAAATTAACCAGAATAGCCATGATAATCAACCGCCTCAGCATCTGCCGATAACCATAATTCTGGATTTTCAGAATAGTGCCGAATGCCATTACCAACAAGACTACGATAAACAGCATATTCACTAAATCACGAGCTGCGATCCAGCCGGCCTGCACTCCCGCCTGATTAGTAAAATTATTATACTGGGCAACAATCGGTAAAAGCAGCATTTCTACTTTTAACAGTAAGATGAAAGGCCAGAAAAACAAATAAAACAAAGTGCGACCGATTGCCTGGCCAATCCAAGAGCTAATTGTTCCCCCATCATCAGCGGCTTGAATAATATTGGGGACAAAGAAAGCAACTAAGGCAATGGCAATAAAGATTAACCAGAACTTATTTTGAATTTTTATAGTTCTCATATTTTTATTCTTCCGGCTCGTAAATAACTATCCAGCCAGCATATGGCCAATTAGCTGACTGATTCCAATTATCTGTCACTGTTAATACCGGCTTATAGCACTGGGCATTGAAAATATTAGGCGCGGTAGGATCTGAAGCGTGTATGGCTGAACAAATATTACTTTCATTATCCTCATCCCAAACATAGAAATGGAAAAATGATTTATACCCTTCATGGCAGGCGCCGGTAGTGCCGGCAAAACCCATCAGCCTAGTACCGCTTAAACCTGGAGCATTCTGATTGGGGTCGCAGTCAAATAAATTATTCTTATACTTGCTATTCGGCAAACCGCCGCTAATGTCTCCATCTCCCCAATTAACCCGCAAATCGGTGATCGGCATATGATCGGGATGAGCGTGGTAATAGAATTTAATGGCCGCAAATAAATTACCTTCATCGCCGACAATTTCAGAGTCGTCATTCTTATTATTTACCGTAATACCCTGTGCTGGAGCAATTAAACCATTATTGTCGCAATAACGGCTGCCACAGACCTTGAATACTCTAGGTAAATAATCTGGGCCAGCAAAAGAATTAGTGTAGCCAGAAGAAAGATCGGTAATTGTATTATTAGTATACTGTGACCCATTCCAATTTAAATTATATAATCGGGCAAACAATTGTCTTAATTGGGCATCTGCCTGGCCAGGATTAGAATTATCAGCAAAGAAAATAGAGGATGCTCGAGGTTCAAAATATCTTTGATTTAAAGGTGCTTCTACCACAATTATTTCTTCATTGGCCAATCCTTGATCACCGCCAAAGAATGGACCAACTGTAGTTGATTCAACCCGACTAAAACCAATATTAGTATCATTAGGATAACAACAACCTTCACGAAGATAATATGCTCGCCATGTTCCCATGTGGTCATCATCTGCTTGTGGCGTAGTCGCATTATTAGCTGCTCGCCACCAAATATCTGTACGTAACCAAGACTTGCTATGATCGCCTTCAGCATCTATAACATTAATTGTGCTACATTGTTTATAACAACCATCATCACCACCTGGACAGCTAAAAGTCCCATTTACTCCAGAAGTGTATATCCCCCCGGGAGCAACGCAGTTAAGGTCTCTGGTGGGATTACCCATACAACCGGAGACATTCCTATAAATAAAATCGCCATCGCTAATACCGTATGCTTCTAAGCGCATTTGCGGAGTAATTAAATCATAATACTGCTGGCTACAACCAGCGCCGCCAACTACCACCGGATTTCTATGCAATAAATAATCCCAATAACTTACATAATACTCTGTGGAAGTGTTATGGTAAGATTCACAATAATTAGTATTAAAACCATATCCATCATTATTAATAATGGCACCAGCATGTAAAACACAGTGTGCAAACTTGCAGTCATTATCCTCACCACAACCTGAATTATCTTCAGGATCCATGCTAGCTATATTGTAATTTGTAGCAACCTGATTGAATCTACCGCCTAAATTAGTCAAGCAGGAAGCAACTGATGCGCCACAATTAGTAATCTGGCAAATCTGTCCAGGATTATATTCTCTACTAATATAATAATTATAAGTCCGGGGGTTACAAACTACAGTACAGTCATCATAACGACGGCCACCACAAATATCACCGCTACGGCAATACCATGATGCCAAGTGCATATTTCTTGCCCCGGAAGAACAGCGAGAACCGGTGCCTAAAACAATATCTTGAGCACAATCAGCATTACCACACAATCCCTCTCTACAATCACCGCCAGTTAAATTTATACCCCTTGGACTATCCGCAAAACCTTCCCTGGCTTGACCATGTAAGACCGTTGGTATGCTTCCTCCATTACTATTACCGTCTGGAGATACTCCTGAATCAAAGAAGTAAACCTTCAATTGTTGACTACTGTGAGAAAATAAACTTTGAATATCCTCAAGATAATTTGCAGTTAAATTGGCGTTAGAGTAGTTAAAATCAGCAGCCGAATATCTCTGATTACTCGGTGGATTACCATAGATTATTGGATTACCCACATCCGCAGGAGCGGCCTCAAAAACATACTCACCTGTTAATTTCCAATGTCGCCCAGTGCCATCTGATGGACTATCGTCTACCAAGTTACTATAATATCCTGCGCCATGAGCAAAAATATTTGAACCAGCAGGAATTTGGACTAAAACATTACAAAAACCATCTCGCCAAGTAGCACAATATAATCTATCCTCAGTTAATAAATATGGTTCGGTTAATTTACAAATATTAACATCCTGCCCAGCTGGATTATAGAAACCAGCTTCCACAAAATGATTGAAGCGGCTTTGCGAACCGATTATCTGCTCGCTAGGATACCACTGATTGCAATAATAGCTCTGTTTAAAATCACTCTGAATTAAAGTGGAAGTATCCGGTTGTAGGCAAATTCCGCTCCAGTTAATAAAATCTTCTACTTTAGTGATTGATTCACAGCGGCCATTTACACCGCAACTGTCATTATCTATAGCATTATCATTATCTCCAATATCTTCAGGGTTACAGGAGTCTCCTTCTTTTTTATCCAACTGCAGTTGCTCATCTACCACGCTACAAACACCAGCCGCATAATTGCCGGCGTTAAAATCTTTATATCCGTAATAACGCACTAAGCTGCCTAAGCCATAAGTCACTTTCTTATAGCGAGGTTCACAACCATTTTCTCCATCCTGACAAACATTCGCCTGATTATACTTGCTCTTTAAGACAAAAACATCTCCTTCTCCACCTTTAATACTCTTGGGGAAAGGCGCTTGCTGAGCAGCATAACCGCGAGTAGCTAAGCCATATTCGCTCTGATTAATCGTGGGACTGCCTGTCGGATTAAGCCAACAAACCGAATCCTTGCAAATACCGGCATAGCCAGATACGCTGCAAGTTAAATTATCCCGTCCATCGCAAATACCTTCCGGCTGAATATCTGAAGCATCATAAACTAAGCGTGGATCATTATATTCAGTAGTAGTCGCAAAGTCATAAACCTGCAAGCTACGCAGAGGGAATAAATCTGGAACTGAATATCCAATATATTCCTTGTCTGACCATTGAATATGTTCATTGATACCACTCACTCTATCTTGGTATTCCGTCACTGTTAGAGGACTATCTGGAGTATAAGTCGCCCACTTGCGGCATTGGGTAATATTACTGGTTGAAGAATATTCCACGCAGCTGTCTAAAGCGTCACAAATCATCTCATATTGAGAAGTATCTTCGTTAAAAACTGCAGTTAATGACTTACAAGCCAGCCATTCCGCACACTGGCGATCCTTGTTAACCTTCACAATGCGGTTAGCATCAAGAATTGCTCCGCCGCCGCCAGTATCCGGATTCACCGGCTTATTGAGCGCTACATTATTATTGTAAGTTACTTCCGTATCATAAAGCTTGATTACTTCCGTGTGATCAGCATTCCAATTATTGGCATCATAAACCAGAATACAGCCGGTTTGCTGATCAACCTGCCCATTGCAGCTTCCGGCTTCTATTTTTTCATTATCATAATAATAATATGACTGGCAGTCCGGCACATCAGGATCACTGTTGCTATTGTCAAAATCACAATTCAAAGGATCAGCTGGATCTACAAAAGTAGTGCAGAGATTCTTATTTTCCGGACACATGGCCGACCAGCCAAACGGCATTTCCGGCTCCCGACCAGAAGCGCATAATTCCGGCGTGCCGCTGGTTAAGCTATCTGTTTCAAACCAGCCATCAATTAAATCTCCGTCAATATTAACATCTTCCTGGTAACTGCAAGTCTTATTGCCCGGATCGCGGAAATAATAAATCCCCTTGCTAGAACTAAATGCTTCGCAATACAAATCTTCAGAACGGCATAAAGTATTTTCATACTGATCAGGATTATTAAGCTTATATACTGTATCAAAACCAGTAACTACATTCTCTACCCGATCAATTTCTGGCAAGCCTAAAGCCATACATCCCTTATAGGCAGAAGCGCAATATTTATCTACATCTGGCACTAAATAAGTGACGCTATCTGCTGCTACTGCCAATTGAGAATAATCTCCCGTATTAAAAGTCTGAGCAAAAGGATTGGTAGAATTATGAGTTGCAATTACCGCCTGACAGCCGATCGCTTCCTGACGGCATAAGCTGGTAAATGATTTTAGATTATAGTTTTCGCCATTAGTATCCCGGTAAGCTTGGCAACCTAAGTAAGCACCGGCAAACGGATTATCGCAAGAAGCCGGAGTCTGCCAAGAATTACGGACATAAGACAAACTGTCTACTAATTCTTTAAGGATAAAATTATCTAAATAAATTGACCCCGTGCCATTGGTACCAAATCGCAAAGTAACATTGCCGGTTAAATTAGTTAGCGGATTAGATGTTATTTCATAACGATTCCACTGGCCGCCGGAGATGGTATTAATATTGCCAACTAAAGCGGAGTGGGTGCCGTCAGTAAAGGAAACCACTATGGAATCAATAGTGCCTTCATTCTTCATCCAGAAAGACAATTGGTAACTCTTATTATTCTGGATATTAGCAACCGGGCGGCTAATGCCGGTAAATCCGCTGGGCGATGAAACCCGCATAGAGTGGCCGCCATTGGCTAATGACTCATTGGACAAATCAATAGCAGTACCACCTTCGGCATACCAAGGATCATAACTGCCGTTTTCAAAATTATCCGTAAATAAACGCCGCTGGTTATTGGCTGCTGCTCCGGTATAAGCCCGGCAACCGGCAAATTGAGCTTGGCAAGTCTGACTTAAATCGGGAATTGCCTGATACTCCTGCCCAGTAAAGGTGCGGCGGTAAGGATGACAATTGTTATCGGCAAAAATTACCCTATCACTCAAACGGTAATGATCTTCACCGTTAATGTCAAAATATTGGCGACAATTAATATCAAATTCCGGATCATCAAAAGGATCTTCAGTTTCTGGACCGCAAGCAGCCGTAGCATGAGCGTTTTCTCCCAATGGATCATAAGGCTCATCCACGCAAGTATTACCGCCGGGGTCTACATTAGTACAAGGCGCATCATTAAGATTGCTTTCTAGGAAATTAACTGTCTGC
Source organism: uncultured Gammaproteobacteria bacterium (assembly GCA_964638415.1). Taxonomy (GTDB): domain Bacteria; phylum Patescibacteriota; class Patescibacteriia; order UBA1558; family GWA2-36-10; genus CAZWYP01. Next base: position 24,228 of record CAZWYP010000004.1, read on the forward strand.
AACTGGTAACCGGCCACATCCGATCCCTGCCAAGTATAATAAGTGGTGCCGTAGCTTGCCGGCACGCATTGGCGCAAATAAGTGTAGTATTCCTTGCCTTCCCCGCCTTGCTCTACCTCGTCCAAATTAGTAAACTCCTCGCAACCAATTTCCTGACTAGGGCAGCTCAAAGCAGTGGTAGGAATAAAATTATAATAATCCGGAAGATTATCTCCCTCAAAGACATCAAAAATATTGGGCTGTTCAGCAAAAGTAGCATAACCAACGCATTCTGCCGGACAAATGTCATTGGCGGTAATAATACCAGGCACTAGTGGATCGCCATTAAGAGGCACATAACCACGACAACCTACCTCCTCCTCCACACACATAAAGCGATCATTGTCCATTAGAATCCTGCCGCCATCACCGTAAGCGCTGAAGTTTGACGGACCAATATCGTCAACTCGGCGCTCATAACTGAAAGTGCTAACTTCTTCCACTTTAATATTATCCAAAGTAAATATATTAGCGCCAGAAATCTTGACTTCAATCCGCTGACCTTCAGCATCTTCGCCAAAAGTGCCATGAACGACCTGCCGGCTGCCGGCTGGATCTAATTCTCTAAGATAAGCTATACCCCTACTCAAAGGATCACGCTGGTTAATACTGGCATCAATTGTTCCAGTGCCAGTAGCATCAAAACTCAAGATAAATGAGCGGTTTTTAATATCATAACCAGTATCAATAATTGCCGTAATATCTTCATCAACCTGCACAGTATATTCCATACCGCCACTCCGGCGAGCCGAGCTTACTACTTCCAAATTACCCGTAGTAGTAAAACCCATTATCTGATCGGAATCTCCGTCGTCAGGATCACCTTTAAACATAGTAATATCGCCATTGGGCAAAAGATTAATTCCTCGATCAGCGGCCATGACAATAAATTCGCTGCAACCATCTTTGTCTGGTGGACAATTATTAGCTTGGCTGTTTAAAAATAAATCATTCTCGTTAAAAGGATGGGTGGCGGGATCTAAAGTCATATCTGCTTCCAGTAGCCAATTTCCTTCACTGTCTCTCTCCTGAGCATAGCGCTGACAACCCACCTGATCTGCATCGCAATAATCCAGAGTCCCTTCAATATAAGAATTATTGCCTAAACGATCGTTAGCGAAAGTCAAACAGCCGGAATAGATATCACCATCTTCGCATAAATCACCGTTGAAGCGCCAAATATTTTCCGAACGAGTGCAGTAGCCGTATTGTCCATCCAAACAATTACCATTTCCGTCTTCCCGCAGGCAAGTCTGTACATCAGCGCAATACTGCTGACGGGCATTTGATTCAGAAGATTCCAATACCGGCCCGTAAACTAAGGCATTACAGCGTGCGGCCGGAGCTTTTAACACCCAATTAGGATCTACTAAGTGATAGTAAGGATTATGGTTATCATAGGCAGGGTCGATTCCAAAAGGACAGCCGACGTCCTCAAAACATTCAATAACTTTCTCAAGAGAAACAGAGGTTCCTACTGGCGCCCGCAAAGCTGCCATTTCCCAACCAACCGGAACTACGCCAGCTTTCCTCAATTTAACCATATTGTGATAGCAAAATCCTTCTAAATAACAGGTATCGCTATTATTACGCGGATCACCAGGACCAATAAAAGGCAAGTCTCCATTTAAAGATCCGTCTAGAATCGCTTGAGCCACTGTTTTGCGCTGAGGTAATAGCTGTAAAAATTCTACGCTGATCGTACAATTATCCGGACTGCGAAAATCTTCCTGGTTAGGACAAATGGCGAAGTCCTCCATTAAGGTATAATTTTCTACTTGCCTAATGTCGATAGTCTTGAGATCGCGGAAAATATCCACTCCTCTGGGAGCGCGTAAATCAGCGCCGCCGCGTAATAAGGTTAATAAATCATCACGGAAACTCTGGTCATCGTTACCCAAAAGCTGAGTTAAAGACCACATGCCGCGGCGAATATAATGTTCCATTAACTTACCAGACAGAGTTCTAGTAAACATACTAAATCCCTGACGCAATACTCCGCCGATATTAACCACGGTCTTGCCGTCTTTTTCACTAATTAGTTTCTGTACATCTGCTTGAGCTGCTTGCTCTAGAGGGGTGATGGCTATTTTATGAACCACCTGACAATGAGTGCGCACTTCTTCAGTAATAACCGTTTTCTGATCCTTAAATCCCTGACATTCTGCTTGCGTAATCTTAGCTACCTCTTCCGCTCTTTGCTTACGAGCCTCCTGTTCCGCATACAAGCGGCTCAAGGTTCCTAAATCACTATTAGATTCGTCAAACTGATTGAAGAAATCAGCAATGCCTTCAACTCCGCTCTGGCGGGGATCAAGTTGGAATTTAATAAAATCAGTCCAACCGCCGCCAGACAATGAATCGCTAAACTGCCGCCAGTTCTGCTGAACTTCCCGCCAATTACACTTCGGGGCCGGCGGAGCAGCGCTGTCAATTAATTTTAAAGTTAAAGTAAGCTTTACATCCAGTGAGGGATCACAGAGATTGATTCCTAAATCCTTAAAATGTTTAGAAGTTAATTCTCCGATAAAATCGCCGACGGCCGCTTCACCTGCTTTATTTAATACCGTACCGATATCTTCGGTGCGAAACAAGGGTTTGCCGCCAATTGCTCCCTGAGCAATATAATTCGCCATTTCATAAGACAAGTTGCTAATAAATGTATTAACCGCGTTATTAATTAATTCCTTGGCGATAAAAGTATAAGATCGATCAACGATATCAGTGACCCTCTCCCAAACCCACTTAGCAACATTAACCGCTACCACATCAGGAGCAAAAGCTTGGGATTTTACAGGAGTAAAAACAGCCGGTGAAAGCACCAATAAAAACATAAAAACTGACAAAATCAGTGTTTTTATTCCTTTATTTTTTATTTTTTGCATGGCTTTTATTAACTAGCTAAACGATTACGAATGTCTATTAACTCTTGTTCACTTAAACGATTGATGGCTTCCTTATCTGCCTCTGGCTGATTAAGTAAGAATGTCCGAACTTCTTCCGGGCTTAATTCGGCAAAATCAACTTCTTCTGAACTTTGATTTTCTTCAGCCCAAGCGGAAACAATAATAATTAACTCTTCATCGGTTAGAGCATCAATTTCCGCTTGCGGCAAACCATTCTCCACCAAAAAACTTCTTAGTTGATTTAACGTGGCCTGCTGTAAAGTTAAATTGGGATCCAGCGCTACATCCTCTACGACTTCTGCCAATTTAGTATTTGGTGTAATTAAACGCAAAATATTACAATCCTCTCCCGTTGGACATAAGGGATCGTTGCCGGAATTCGCTTCCTGGTAATCGCTGAAACCATCACTATCAGTATCCGGCAAAAACATGCTGGTATGGAATTGGTAAACTTCCTGATAATCATTAAGTCCATCTTGATCAGTATCTTTTGACTTCAAATCAGCAATAATTTCCTCCTGGCTTTGGCCGGAATTGGCAAATTGAGCGGCAATTTCCGGCGGCAACTCATTATCCAAAGGCGCTTGTAATACTTGATACTTAAAATACCAGCCACTTAAAAAAATCACACCGGCGCCAAGCAATAAAAATAGCCAAGCGGTTTTCCTTTTCCAAATCAAAGAGCCTTGGCTTGAAGAATAATCACCGGTTAAATAACCGGCAGTCAAATTCGATTTTTCCGCAAATGAATTTCTTTTATTTTGTGACAAATCTTTGGCCATTAAGCCTAAATTAACTAGGCTAATTATAACATAAAATCAAAACATTTCAAAGATTTATTCTTTAACAATGCCGCTGTGAGTAAAAATTTATTAGCGGATTATAAAATACCTGCCAAATCCAGCCAATTTTTAGTAGTCATATCCTCAGCTCGGATATTTAAATCCAAAGATAGTTGTTGAAAAACTTCTTTCAACTTAGCCTTATCAATATCCGGCAAAGCTGCTAAATTATTAAGTAATTTCTTTCTTTTGCTAGCAAAGCCTAGGTGAATAAGCTGCCAGACCCGTTTTTCCTCTGCTTTATAACTCCATGGTTTAATGTTTTTTATTCTCACAATAGCCGACTCCACTTCTGGTTCAGGATAAAAACTAGCAGCTGGCACCAAATTTATTATCTCTGCCTGTCCGTAAAAATCCACCGCCAGTGACAACAAACTTTGTTTATTATTTTTCTTGGCTATTCTTTCAGCCACTTCCCGCTGTAGTAATAAAACCATCATTTGTGGAGGAAACTGGGCGTTGATAAATTGAGGAATAATCTTCCCCGTTAAATAATAAGGGATATTAGCTACCACTTTATAGCTATTGATCTGGTAATCCAATCTAAGCTGCTGCCATTGAGCATCTGTTAAAGACAAGATATCCTGCCAAAATATTTTTAAATTACCATTAACTGCCGCTAGATTATCTAAAATTGGACGAAAATTATTATCTACTTCAAAACTAATTATCTGCTTAGCTCGTTTTACTAATTCGCTGGTCAAAGCGCCCAAACCCGGTCCAACTTCCACTACTGTATCCTCTTGGTTAAGGGCGGCGGCGGCGACAATCTCTTGCAAAACTCCCTCATCTATTAAAAAATTCTGGCCCCGCAATTTATTGGGAGTCAGCTGGTATTTATTCAATAAAAATTTCAATTGAACTAAATCCATAATCTACAATAAAAGATAAAGCAAGGAGATAGCTCCAGCAAAAATGAAAATCAGTTTCATAGCAAAAATATCTCCGACCACAAATGTTAATAATAAATAAATAGCCAACATGGTAAGAATTTTGCCAACTACTAAACTCATTTCAAACAGCACTATCTTATGCATAGTATGGTGGCGCCGGGATTCCTCATAAATAATTGCCATCATCGGCACACCAATGACATTTCTAGCTAATTGAGCAAAAGAATTAACGAAAAATACACCAAACTGACTGGTAATAAACATTCGGAAAAACCAGGAAAAAGCGTAAAAACTTGCTCCCCAGCCTAAAATTTTGCGACGGTTAGCAAAATCAGATAATCGACCTATATATAAAGTAATCAATGAAGTAATTAAAATAGACAGGCCGACAATTAAACCTAAGTCAAAAACATTTTCAATAATCACATAGATAAAAATCGGCCAAATAACCATTGAGACGAATTCTTCGCCAAAACCTAAGAAAGATAAAGCCACTCGGCGATTTTTTTTATCCAATAAATACTGGTAAGCTCCTGTATAGCTAAAAAACTTCTTTACTACTTTCTCCTTAGTAATCAAAGTGGGGACGTTGGACAATAAAAAAATCAAGGAAACAGTAATAAACAGGGCGCCATAACCCCAGATGGAAATAATAAAACCAGCCAGTATCGGTCCTAAAATATAAGCTAAGGAGGTTAAGATGGTAATACTACTTACTTCTCTGCCTTCTTCCTGATCATCGGAAAAATCGGCAAAGTCAGCATGATACGCCGGCCAATAAAACATCTTCTGCACGGCAAAAATTATCGGTGCAACATAGAATAGCCAAGGATATAAGTCAATTAAAAACAAGCTGGTATAAAAAACCATAAATAAGGCTGTTCCGAAAAATATTCCTAATTCATAACCCTTACTATGGGCAAATTTCGCACCCAGCGGCATGATGAAAAAATAAACCACATAAGTCAATAAATAAAAAACCATGATTTCTTTTAGCGAATAACCGATCTGATACAAATAAATCGGCTCAAAGATTAAAACCATGGCTAAAGCGAAATTGACCAAAATGGTGGAAGCAAATAATTCTTTTACTTCCCGCTTAATTCGATACGGCAATAAATTGTAAATAAAATTCTTATAGCTCATTTTATTTTTATTTTCAAGCCGCCTTGGCGCAAAAGCTCTAATTTATTATCATGCGTGCATTTAATAATAGTGGTCGGCTGGCGATGCGGTAGTTCTCCGGCATTGATAAATAAATCGGGCTGCATTGGAGCATGAATAAATTGTTCGTAAATCTCTCGGGGAGAATAGCAATTCGGCTGACCAGATAAATTAGCGGAAGTAGCTACTAATACCTTGCCATAATTGCTAATTAAAGATTGCACAAACTTATGGTTGGATACTCTTAGAGCCAGATAATCATCATAACAGATGCCCCAATTGCAATAGCGATAAGGTAAAACTAAAGTTAGAGGTCCGGGCCAATACTGCATAGCTAGCCTTAAACCTTTTTCTGGAAATTCCACCAAGGTAGAAGCAGTCACAATATTAGGCACAATTACCGGCAATGGTTTTTTTCTTTCCCTGGTTTTAATATCGTAAATTTTCTTCAAGGCTTTGCGGTTAAAATACTCACAGCCTAAGCCATAAGAAGTCTCCGTCGGATAAATTATTACCCCACCAGCATTTAAGCAGGCAATTGCCTCCTGCAACACTTCTATCTTGTTATCTTTGGTTAATTTTATTTCCTTCATTCAATTTTATTTTTGTTTTAAATCACAATACTAATAATCTTATTCTTAATATGAATATATTTTTTAATTGCCTGATCTTTAATAAAAGACTGTACGCGCGGCAAGGATAACACTTGCTGTCGGATGCTTTCACTATCTTCGGCGTCATGCGGCAGATTTATTTCTTCGCGAACTTTGCCGTTGATTTGAATAGCTAAAACCACCGTCTGTGCTTGTGCTAATCGCTTATCATATTCAGGCCAAGTAGCTTTGGCTAAGCTTTGTTTATTGCCGGCTTGCTCATAAAGCTCTTCCGCTAAGTGAGGAGCAAATACTGATAACATCAAAACAAATTTTAACCAGATTTCTTGGCTAACCTTGGGCAACTTATCTAAATAATTAGCTAAAATCATCAATTGGGAAATAGCAGTATTGAATTTCATCTGCTCAATATCATCAGTTACTTTCTTGATAGTCTGATGCAATAGTGACGTTAATTCTGAATTATCCTCTGACTTATTTTCTTTAACAACCTTAAACTGCAATTCCCAAACTTTATTCAAGAAGCGATAAACACCAATCACTCCCTTGTCATCCCAGGGAATAGCTTGATCAAATGGGCCCATGAACATTTCATAAACACGCAAAGTATCTGCTCCGTATTTATTGACATAATCATCGGGGTTAATAACATTGCCTTTGGACTTGGACATTTTGACTCCGCCTTCGCCTAAAATCAGGCCATGGGCAGTGCGCTTAGCATAAGGCTCGTCCCCCACTTCTTTGGGAATTACTTTAATATCATACAAAAATTTAAAAATAAAACGAGAGTACAGTAAGTGCAAAGTGGTGTGCTCCATGCCGCCATTATACCAATCTACCGGCAGCCAGTATTTCATATTTTCTGCTGATGCTAAAGCCTGGTTGTTCTTAGGATCAGTGTAGCGGATAAAATACCAATTAGAGCCTGCCCAATTAGGCATGACATCAGTTTCCCGGCGAGCAGGTTTATTGCATTGCGGACATTTAGTTTTAATCCAATTCTCAACTTTAGCTAATGGAGAATCGCCATTTTCCGTCGGCAGAAAATCTTTCACCTTAGGCAGTTTAACCGGCAATTCTTTTTCCGGCACTGGCTGCCAACCGCAAGCTGAACAATGAACCATGGGAATCGGCTCTCCCCAATATCTTTGGCGAGAAAAAATCCAATCTCGCAGCTTGTAATTTACTTTTTTACTACCAAATTCTTTAGTGATTTTAATAGCTGCCTCAGCTGAAGCCAGGCCATTATATTTACCGGAGTTTATTAAGCTGCCGTCGGCAATATAAACTCTTTGGCCAGCATGGATATCATCTAAAATCTGCTGCGGGTTTTCATTGGGGTTTACTCCGACTAATTTCAGCAATTCATTGCTAACCTTATCAACGGGAGAAATAACGCATTTAACTGGTAATTGGTATTTTTGCGCAAAAGCAAAATCCCGCTCATCATGAGCTGGTACCGCCATAATTGCTCCCGTGCCGTAAGAGCCTAGAACATAATCTGCCAGCCAAACCGGAATACTCTCACCATTAGCCGGATTGATTGCCTTAATCTCAGTATCCACCCCTGTCTTTTCTTTAGCTATATCTTGCCTTTCTACATCTGATTTCTTCCTAGCCTTTTCTAAATAAGCCAAAACTTGCTTATTAGCTTGCCAACCCAAAGCAATCCACTGCTGAGCTAATTCAGGAGAAATAACCAAAAAAGTGGCGCCAAATAAAGTATCCGGCCGGGAAGTAAAAACTTCCACTTGATGCTTATTATCTGCCTGGCCGTCAATATTCTGCAAACTGAATTTAATCAGCGCTCCTTCTGAGCGGCCAATCCAATTAACTTGCTGCTGCTTAATCTGCGGCAGAAAATCCACTTTATCCAAACCACTAATCAGGCGATCAGCATACTTGGTAATCTTCAGCATCCACTGCTCTTTTTCTTTTTTAATCACCTGTCCGCCACAGCGTTCGCAAACGCCGTTAACCACCTCTTCATTGGCTAAACCGATTTTACAAGAAGTACACCAGTTAATATTTTCTTTAGCTTTATACGCCAAACCCTGTTTGAACAGCTGAATGAAAATCCACTGCGTCCACTGATAATAATCCTCATCAGTAGTGGAAAAAGACCGCGACCAGTCAAAACTAAAACCAGAGCTTTTCAATTGGCGAGTAAAATTCTTAATATTAGCCTTGGTGGTTAATTGGGGAGCAATGCCTTTTTTGACGGCATAATTTTCTGCCGGCAAGCCGAAAGAGTCAAAACCAATTGGATACAGCACTTCATAACCAGCCAAACGCCGTTGGCGGGCAATAATATCCATAGCGGTATTGGATCGTAAATGCCCGGTATGCAAGCCTTCGCCTGACGGATAAGGAAATTCAATTAAAGCATAAAATTTCCGCTGACGCGGATTTACTTTAGCGGCAAATACTTTTTTCTCTTCCCAAATCTTCTGCCACTTCTTTTCTATTTTTTTCGGTTGGTATTTTATTGGCATTAAAACAATGATTATAGGCAAATTTTAGCACTAAAACCTTAAAAAATCAAATAAAAAAGATTTATGCTTAATTGACATTTTGGCCAAATTTTGCTATTTTATCTTTTACTTATATGTTAAAATTAATAAGCTTTAAGTTATAAAACTTATTAGTAATAATCTGAAAAAAATATTAGCCAGAATTGCCCTCAAGACTCTTGATGGCGTAATTAAGCTGCGCGGTCCGTTAAAAACCTTAGGCGCCAAGCTTTGGTTTCTGCTCAAGCCCTTAGCTAAGCTTATTTTCATCTTGCTGATTCTGCCTAGCTACCAATTGTTTACCCGCCTTAAAAAGAAAGTAAAAATTGTTAAAAAAACAGAAATAAAGTATCTGCTGTTTATTAAAAAATACGCTGCCCGCATTCTAATCTTCCTGATTGTCTTAATCGTCACTACCAATAATATCTTCGCCAAAGGCTATAGCCCGGATGAAATTACCAATAAAAGTCTGTTGATAAAAATAGTCTCTCCGCCGGAAGAAAGATTCAATGAATTGATTGAAGAGGAAAGTAGCAGTGCCAGCGCTCCTTTAGCTATAAACTATGCTACTGAGCAGGGTAACTTGCAGGAAAATGTCATTACCACTCCTTTTCCGGAAGATCCGGTTATTGCCGAGAATAATAATGTTTCTCCGGATGCTTCCAGCTTGGTGATGAATGAGCCTCTAGAAGAAGGCAGCGGCGACGCAGTAATTACCGACCGGACAGAAACTGTTGAATATACCGTGCAGGAAGGCGATGTTTTAGGCGCTATTGCCGAAAGATTTGAAATCAGCGTTAACACCATCCTCTGGGAAAACAATCTGACCTGGAACAGCACTATCCGTCCCGGCCAAAAACTGCGCATTCCGCCCGGCACCGGTATCAGTTATACCGTGGCCTCTGGCGATACAGTTTTGGGCATTGCTAAAAAATACCAAGCTGATGCCGACCAGATTATTAATATCAATAAATTAGCCAGCGCTACCGACATTAAAGCGGGACAAAAGCTTTTTATTCCTAATGGTATTAAACCGACGCAAGTCACTTCTTCTTACAAGCCACGTACTGCACCTACTTATGAGCCAAGACCAACTGTTACGGAAACACCAGTGGATAGTGGTGCTAAATTGCTATGGCCAACTGACAGCCAGCGCATTACCCAGTATTTCAGTTTGCGCCATACTGGCTTAGATATTGGCAATAAAACCGGCAATCCAATTTACGCAGCGGAAAGCGGCAAGGTGGAAAAAGCCGGCTGGAATAGTGGCGGTTATGGCAACTATGTGATTATTAACCATGGCAATGGCTTAACCACTCTTTATGCTCATGCCAGTAAATTATATGTCTCCGCTGGTGATACTGTAGCCAGAGGCGATCTAATTGCCGCCGTCGGTAACACTGGACGCTCTACCGGTCCCCATTTGCACTTTGAGGTTAGATCTAATGATAGTCGGACCAATCCGTTAAACTATGTGAAATAAAAAAACACCCTTCTAATAAGGGTGTTTTTATTTACTGTAATATTTTCCACTCATTATCTATCTTTTCCAGTCTAGTGCTACCCTCCTGGTACAACTGGTCATCGGTATATACTTTAGTGGCAATAGTGATGGTGTCTGGATATTCTTCGGGGGTTTCGGTGACTACTTCAATCTTCACTTTCTTGAATTCAAAAGCATATTGGTATAAGGCTAAGAAACTGGCCGGATCAGCAATAATTTCTGCATAAGATGGATTATTAGGAGAAATAATTCTAACTAATAAATCTGTATCATTATTGTTAATGGCATAAGCCATCGCATCGGCGGTATTCTGGGCAGTGGCTAAATTAAATTCCGTGGTGTTAGAAGAATTATTTTCTGTTGGTGGTGTAGTAATGGGATTTAATAACCCAGATCCCAAAGGATTGTAGCCATTAGCCACTTCCTGTCCGTCTAGATAAGTATCGTCATCGGAATCTGAATCTGCTGGATCGGTATTGTATAAAACTTCATCTTTATCACTCAAACCATCCTGATCACTGTCTATAGTATCTTCTGGTAAAACTGGAGACTCATCGCTGATAATAGGATTAGACTGATCTTCTGCTGGTAAATTATTTTCCTCCTGGACTGTGTTGTCTGTATTATTAGAAACTACCGGAGTCTGGATGGAGTTGGACAGCCAGTTATCATAATACCACCAGCCGCCCCAGGCTCCGCCAATTACTATTAAAGCGATCAACAAAGAAAATAACATTTTCTTCTGGCTGGCTTTTTTCTCTTCACTTAATACCCTAGCTGGCTTGTCTTTAATAATTTCAGATTGTGTGGGATCAAATTGCTGGCCAAAAGGCTTGCCGGGCTCGCTTTGCTGGGAAGGTGGCAAGGTGCTATTTACTTCTTTCTCTATTTTATTAAATTCCATAAAACAATAACTATTGATTAACTATCAGTAATTTTAACATAAATCACTGATATAGAAAAACAACCCTGGATTAATTCTCAGGGTTGTTTCTAGAAAATCTAAGCGGCCGGCAGCTTAGCTTGGCGCTCAATCTCCCGTTCAAAGGTAATAGCGCCAACAACAGTAACTAGGATAACCGCCAATAAGGCAGCGGCGGCAAAGGTTTCATCCAAAGCATGGTAAGTTAAAGCTACTGCTACGAAGACAAGTCCGACTTCACCGCGAATAGCCATAGCCAAACCGACTAATTTGCCATCCAGAGGCTTCTTTGGGAAAAGATATTTAACGGCATACTTGCCAAAGAAAGCAATCACCGTGAACAGCAAGGCCCATAGCCAAACTTTCCAGTCAATCACTGCAGAGCGCGGCAGCATGGTGCCAATGCTGACCAAAAATCCGCCGACAAAAATATGCATATAACCCTCGATCTTCTCCCAGGCTTCATGCTTTAATTTATTGTCAACTTTGGACAGCACTACGCCGATACCAAAAGCTCCCAAAACCGGTTCTAAACCGATCATTGCTGCTAAGGCGCCGCCCAATACCAGCATGCCGAAAAAGAATCTGGTACCAATGCCGGTGCTGTTGGCAGCATACTGGCGATTGAGGTAACTGGCAATTTTGTCGCCAATTCCCCATTGCCATAATAGATAAGTACCGATCAAAAAAGCCAATACGGCAATGGTCAAGGCTACAAAAGGATTAAGCCCGCCAGCAGCATGAGCAGCGTCAGCAGCCGACATTTTAGCCAGCACTGTCAAAATAATAACGCCCAAAATGTCGTCGATAACAGCGGCACCGACTATCTGATTGCCTAAGTTAGTTTCCAAACGGCCAGCGCGCTTCAAAGCCTCTACCGACAAACCAACTGAGGTGGCAGTGAATACGCCGCCTAAGAAAATGCTGGAAATCAAACTAATATCCAGCAGATAATAACCCAATAGGGTAAAGGTTATTAGGGGAACCAAAACGCCGACAAAGGCCACTACGGTGGAAATAACGAAATTCTTTTTCAAGAGTTCCATGTCAAAATGCAAGCCGGCTTCAAAAAGGATAAACAGCACGCCGGTCAAACGCGCCAATTCCACTCCTAAAGCATCAGGCTGCAACACATTCATCACCGCCGGACCCGCTAACACACCCATAACTATCTTGCCGGCCATTGGCGCAATGCCAAAAGCCTTAGCTAGCTTGCCGCCAAACGTGGCAAAAAGAGCTAAGCCGGCAACATCTACCAGCATTACCATGATCTCACTAATTTCATGGTGTTCGCTCAAGCCTAAGCGCTCTTTAACGTAATACAAAATTACGCTTAAGATTGCCACTTCCAAAATGAAAGCGATGAATGATTTGATTTTCCCCATAAATTGTCCTCAGTTAATGATTAAGAACGCGTGAGCTAAAAACAAGCAACACGGCGAAGAATATTATAGAGGAAAAAATAAAAAAATCAAGAGCAAAAATAATCCCGTAGTTAAAGACGGGATTATTTTTATGACTTAAAGCTAATTTTTCCTACTTGCCTAATTTACTGGCCATAAAAATCATATACACGCCAGCTAAGCCTACTAGATCGTAAACAATCCGGCTGGCCATAGTCATTTCGCCAAAAATTTGCGCTACCAGATCAAAGCCAAAAAAACCGACCAGACCCCAGTTGATAGCACCGACAATCACTAAAATTAGCGCCAGCCATTCCAGTCCATTTAATTTATTCATAATCCCCTCCTTTATTAGAAATTAACAGACCGACCTTTAGATAATTACATTATACCAATAAGCAATAAAAAGAAAAAGCAGCGCTAGCAAGCACTGCTTTATACTGAAGGTTGGGGGCGTCAGGCGGCGGGAAGATTGGACTTGAGATATTCCATGGCATCACCGACGGTGATGATCTTTTCGGCATCTTCATCCTTGATGGTGATCTCAAAGCCATCTTCCAAGCCCATAACCATTTCAACCAGATCCAGCGAATCAGCGCCGAGATCTTCCTTGAAGCCAGCTTCCGGAACAACCTGCTCCAGCTTGACATTCAACCTTTCGGCAATAATTGCCTTCAGTTTTTCCTCAGAATATGCGGCCATTTCAGACTCCTTCCAATGGGGAAAATTAAGTGGGGTGAACTTTTTTACTAGCTCATACACTACCTAATTATGTGAAAATAGTCAATAAAAACTCCCTGGATTTAAACTGGGAGTTTTTACTTATTTGTTTTTAAAACGATTGCGTCGTTTTAGTTTTTTGCGGCGGCGGCGTTTAACCGACAGCCTCTTTTTCTTTAATTTAGTACCCATAAAAAATATTAACTACTAATTTATACCACAACTTAGAATAATTGGCAATCATGGTGGGCCTGAGAGGACTTGAACCTCTGACCTCACGGATGTGAACCGTGCGCTCTAACCAGCTGAGCTACAGACCCTGATTTTTCTGGTGCGCCTAGATGGATTTGAACCATCGACCCCCACTTTATAAGAGTGATGCTCTAACCACTGAGCTATAGGCGCTAAAATAAAAACATAACTATTATAGTAGTTAAGCTTAATTTTGTCCAAGCGCCAGTCTACTCCACTTTATTAATCATGTCCAATTTATCCTGGATCTTCTTAACCAATAAATCTCTGGCGCTTTCCCAATTACTGTCTATTATTACCCTGGCAAACTGGCGCCAACCGGTTGGCGCTAAGTCTTTAGCTAATTCCATGGCATTAATATTATTCACGGTATAAACCCAGGCTTCTGTCTTATTTAATTCCAACTGGTAGAAAATAATCGCGACTTGGGAATTGGGAGTGGTTAAAATTAATTCCCTGACTAGTTCCTGCCAATCCTGCGGCAGATTGACGCTTTCCTCGTTCTTCAAAAAGGAAGTAATCACTTGGCCGGATTTGCGGAGGCGGGATAAAACCTTGCCCCAGTTTTTTAAAGTATCAATATCTCTGGTGCGATACAAGCCGTGCACAATCGCTTGGCGATCAGCACCTTTGACAATTAACTGGCTGGCTAAAGCTAAAGTATCCGGAGTCACTTGCGGAGATTGAAAACTGTTAGTAGCGGCAATTAAGCCGGTTAACAAACAGGTACTGACTTCTTTACTTAAATTATTCTTCAGCAAATGATAAGATAATTCTCCCAAGGAAGTAGCACTGGTCTCCACGATATTCAGTTGCCCAAAATTCTCATTAAGCAGCGACCGATCAATATTAATAATTGGAGTCTGCCAGAAAAAATCCTTATTCTGAGAAAAGACTTCTCCCAAAGAATCTAAACTTAGGGCTCCTAGCGTGATTATTAAGTCATACCGATAGCCTTCATACTTGCTGCTGATATCAGAAGCTTTAAAGTTAGCTTTATCTGAGACAATATCAATTTCCAGCTTGTCCCCTTTAAGATCATAGCTTAACTGCTTAACCTTATTATCTCCCACTTGCAGGACAATTTTAAACTTACCCAAGCTTTCCAATTGAGAATTAACTTCCGTTGCTGGCAGAAATTTTAAAACCGGCAAGACTCCGGATAAAACTAAATCCGTCTGCTTATTCTTTTCCTGTAAAAACAAGCGCCAGGCGAGCAAAGAACTGAACACGTCAATATTGGGATTAGCCGGTCCGGTTAAAAGCACGCGCTGGGCGGTTTTTAAAACCTTACTTAATTGTTCAACTGGTAAATTCATCCTGTCTAAATAATGAATAGCTCACTATATAACAGTAGGTAATAATTGTCAATAATATAAAATTTACTGGCCCTTAGCTAAAAATCCCTATAATCCTTGACTTTTTTTAATAAATTTAGTAAAGTTTAAACGATTATTTTAACCTTAAAATCCGCCGCAAGCTATTTACGGCGGATAATCATTATCCATGAACGTCTCATCCGTAGCCAGACAATTGAAAGTAACCACCCAAGAACTGCTAGAAAAACTGCCAGCACTTGGTTTTGATATAGGTTCCCGTGCAATTAAAATCGACGACAAGCTGGTACCGAAAATCGTGTCTGCTTGGAAGCAGGCGGCTAAAAAAGCCCGGATGCAGGCCGAATTTTCTGCGGTGGCGGAAATAAGACCAGGAGATAAAGTAAGCCCGGAAGGGAAAAAAGAAATCGCCATCCCCGAGACAATTATTGTCAAAGACTTGGCAGAATTAATGCAATTGCCGGTAGCCCGCTTAATGGCCGAACTGATGAAAAATAGCATTATGGTTTCCTTAAATGAAAAAATAGATTTTGACACTGCTACTATTATTGCCGAGGACTTAGGATTTAAAGTAACTAAGAATGATCAGGATCAGGTGGAAGAAATTAATAAAAAAGAACAGCTGACTAAATTGTTATCTACGCGGCTTGCTGATACTTCCCGCTCGCCGGTAGTGGTGGTAATGGGCCATGTTGACCACGGCAAGACTAAATTATTAGACGCTATTCGCCAAACCAATGTCGTGGATCAGGAAGCTGGCGGCATTACCCAGCATATTGGCGCTTACCAGGTGAAAACCCGCGAACGCTTAATTACTTTCTTAGACACTCCCGGACATGAAGCTTTTAAAGCTATGCGCTCCCGCGGCGGACAAATTGCTGATATTGCCATTCTGGTAGTAGCCGCTGACGACGGACTGCAACCGCAGACTCTGGAAAGCATTGCCGTTATTCAAAAAGAAAATCTACCCTTCATTGTAGCTATTAACAAGATTGACAAGCCGGAAGCGGACATTGACCGCGTTAAGCAGCAGCTGTCGGAAGTAAACTTAGTGCCGGAAGACTGGGGAGGTAAAATAGTCTGCCATCCGATCTCCGCTAAGAACAATCAAGGCATTAACGAATTACTGGATTTAATCTTGCTGTTAGCTGATATGCAGGAATTAAAAGCCGACAAGTCAGGACCAGCAGTAGGCACAGTCATTGAATCTCATGTTAATAAAAGCGAAGGCCCAGTGGCTACTGTTCTGGTGCAGGCTGGCACTCTCAAAGTCGGTGATATGTTCATCACCGGACAAGTGCCTGGTAAAATCAAGACTTTAAAAAACTGGCTGGGCAAAGAAGTGACAGAGGCCACCCCCTCTATGCCGGTAAAAATCCTGGGTTTGAAGCAATTACCGACTATCGGGGAGATTTTTGAAGTTATTTCAGATAAAAAAGACTTTAGGGAAAAGAGCAAACATTTGCCTAAGTTTATTTCCCAAAACAAATTCAGCTCCAGCAATGGTTCTGAGGAAGATAGCGCTCAATCTGCTGTATTGAATCTAATCCTTAAGTCAGATGTTTTAGGCTCAGCTGAAGCCATTGAAGAATCTTTGAATAAGCTAAAAGTAGATAATGCTAGAATTAAAGTATTAAAAAAAGGCTTAGGGCAGATTACCGAGGCTGATGTGATGAATGCTGCTGCGGCCAATGCTTTAATTATTGGTTTCCATATTAAAGAAAATAAGAGTGTTCAAAATTTAGCCAATGACAAGCAAGTAACCGTCCTCTACTTTGACATTATCTACAAATTGCTGGAAGATATTGCCGAACGCTTGGAAGAAATCCGCGGTAAAAAAGTAATTCATAAAATCTTAGGTAAGCTAGAAATCCTCAAGATCTTCAAAACCAGCAAAGAGAATATGATCATCGGCGGCAAGGTAGTTGACGGCAAGATTAAATCCCATGTCAAAGCTAAGATCTTACGCCAAGGACAGATTGAAGGCGTTGGGGAAATTAAGAATATTAAATTCGGCAAAGAGGAAATTTCCGAAGCAGTTATTGGTAATGAAATTGGTGTAGAATACTGGGGCGAGCCAATTGTCCAAGCTGGCGATACTTTAGAATTCTTTGAAGAGATCCATGAGTAAGAGAACCGACCAAGTAGCAGAGTTAATCCGTCAGGAAATAAATAATATCCTGATCAGGGATTTTGAACCACCCCAAGGCACTTTAATTTCCGTAGCCGAAGTAACCGTTGCTCCTGATCTTAAAAACGCTACAGCTTACCTTTCCATTTTGCCGGAAAATAGAACTGGCACTGCTTTGGAGGTGATGAAAAAATTTAAGGGGCATATACAAAGAAAGATAAATGCTAAGCTAAAAATGAAGATTATTCCTAACCTTCATTGGGAAGTGGATGAACGAGCCAAAAAATACCAAGCGATTGATGAAGCACTGCAAGAAAATCTTAATTAATAAAAATCTATGCTATAATAAAAGCATGGATTTTTTAAAAAACCAAAATAAAAAAGGTTTTACTTTAATAGAATTATTAGTAGTAATCGCTATTATCGGCGTACTATCTAGTATTGCTGTGGTTAATTTATCAAGCACTACTCAAACTTCCAAAAAAAATGCTATGCTGGAACAAATGAAAAACATAGTTCCTCTAGTAGATACCTGCTTTTTTGCTAATGAACAAGTCTGCTCTGACTGCTTATTCTTTGGCGGGAGTTTTTACGACATAGATCCTGGCAAACAAATCTGCGGTGGGCAAGTTTGGCCGGAGCCAATAGATGGCTGGAATTGGGGTGTCTACCATAAGCCAGCCAGCAATCAATGGTCATTTGATGCTGGTGGTCCGGGCGGCTCTTCATTCAGTTGTAGTAATAATAACGTAAGAACTGCCTGCACTTTCTTCCAGCCATAAATTTAATTTATTGAGTTATATAAAAAACTGCATCATTAAAATGCAGTTTTTTATTCTCCACAACTTTACTTACTGAAGAAAAACTCTGGAGAGGAGGTGAGACATACCTCCGTTAATCTTAAATAAGACATCGAAAATGTAATCTCACCTCTCTTAGACTGACATGATTTTAGTAGTTCTCAATAGAACAACTCACTGATCGTCAGTCTTAACCAACGAAAGAACAAAAGGTTTTGGCGGACATCCCGTATCTAGTCCAATTATATTTAGGACAGTTTTCCATTAATCCGCCAAAAATAGCTGAGGATACAGTGATGTCTTAATTGTCTAAAATCTGACAACAAACTTATGTTCGTATCCTCTCCACAATCTTGTTAACTAAACAAAACTCTGAAGAGGAGGCAAGACCTTAGTCTTACCTCTCTGACTTTGAACAAACAATTAAGTTATAGTCAAAAACAGTTTCTTTTTAGCTTGTTCTCTGTCTCATATGCAAGGGGTAGAATAATACCAGCAGACACGATCCTCTCGTTGCTTAACAACATATATTCCATCGTCCGCTGAAACTACTGCTAGCCTGCTATTAAGCTGCTTGGGACTTCTCTTCAATCTCTACATTTTCCAGCTTCCGCCATTCGCGATATAGCCACTTGGCAAAATCACCGGCTGTTTTCCAAAGAGCCATCTTCAAAATGTGCCCATCGGTGTATTGCTTCTTGCCGTGAACAATCAGCACTTCCGGATGCTTGGCTCGCAGAGCAGCTTTGTTAGCCAGGAGCGTCTGTCCCCATTCGGAATCAGGACGGCGGTTGAATTGATCAACCAACAAATAGAAAGCTTGGCGAGCCAAAGGATTCCAGTTGTTGTTCTGGCCTCTTTTTTGGCGTTCAAACTTGCCATCAACGCCGACATGCACTCCGCAGAACTTGCGAAAAGCCGGCAGAGTTTCAAAGCGGCGAATATCGCCAATGGCCACCAATAGACGCGCTGCGATCATTGGTCCAACGCCGATAATTGGCTGAAAGAGCTTCTGGTAAACTGGCATATTTTTCAGGAGCTTTTCCAATTCATTCTTCAGTTTACCCTCCTCTTCTTCCAGAGCCTGATAAACCGCACTATTGTCTCTTATCTGCTTGACCGTTGTCTCCAGTAAGCCCTGCGGATATTCCCCATCAGGATGGCAGAAAACTGCGCCGTGGCTCTGCTGCAACAAACGCTGTCCACAGCCAATTCGAGCAGCTTGGGCATCCATCATCAGACGGAATTTATGCCGCAGCAAAATCATCTCCCGATCGCGAACCAGTACCGGATAGAATAAATCCGACTGCTGTTGATAGAGATCAATCAGCAACTGAGCATCCTTGTCGGTAGTAGCTTCTTCGCCGCGAAACTTCTTAAGCTGCGCTGGCGAAGTGCGTAGTACTTGGGCACTGATTTTCTCCGCTCGAACAGAAGCATAGAAAGCCAACAAATCTCCGCTGCCGCCCAAAATCATCAGCACGGCATCATCAGATTGCAAGCCTTCCAGCTTGTCGGGAACTTTCCAACCAGTTGGAGATTTTCCATCTTCCTTGCGATGATGCTCAGGAAAACTTTCCAAATTTTCATTCGGCAGTAATTCCCGCCAAGTAAGCGGAAAACGACCATGGACAAAGTCCAATTCATCCTGCTCGGTAGACAAAGTAAAACCCTTGCCCTTGCTTTTTTCTACAATCCAAATCCGAGTGGGGTGAGCTTCTCCGGCTTTGGTTTTTTTCACCCGATGCTGGATACCAATGAATCTAGTCATAGCTAAAATCCCTTGCTTATGTGTTGTAATGAACTTTTCCCTCTCCCAAGATATTTAAATATAAATAGCTTAGGAGAGGAGGTGAGACATAATGTCAATAACATCAATAAAGACACATTGCGGTTTTAGTCTCACCTCTCTTAGACTGACATGATTTTTTTATTCCTCTATAGGACAGATCGTCAATAATCAGTCTTAACCAACAAAAGAACAAAAAGTTTTTTGGCAGATAATTCGCAATTAATTGTAAACTAATACAACAGTTGTTTTCTAATCCGCCAAAAATAGTTGAGGAGACAATTATGTGTTAATTGTCTAAAATTTGACAACAGACGTATACTAGTCTCCTCTCCACAATTTTATTATTTATAACAAAACTCTGGAGAGGAGGCGAGACAGCAACTGGATAGCCTACATTTAGACAAATGAACGATAGCCTCACCTCTCTTGGACTGACATGAACATCATAGTTTTTGCAAACAATGTTATGCTAGTCAGTATCACATCACAAAGAACAAAGATTTTGACGGACATCAAAGCGATAGTAGTAAAGACTACAAGGTGCCCTTAATCCGCCAAAAATAGTTGAGGAGACAATCTGACTCTAATTATCTAAACATAGTCTAAATAACATCTGTAGCATAGTCTCCTCTCCACAATTTTATTATTTATAACAAAACTCTGGAGAGGAGGTGAGACAAATGCCCTTTAATCAAAAGATATTCTCGTCCTAGCCTCACCTCTCTGGATTGATATGATACCCATAGTTTCTTGAGAAACATTTCTGCGATCATCAATCCTAACCAACCAAAGAACAAAAAAGGCTTTGGCGGACAAGGCAACACTCGTTGTAAAAACAACATTTTTTTCGTAGTCCACCAAAAAACATCCAACAAGTTTTTATACATTAAAAACAATAATCTGTCAAGATATATGGCCCCATTATTGACTTAGCAGTAAAATAAAGCTATATTACCCGGTTATGGAAAACTTCAAGCAAATCAGCCAAAATATTAAAGATCATATTGATGAAGCAGAAAAGATTCTGTTGATTTGCCATTACAACCCTGATGGCGATGCTTTAGGTGCTATTTTAGCCATGGCTAATTACCTGACTGAACAGGAAAAGCAATTAACGGCTTGGTGTTTTGATCCCCTACCAGCCAATTTTAGCTGGCTGCCTAATAGCCAATTATTAACCGACAGCCACTTAATCTTTACCAAAAGCTATGACTTGGTTATTATCTTGGACTGCGGCAATTATTCCCGCACCAAAGCCGAAGACTTGCTGGCGGTTTTACCACCGCATATTAAAATTAATATTGACCATCATCCTTCTAACGATAATTTCGGAGATATTAACTTAGTCTTGCCGCAAGCGTCTTCTACTACGGAAATCCTCCATCGCTTGTTAAAAGATTGGAATGAAGATGTCAGTCAGAATGTTGCTACCTGCCTAGCTTGCGGCTTAGTTACCGATACTGGTGGCTTTGTTAATGCTGCTACCAATTATTTAACCTTAGAAACTGCCGGGGATTTAATTAAAGCTGGTGTCAGTTTAAACAGGATAATCTCTATTACTTCCGGCTCCCAAAGCATTAATAATCTTAAGCTGTGGGGAGTAGCTTTAGCGCGCTTAAAGAAAAATAATAAGTATGGCTTAATTTACACCTGGCTGACTAGAGAAGATTTTACTAATTGCGAATTAACTGGGGACCGGACTGAAGGCTTAGCTAATTTCTTGCAAACCATTAAAGAGGCTAGGATAATTTTGGTGCTAGCAGAAACTGAAGATGGCTTTATTAAAGGCTCGCTGCGCACTACAGAAAACAATATTGACCTCAATAAGTTAGCTGGCTTATTAGGTGGTGGCGGTCATCAGAAAGCAGCCGGCTTCCGCTTGCCAGGACGACTTCATTATGATAATAATAAACTAAAGATTGTTTAAATTTATGTTAATTCCAACTGTCATTGAAAAAACTCATGCTGGCGAACGCGCTTATGATATTTACTCCCGCCTGCTTAAGGATCGCATTATTTTTTTAGGCGAATCCATTGATAAGCCAATTGCCAATGCTGTTATTGCTCAGCTGTTATTTTTGGAAGCCCAGGATCAGGAAAAGCCTATTAAAATGTATATCAACTCTCCTGGCGGCTATGTGACTGACGGCCTAGCTATTTATGACACTATGCATCATATCAAGGCTCCCGTCTCCACTATCTGCGTGGGGTTAGCCGCTTCCATGGCAGCGGTATTACTTGCCGGCGGACAACCTGGCCAGCGCTTTGCTCTGCCTAACTCAGAAATTATGATCCACCAGATTATGGGCGGTGCGCAAGGACAAGCAACGGATATTAAAATAACCGCTGACCAGATTCTGAAGCTGAAAGAAAGAATTAATAAAATATTACAGAAGCATACTAAGCAATCCTTGAATCGCATTGAAAAAGATACTGACCGTGACTACTATATGACTGCTGAAGAAGCGGTACAGTACGGACTGATCGACAAAATAATTAAGTAATTTAATTCTCTCAATTGTAAGTTGAGAGAATTTTAAAAAATCTCTTGGCAGTTTTTCCAAAATGTGTTAATATTTTTGACAAGACGGTTTTGGGTTTTTAAACTCGCTTTGCTTGCCGTCATGGACCATCGGTGTCCAACGTTTCTTGAAGCCGAAAGACTTCCCAAAAAACGTCGGACAATAGCCGGTGGTCTTTTTATTGTTAAAAATCCCCCAATTGACAACTAGCGTTTTTTCTGGTAAATTATGCTTGCAGTTATTACTGCTTTTATCTAAATTATTTTAATTTACTGTTTTGAGGGTTTTGACAGATTCAGCTTAACAGCTTAAGCAAAATTACCGCTGAGCAACATCTTTTCCTAAACTTTTTACTTAATGACTCTGCAAATTAATCATCATATTATTCTGTCCAGTCTAATGTTCTAGACTGCTTTTGCTTGTCTTTAAAAGCTCCCCAATTCAGTAAACCAGAAAGATCTAACACATGGAATTCATTTTAATATTTGGCGCCTTGTTATTAGGAGCTATTTTGGGTTTTGTTTTGAGGAAAATCTTAGCTAGCCGCTCAGTAAATTCTGCTGAACGCAAAGCCGAGAATATCCTGGAAGATGCCCGCACCAAGTCTAAAAAATTGCAGCTGGAGGCTAAAGACAAAGCCCTGCAGATCATTGAAGAAGGCAAGCAGGAAGAGAAAGAAAGGCGCCAGCGCTTAACAGAATTAGAAAACCGTTTAAATAAACGGGAGAGTCTTTTTGACCAGAAACTGCTGGAGTTTGAAGACAATAAACAGAGATTGGATAATATCAAACAAGGTTTGGAATTGGAAAAAGAAGAAGTTAAAAAAATAAAAGAGCAGCAATTAGCTAAGTTAGAAAAAATTGCGGAATTAACCCAGAATGAGGCTAAGGAAGTCTTGCTGAAAAACACCGAATCGCGGATGAAGGATGAATTATTAAACCGCATCCGCAAATTGGAAAAGCAGGCTACTGACGAGCTGGAAGAAAAAGCCAAAAATATCCTAAGTAATGTTATTGAGCGCTGTGCAGCTCCGCATACTGCTGAAACTACTACCACTAATGTAAGCTTACCCAATGAAGAGATGAAGGGTAGGATTATTGGTAAGGAAGGACGCAATATTAAGACCATTGAACAATTAACTGGCATTGAGATTATTATTGATGATACTCCTGACTCTATTATGATTTCGGGCTTCAATCCTATTCGCCGCCACTTGGCTAAAAGATCTTTAGAGAAATTAATGGCCGATGGACGCATTCATCCCGGACGCATTGAAGAAGTAGTGCAACAGAGTAAGAAAGATCTGGCTTTAGATATTAAGAAAGCCGGTGAAGAAGCTGCTTACCAAGCCGGAGTGGTTGGTTTAGACAGCAAATTCCTACAAATCTTAGGTCGCTTAAAGTATCGTACTAGTTACGGACAAAACCAATTACAACATGCTTTGGAAGTTTCCCAATTAAGCGCTCTATTGGCAGCAGAATTAGGCGCTGATGTTAATGTCTGTAAAAAAGGCGGCCTCTTGCATGATATCGGCAAAGCCTTGGATCATGAAATCCAGGGATCTCATCCGGAAATCGGCTATGACTTGATGAAAAAATTCGGTATTGCCGAAGAGATTGCCTACATGTCCTTGGCGCATCACGAAGACCGGCCGAAAAACCTGGAAGGGGTTATTGTTAAAATCGCCGATGCTATTTCCGGCTCCCGCCCGGGTGCCCGCCGCGACACTTTTGAAAATTATATCCAGCGCTTAACAGAATTGGAAAACACTGCTAAGACTTTTGGCGGCGTAGAAAAGGTTTATGCCATCCAAGCAGGCCGGGAGATCAGAGTCTTTGTCACGCCAGATGCAGTGGACGATTTCGGTGCAACCAAACTGGCCCGCGATATCGCCGACAAAATAGAAAGCGAATTAAAATATCCTGGAGAAATCCGTGTGACGGTCATCCGGGAAAAAAGAGTAACTGAATATGCCAAATAAATCACTTAAAATTATTTTCTTGGGAGACGTGGTTGGTTCTTTAGGTAGAAAAGCCGTGCAGAAAATTCTGCCGGTTTGGCGCAATCAATACCAGCCGGATTTAATCATTGCCAATATTGAAAATTTAGCTCACGGCAAAGGAATCACTGTCAAAACTTTAAGAGAAATTAAAAAAACCGGCATTGATCTGTTTACCGGTGGTAATCATATCTGGGCTAAAGAAGCTATTGAAGATATTGAAAAAGAAGAAACTATACCCCTGGCTTTCCCCGCTAATGATTCGCGCAGTTTAGACCGTTACCGCTGGCAGAGTAAAAAAATAAACGGACAAAATATTGTAATTGTCAGCTTAAGCGGCCGGACTTTCATGAAAGACGATACTGTTAGCAATCCTTTTTTGTATTTTGACCAGCTATTACTACAACTCCCTCCTGATTCTATTATCATCATTGACTTTCATGCAGAAGCTACTTCAGAAAAAAGAGCTTTTGGTCTTTATGTTGATGGGCAAGTATCTGCAGTTATTGGTACCCACACCCATGTGCCGACTAATGATGCCCAAATTTTAGCCAAAGGCACTGGTTATTTAACTGATGTCGGTATGATCGGTCCTTATCCTTCAGTTATTGGAGTTAAACCTGAAATTATCATCCATAAATTCCTTACGGATAACAATCTCCGCCATGATTATGCTGACTCTGGTCAAATTGAGGTAAATGCAGTAATATTAGAAGTAGATAGCCAGACTAAAAAAACCTTAGCTATCAATAATTTAAGAGTAATTTTAGATTAATTTAACAATACGCCTATGCATAAAGCAGATCTTATTGAAGCCGTCGCCCAAAAAGCCGGGGTGGGCAAAAAAGAAGCAGAAGCAGTTTTGCAAGCTTTGGAAGATTTGGTAATTGCCAATTTGCGGGAAGGCAAGGAAGTAACCTTAACCGGCTTTGGCACTTTTTCTGCCCGTACCCGTAACGAGCGAATGGGCGTTAATCCGCAAAACCCGCAAGAGAGGATTAAGATTCCGACTGTCGTGGTCCCTAAATTCAAAGCTGGCAAGACTTTAAAAGACGCTCTCAAAAAATAATTAACGGCTATAAAACCCTGTGTAAATAACACAGGGTTTTTGTTTAGGGTTTAATTATCAATCCGTATTGTGGTCCTGAAGCAGCAGCTTTATCCGGTAGCCAATCTGCTAAGGCTGAGAACAGCTTATCAGCAGTATA
Source organism: uncultured Gammaproteobacteria bacterium (assembly GCA_964638415.1). GTDB lineage: Bacteria > Patescibacteriota > Patescibacteriia > UBA1558 > GWA2-36-10 > CAZWYP01. Next base: position 49,789 of record CAZWYP010000004.1, read on the forward strand.
GACATAGTCGGCGCCATTTCTAGTGCCAGGATCGTTGGTAATAAATTTATCACCAACATAACCTTTTACTACCAGCATATGGTAATCCGGGCCATCACCGGTAAAATTAGGGTTATCCAGCTTATGACCGTCAGCCGGAATAATTACTGGCTGGCCGGTAGCTAATAACTCCTTTAGCTTGGCTGAGGTCAACTCTATTATTTCTACTTGGTAGTCAGATACTGTTTCAATATATTTTTTTACTTCTGCCACTGGCAAATTCTTATGCTCTCCCCAATTGGTTATTTGCCAATCTACCATCTCTGCTAAAGTCTTTTCTACAACTGATGATTCTGGTAAAGACTTATTCTGGTAATAATAGTCTACCATTAAGAAGCTGGCTTCTTCGCAGGCATCCTGCCAGGGCTGCTCCCAATTGCCGGTAGGCGCCTGAGAAGTAAAAGGCACAGCTAAATTAATACTCTTACTCTCCACTATTTCCTCCTCTGTTGTAGTAGCTATTTCTTCTCCGCTTTCCGTGGAAGATGAGTTAATAAACTGGTCATAGCTAATTGGTGCTGGCAGCGCAATAGATAAAATCTCCTGCCTTTGCTTCAAATAAAACCAAAATAAAATTACACTTAGAGAAATTAATACCAATAAAGAGACTTTTTTCATGCTTACTCTTCCAGTAACTCTACTAAATTCTTCTTGGGTTTTTTGCCATGAATGACATGATGGACCTCCGAGGCAATAGGCAGATAGATTTTTTTCTTCTTAGCTATCTTCATTACCGCTTCTACGGTATATACTCCCTCGGCTACCTCACCCAATTCCTTAACAATGGTTTTAATAGATTTTAATTTAGCTAAATTTAAACCAACCCGGTAATTTCTAGACAGACTGCTGCTGGCAGTTAAGAATAAATCACCAGCCCCCGGCAGGCCGAAAAAAGTTTCTGCCTTAGCACCGAATTTCTCTCCAAACCTGGCCATTTCTACCAAGCCACGTGACAGTAAAGCAGCTCGGGCATTATTTCCTAAACGCAGACCGTCAGAAATACCGGAAGCAATAGCAATGATATTCTTATATGCTCCGCAGACCTGCGAGCCGATAACATCCGTTGACGGGTAGGTTTTAATAAACTGCGGGAAAAAACCGCAGAACTTCTCCGCTAATTTAATATTGCTGGAGCTAATGGTTACTGCCGTAGGTAGACCTTTACTTACTTCAGCGGCAAAGGACGGGCCAGATAAATATGCCAGATTATTCTTAGGCAGGTGGTGGGAGAAAATCTCACTCATAAACTGGCTGGTTTTAATATCTATTCCTTTAGACACTACTAGTATTTTCTGTCCCTTAAACTTAAATCTCTGCTTTAACCATTCCCTGGCAACTTGTGCCGGTAAGGCAAAGACTAAATATTCGCAGGCTAAAACTTCATTCAAAGGACATTGGTTCTTTAATCTAGTCTTTTCTCGCGAATACACAATAGTTTTATTTTTCCGGCTGAGAGCGAAGTTTAAAGCCTGCCCCCATTTACCGGCTCCAATAATACCGATCATAATTAAAAGTTAACTCTTTAATACTATATATTTTACCAAATTGTTAAGAAAAAATTAAGCAGCAAACTTTCTCTTCTTAAACTCTGTAAATAACAGCCAAACAACACCCATGGTAATATACACATCACTTAAATTAAAAACCGTAAAGTTAGGCAGGTCAATTAAATCAATTACTCCCCCATAGCTTACCCTATCCAGTAGATTACTGACTGCACCAATGGTAATTAAGCCTACCGGCCACTGCTTAATGTCTTTATTCCTAATTAATCTTTTCAACCAGACTAATAATACTGCTAAAATGACCAAAGTCAGGAAAATAATCAGCCAATTGGGAACTGGCAGGGAAAAAGCTAAATTTTTATTGAGATAAAAATTCAAAAAACCATCTCCAATCGCGCTTGAAGACGGTCTGTTGACAATATAAACTTTGGTTAAGCGATCAATAACGAATAAGGAAATTAAGCTTAACCAATATAGCATAGCTACAATGAATTTTTCTTACAATCCATGCAGGAAGTGGCGGAAGGAAAGGCTACTAGTCGCTGAGGATCAATCGGTTTGCCGCATTTTTCACATAAACCATAGTTTCCTTCATCAATTTTTTTCAAAGCTTTGTTAACATTAAATAAGGAAACTTCCAAAGTCTTTTCTAAAGACAAATTCTTTTCAAAAGTAGCTACTTCCGCAGCAGCTTCATCCTCTTTGTCGCCAAAATCCTGAAACTTGGCATCATAATCATTCTCATTAATCTGCACCGCGTCAATATTGAGTTCTTTTAACAACTCATCGCGTCTGCTCTTAAGCTGTTCCTGTCTTTCTTTTATAAATTTTGCATCCATTTTCATATGCTTATGCTAACAATAAATATGGTTAATCTTATCAGATTTTTTAGGATAAATCAAGGCTATAAATACCCACTTAATCAATGATCTAGAGGCCAAAAAATTAACAAAATGAAAAGAGCGCAGTCTGAGCCCCTTATATATATAAATATTATGTGGGTGACGTGCGCTCCTTGTTGTTGCGCACCACTTGTTTTCGACTTCTTTAGTCGAGTTGGCAAGATTTTGTTGCACCACAACAAATTATATATTCTTCTCCCTAACTCGGAAGAATGCCATTTCACCTTTAAGTGGCTTAACCTCTGTTTTTTTATGTGAACAAGGGCTGACCTTTTTATTTTTTATTTTTGTTTTTTTTGGTGAGGCAGTTAGGTTACCTCTAGATGTATAAAATAAAAGTGAAGTGGAAAGAATTAGCCACAAAAGCCAAAATTTTATGGGCAATTCCTTAAATAATATATTAAAGTGCTATTATTATACATTAAGTATATCAAATAATTCAAACATTGTCAATGATAAATATTAGCTAATTTTAGCTAAAAAACTAAATTGTGGAAAATTTTTTTGACAAAACTTGTGGAAATAGTCAGAGTTTATAAACAAGTTATCCACAATAGATTAAATTAATAGCAAAGTTTAAGCCCGGAAACTTGTAAATTATGATAGGAATATAAGCCTACTTGCTGTACTTTACCATTAAATACCTGTTTTAAACCTATTTTATCCGCTAATTTAGCCTTCACAAACATAAAGCTGTCTATTTTTATATCTTCAGATAAACAATTCTGCCATAAGCCATCGCTTAATTGCCTACCCACGATAGTTTCCTGGATAAATTCCTCACTATTACTTAAATAATGGCGATCAGCTAAAGACGTTCCAAAAAATTCACCGGCCTGCCAGTATTTACTGCCCACGAATTCCTTATTAGCTACAATAAAATCTTCTTTGCGCACCAATTCTATATACCTAGTCCTGTCTGGTAGTAATTTTTCTTGCTCTTCAACACCAAAAGTATTGGCATAATCATTAACAAGCTGCTGCCAATCGGTAGTACTAGCCACTAACCATCTCTGATCATCTACTACTAATAAACTATTAGCTAGCTGTGAGGAGAATTCCTCAAAATAATAGCTAGGAAAGTCGGTTAACAACACTGGCCAGAGCTGGTGTTTAACAAAATCATCAGGCGCATCATCGCCAAAGGCCATTACTGCTTCAAAATCATTGGGCAATTGCCAGTGCTGCCAGTCCTTATCTTGGGAAGTGGTAGTAGCTGACTGGAAAATATCAATTTGGTCATGATTAAAATCTAAATTGACAAAAGTGTCATTAGACTGAAAACGATTTTGTAAGAATTCACCGAAAAATGAAAGCCAGGCTGGTGTTTGAGAAAGATTAAAGTAAATATTTATCCCCTCTCGGCCAGAAGCCAGACTAAATTTATTAACAATTTGCTTGGGCAATTGATTAATTAAACTATCTGTCGGACTTAATAGATAAACATCATGCTTAATCTGCCAAACTTTTTGTGTTTCATCTTTGTTATTTATCTGCTCTACCTGTTTTTTACGCAAAGGGTTATTAAATTTAAGCAAATAATAGTCCTGTTCATCGCCTTCTAATTTAAACCAAACTATCTCCTGTAATTGTTGGAAATTATCCTCCAAAATATCCTGCAATTTTATTAAATTCTGCTCCGGGCCTTGTAATAATACGTCCTTGAAAGGCCAAATATCTGCCCTGGTCCAAGCGCGGCTGTCTGACCACTCAAAATAAAATGAAGTATTGTCGGGCAAAAAATCTCTAGCCTTAATATTGGGCTGTAAGGAGAACCAAAAAACCAATAATCCCGCCACCACGATTACTGCTAATAAGTAAACCCATGGTGACTTGTTTATTGGTTTTTTATTTGCTAATAAATTAAGCCAATTCACTGCTTATTTTATGCTATTTGCTAAAATTATTTATCGTGTCTATTAAATTTATTCTTAAAGAATGGTTTTCTTTCCCGACGCTCACTATGATGTTCTACAAAACCTTCCGGTTTAGGCAATAGTTCCCTAATAGACAAGCTGACACGATTTTTTTCCTTATCAATAGCAACTACTTTAACTTTAACCATATCTCCCAGCTTATATTTATCCGTAATCTTATTGACTCGCTCATAAGCTACTTGGGAAATATGCACCATACCGTCTTTGCCGGGCAATAATTCCACAATCGCGCCAATTTCTCCGCCGGTATTCTTATCCGTCACGATTTTAATGATCGGACCTTCGTAAATCTCACCAACTTCCAATTCTTTAACGATGTTTTCAATCCAAGTTTTAGCCTTAGCCGAGCCTTCAGCACTAGTGGAAGTAATCATTACCAAGCCGCTTTGCTCAATATCAATCTGCACGCCGCATTTATCAATAATCTCGTTAATAACTTTACCACCAGTACCAATAACTTCCCGGATTTTTTCCGGATCAATCATTAAAGTGGTGATTCGAGGAGCATAAGGAGAAAGATCAGGACGTGGTTTAATAATTGTCTTATCCATTACGTCTAAGATTTTATTTCTAGCTTCCCGAGCGCCGGCTAAAGTCTCTCCAACAATCTGGTAGCTAATGCCTCCTAATTTAATATCTAGCTGAATAGCGGTAATACCCTCTCTGGTGCCGGCAATTTTAAAATCCATATGGCCAGAATGATCTTCAATACCCTGGATATCCGTCAGTAATTGGTAATTGTTCTTATTGTCATCATCCAAAACCAAACCCATGGCAATACCGGCTACGGCTGCTTTAATCGGCACGCCCGCATCCATTAAAGATAGACTGGAACCGCAAATTGAAGCTTGGGAAGAAGAGCCATTAGATCCTAGGACTTCTGACACTACGCGAATGGTGTAAGGAAAATCTCCGTTATCTGGCAAAACTGGCACTAGAGCTTTTTCCGCTAAAGCACCGTGACCGATTTCTCGTCGTCCCGGTCCGCGTAAGGGCTTAACTTCACCAACAGAAAAGCCGGGGAAGTTGTAGTGATGCATATATTTCTTGGTACCAGCCTCTTCCATGGTGTCTAAAGTCTGTTCGTCTCCTGGCGCGCCCAAAGTAACAATGGATAACACCTGAGTTTCACCGCGGGCAAACAAACCGCTGCCGTGAGTGCGTGGCAAAACACCAACTTCGGCAGATAACGGACGAATTTCATCAAATTTCCTGCCGTCTGGTCTAACTTTTTTCTTCAAGACTAAATCTTTAAAAGCTTTTTCTAAAGCAGCGTCAAACATCGCTACACCCATTGCCCGCATATCCTTACTCACTTCATTGTCTGCCTTTAGCTCTGCATCCAACTGGGCTTTAATCTCTTCAATAGCCGACTTGGTTTGGCTTTTATCTGGATGAAAGCATTTAGTCAAATCCTGATTAGCCAAAAAATTATCTACCTTGGTCCGCACTGTCTTAAACAACACTTCTTTTTCTTCATCTACTGCTGGTTCATGTTTAGGCGTACCCACTTCTTTAATGATGTCTAAAATAAAAGGAATGATTTTCTTAATGTGCTTAGCGGCAAAATTAATCGCTTCCAGCATTTCCTGTTCTGGAATCTGTTTGCCTTCTGCTTCAATCATAATTGCTTCGTCTTGCGAACCAGCTAGCAATAAATCAAAATCGCTTTTAACAGCCGCTTCCACCGTGGGGTTCAAAACCAACTCTCCATTAATGCGTCCGACTTTAACTGCTGCTAAAGGACCAGACCAAGGAATTGGAGAAATGCCTAAGGCAATGGAAGAAGCAATTAGAGAAGGAACATCCGGATTATTGACTCCGTCATAAGACAGAACCGTTACTACCACCTGCACATCATTTCTTTCCGCTTCCCTAAATAAAGGACGGATAGAACGGTCAATTAAACGAGCAGTTAAAATTGCTTCGTCGGTTGCCCGTCCTTCGCGCTTAATAAACCTAGAGCCTTTAATCTTGCCAGCGGCATATAAACGCTCTTCATAATCTACCATCAAAGGAAAAAAGTCTACTCCTTCTCTGGGCGCCGGCGACTCTACAGCGGTTGCTAAAACCACCGTTTCGCCATAAGCAACGGTGCAGGAACCATGAGCTTGCTTGGCCAATTTCCCGATTTCTACGGTCAAAGGCCGTCCCGCTAACTCAGTACTGAATTTTTTTGTTGACATATTTTTCTTGAGCCGAATTTACTGCGGCTGAAAGCAGGCTCTAGACTTTTAATTAAGGTTTTGCTTAACCAAAGCCTAACGGTCTGCCTTCAACGGAAATAATCGGCAATTACTTATTAATTAACGATAACAGCCCTACTGCCTTAAAGCGGCCGCAGGGCTGATTAATCTTTATTCAATCTCTTCTTCTATTTCTTCCTCTTCGCTTTCTTCAGCTGGCTCCGGCTCGGTCAAATACTCGTCCAGATTTTTGCGCTGCTTCTTAGGAAACTTCAGCTTCAAGGCTTTAATTAATTTGTTAAAAGCCTTTTCATCTTCTCGCTCCAAATAGGTAAGCAATTTGTGGCGCAAAGCTACTTTCGCCAATAAGCCACGGCGGGAAGAAAAATCTTTTTTGTTCTCCTTCAAGTGTTTGGTAAGCTCTTTGATCTCTTCGGTCAAAATTGCTACCTGCACTTCAGTGGAACCGGTATCATTTTTATGAGTCTGGAACTTCTCAATGATCCGCTGTTTCTTTTTCTTGTCTAACATATTTTCCCTTTGTCCTTTAGCCGAGCTCAACCTCAAAGTTAGACTCTGTCAGGTTAAACCAAGTTAAAGGCAGTTAATAATAAAGTAGGTTAAAACTAACACTTTTAAGGAAAAAAGTCAAGATTGATAATCTATGCTAAAATATATACATGGCTAATCTAATCAACTACCAAAATTACCTAAAGCAGCAGAAGCTTAAACCAGGGACAATAAGAATATACCTCTGGCATTTAAGCCACTTTTTAAATTGGTTAGATAGTAAAAAACTGCAACCAGATATTTTAAAAGAATACTATAATTTCCTGCTTAAGCGCTATAAAAAAATTGCCAGTATCAATTTACGCTTGGTAATTATTAATAGCTACTTGCAATTTAATAAAAACAAATTCCAATTTACCCTACTCTCTCCAGAAAAATCAAATATTAAAGTATTAAACAAAAAACAATTAATGGATTTTCTAGACTTACCGACTAAAACTAATAACCTTTTGCATCTGCGGGATAAAATAATCCTGGAATTACTTTACCAGCTTGGCGCTAAACCCGGCGAGTTAATCAGTATCTTGCGCCAAGACATCAATCTTGCTAAAAACCAGATATCCTGGGAAAAGAAAAAAATATCTCTGCCAGAAACTACTAAATTCTACCTGGCAAAATATTTAAACAAGAGAATAGACTCTTCTCCTTGGCTATTAATTAATTTAGACCGGGCCAATAGATACAACGAGCAGCCTTTAACTATTCGCTCAATAGAAAGAATCGTAGAAAAATACGCTAGACAGTTAGAACCAATCCTTAATATCACTCCACAAACCCTGCGCCATACTCGCGCTTATCATTTGAAACATGACGGTGGCACTGCTGCCACTATCCAAACGGAACTGCAATTTAAAACCAAGGCTGCAGCGGAAAATTATTATAAAAAACTATAAAAAACCCCAGACACAATCCATGTATCTGGGGCTCTATTTCATTCCATGTCGGTGATCATTTGGAAAAGGGTTTCGGCAATAGCCGGGGACAAATCGACGGTCAATACTTCGCCGCCGGTGGATTTTTCATAACCGCGGTAACCGGTATTGCCAAAAAGAATCCGGTCAAATAACCCGCTATCCACTAAAACGCGCTTCCAGCCCGGCACGCAAACTGGGTGGGAAAAACAGCCGAACAACTGATGAACTCCTAATTCTGTTTTCAGCCTGGCAGCTGTCTTAGTCGCCGTATTACCGGTAGTAATCTCATCGTCTCTGGTACAGACATCTGCCTGTCGCAAGCTATCGTCGGCTAAAAACAGCAAATCACCATACTCTTGCTGCAGTTTCTCCCAAACAGTCTGATCTTCAACCATTGTGATTTCACCGCTATGCGCCCGACTCTTAAACGATACAGCTACCTTTACCCCTAAAGCCTTACCTAGGGCCGTAGCTCGGGCTACGGAACCGCCGTCGGGAGCAAAAACAAAAAATTGCCGCTGCTCCCGATGCGCATTAGCCACAAACGGCCTCAACTGAGCAGCAAACAAAGCGGTCGGGTCAGCGTTCCAAACTGGCAAGCCAATTTGCTCGCAATTCCTGATCGTCTGCTGCGAATGGATATCGCAGAGAATTAAACGATCTGCTCCGGCAAATTTCAGCATCTGCAAAAACATCAAATTGCGATGAATCTCCTCCTCTTTTTCCGGATGATCCTGACGCCGGTAAAGCATGAAGGGAACTACCGCTGTCACTGATTTGGCATGATACTGCTGCTTAAGCGCCCAGATCATCTGCAAGAACTCCCAGCCATAATGCTCGCCAGAATGCTCAGTGTCGGTTAGCATACTCTGGAAGCAGATAACATGGCGGCCTGGCAACTTTTTGCGCCAGCCAAGAAAACGGAAATCCGACTCCTGATCGGGGAAGATGTCAATGTTCAAATGGCTAAAACCTAGCTTGGTATTTAACAAGCCATTTAAAGCACTAATAATCCCCCGGTCCAAATCATGATGACCGTTGCCGCCGACAATGATTAACTGCGCGGGATCCAACATGGCTGACCTTCCTTTCCCAAAGATAATGTAAAGAACCTGCTTTTGTTTCCAGTTTAAGCTGGTCTTGCCTGCTTGTCAAATATAAAAATAAAAAACCATTTCTAGTGGTTTTTTAATATGCAATATGGCTAATATTAATAATTATTGCTGGCTGCTATAGATACTATTATTGTCATTGGCTGGTAAATTAACATCGGGATTAACACCTTGGGAGTTATCATCTATTGCTCCGCTGCTATTGTCGGCACTATATATACTGTCACTAGCTACTGAATTATTATTAACATCGTCTGGATTGGGGTTTTCCTTTGGCTCTTCTGCTAATACCTCCTCCTTTAACTGATAAATAGATCCCTGATTTTCTGCCTGACTTTCGGAATTTAGATTCTGCTGATCAGCCTGATTATCATCTCCATTTTTATTCTTATTGCTCTGGTATAAAACCAGACCAATAACTAAGACCAAAACCATACTGACCACTAAAAAAATATTTCTCTTAAACATATTATTATACATTTTACTAAATAATTGTAGCATGAAGAAATCAATAAAAAAAGCCCCGCTGAAAATATCAGCAGGGCAACAAAGGCAGTCTCTCTCGCAACTTCAATACGGTATCCCGAACTCTCTGGCCAATGATTTGGCGCTTGGCTTTTTCCGGTAAAGCGCCATTGGCTTGATGAACATCTTGGAAATCAATTGGCTCGCCAATCACCACCCAGACTTTTTGTCCGGACTTAATGTTGTTCCAAGAAAAATCCTGGTGCAGATTATCATCACGGATTGGCATAACCTTGGAAACATCATGCAGTAGTATTGGCACAACTTTCTCTGGCTGCACATTAGCAATAACATCGCCAACGCCGCTGACACATTCACCAATTTCTCCAGTTCTACTACGCGTGCCTTCAAAAAACAGCAGCAAGCTGCTTTGCTGCAAAGCATTTCGTAAATTTTCTTTCTGTCGGTTAATAACTTCCCTTTCAAGCGTTTTCCTCTTAATGGGAATGTTCTTCAGCAGGCTGAAAACATGGCGAAATAGCGGCCGACTAAGGTAATTCTTGGCATCCGGCGCATTCCAAGGAATACGCGAAGGATATAAGACCGCTTCCCAGAAATCAATAACAGTCAATCCTACTAGGAAACTGTCAATTAGTGTCTGGTGGTTGGACAAATACAACACCCGTGATGAATGCGGTAAATTTTCCTTGCCCACAACAGTGAGGCGATTGCGCAACTTAAAGGTATAACCGGCCCAGAGCCAAGCTACTACCAAAAAAATACGTTGCAGAATTTGATGAATTAGCTGGAATTGCAAAAACCAGCCAACTATTGCATCAGCTGACAGCAATAACTGCCGTCGCCAACTTTTGCGACCGAATTTTGCTTCTTCCATGACTGCTCCTTAAATTGATAAAATGAACTTTTTTCTAAAAAATAAGGATACAAAAAAATACCGATTTTGTCAACCGGTACCTTCTAATCTACTCTACGGTAATTAAGCTAGCTTGGCAGATTCCCTGATCGGAATTAATTTCTTCTTCTCCGGTTAATAAATTCTTACGGTATTCAATACTGCACTGAGCGGTCTGTAAAACCAGGACTCCGGTATCCAGATAATAAAACTTAGCAATAGTATCTTGGCATAATCTTAATTTGGCAATTTTTTTTCCAGCTGGGTATTCGTTTTCAAAGACATAAACTAATTGGCAATCTCCATCGGGATAAGTTTTGTAAGCATATAAGGTATCGTCAGTAATGCGGTCTGGCTTACGCCAAACAATGTAATCCTTCTTATTAACCACCACCTCGACTTCATTCTCACCATAACTGCGGGTTAAAGTAACTATTTTTTGTTTGGGCCAAAAATACCAAATCCCAGCGACGATGATTAAAACAACAATAATACTTAATATAATCTTCATTTTATTTCTGCAAATTATAAAGATAAGCAGCTTCAGCTTGAGACAAAGCTCTGTTCCATAAGGATACTTCATCAAGATTACCTATTATCCCTTCCCCTAGTCCTGAAGTATTGCCAATATATAAAGCATCGGAAGCGGAAATAGTTATGGCTATACTACCACTATACTCTTCTACTCCATCTACATAAAGCTTGAGAGTAGTGCCATTATATGTCCAGACATAATAATGCCATTCATTGGGGTCAGCATCATAAGTAGTGTCTATCCAAGCGCCATAATAAAAATATATACTGACATTATCCGCGGCACCATAACTGTTAGCTACCGCTGTTTCAAAATGATTACCAGTTCTACTCGTAATCCTCGGCACCGAACCTACTGTCTGATCACTGCTATTCTTAAACCAATATCCCAAAGAAAAATTACTGGGATTAATAGTAGCGCTGGCTCCCACAGTAATTAAACCATTATTAAAAAATCCACCATAAGCGCCCAACTTGGCATCTGGTGTGGTGCTGGCTGTACCAGACTTTACGCCATGCTGTGAGTTTTCCCAATCTTTGACTTCTCCCGCCGCTCCGCTCCAAGCGCTTTCATCAAAATGCCACAAGGAAACCAAACCATTATTAATATCCAAACTATTAGCATAAGTGCTGCAGGGCGCCACCGTTATCTCTTGTGGATGACGAATTAGATAATAATAATCCCCTTCCGGATCAGTGGGTAAAGAAGCTAAATAATTGGGCACTAGGCTCAAAGCCACCGTACTGGTAACAGTGCCTAGTAAGTCGTCACAATCAATGGTTCCTGGTGCTGACGCTCCTGCTGGTCTAATACCATAAGGTGTGGACGTTGCTAAAGCAGATATTTCTGTCGGCCAACTTTGATTATCTAAAACATATTCATTAATCGCCTGCTTAATAATAGACGCATCATTAAGCCGACGAGCATCTTTGGTATCTCCTAATTTTTTAGCTGGATCAATCACCACCCAGACAAAAGCTGCTAGTAAACTAATTACCACTATAGTTAGGGTAATTTCAATTAAAGTAAATCCCTGATGTTTCAAAGAAAAAATTTTCATGCTAATCACAATTCCAAATTATATATTGCTTTAATTTCTGCATCAGACAAAGCTCTGCTCCAAATAGAAAATTCATCAATCTGACCCTGAAATTTTCTGGTATTTTTATCTATTTCATTACCTAAAACAATATAGGTTGGGGAAGTATTCCAGGCATAACTATTAGTAGAAGCTTGCATTACGCCATCAATATAAAACTTAGTCGTAGGCGGACTATAAGTGAGGGCAAAATGATGCCAGTTCTCCCGATAATTAGCAGTAGCTACCCCGGTGCCCCAGTCATAACCACCTCCCCAGCCATAAACAATAAAATTAGCACTATTAAACGCCATCTGGAAATTCTGGCCGTTAACTATATTGCCAAAACCGCCAATTACACAAGAGGTACTAGCACAAGCACTGGAGGCCTTAGCCCAAGCCATTATGGTTTTAGCCACATCGCCTGATGGCAAGCCTGTTGGTGAATTTTTGTAAATATATGCATCGCCAGACACATTAAAATCGCCGGAATAGTCTCCTATCTTAGGATCTGTATTAGTTGGAACGGGACTATTGGTAGCAGCTAAATTATTAGTACCAAGAGCGTCTACAACCGTTCCCCATGAGCTTTCATCCATATGCCATAAAGCTACTAAACCGTTATCAAAATCATAATCCCCAAAGCAAGAGCCTACTCTAATTTCCGATCCCTTGCGCATCACATAATATCCGCTGCCCTCGTCTCCCGGATCAGAAACACTGTCATGAACCGGCACGGTAGCTAAATAACCGGGAATTAAACTGCTAATAGTGGTGGTATTAATATCTCCCACTACTTGATTGCAATCCATAGGAGAATTATAAGTGCCAGCACCATTAACTATTAAATAAGGCTGATTATTACTCAAAGCCAAAATCTCCGGCGCTTGATTCTTATTATCTAAAGCATAGTGCTCAAAAGCCTGATCTAAGGCTTTTAAATTATTATCTTGTCTGGAAGTATTGATTAAATTAAATATTTCGCTAGGGTTAAGCGCTGCCCAAACAATACCGGCTAGAATACCGATAATCATTATCATTAAAACTACTTCCACTAAAGTAAATCCTTTTTTCATCATGGTTTTAAAAATGAATTAGCCTGCAAATTATAAACTGTGGCAATTTCATTATCAGATAAGACGCGATTCCAAATAGCCAGCTCATCCAAACCGCCATTCCATTGCCAGCTGGCGTGGCCCCAATAAATGCCGATTTCCCCCGAGCCACTGGTTACGCTATGCAAGGCTAAAGCTGGCACGCAATTACCGTAATCTGCGCAGCCGGTATCGGTCCTAGTTACTTTCAAAACACCATTAACATAAAACTTAACTACTCCCGGCTGGAAAGTAGCTGCTACATGCTGCCATTGGTTAGTGGTTAACCCGACATTAGAAGAACATTGAACATAACGATCGCCGGCACCATCGCCAACACCTCTTTTTAAATATAAACCTAAAGCGGTGTTATTAGTATAAAGCTCCCAGGCATAACCGCGACCCATTACTACCATGCGAGTAGTCACCGCCGGGTAAATCCAGCCAGCCATAGTAAAAGCGGAAGTTAAATTAAGGCTGGCATCATAAGGGAATGATACATATTTAGTTGTGCCGTTACCAGAATAGGCTTTACTACCTACTTTAAAATTGGCACTGCTATTAGTCACACCGCCAACTGCCTGTCCGTCATTATGATAATTAGTCCAATCTTTAACTTCATCAACCGTGCCATTCCATGAACTTTCATCGAATTTCCAATGCGCCACTAAGCCGTTATTTAAATCATACTGCTGGTAACAAGAACCGGTATACACTACATCATTAATCGTGGCTAAATAATACCCGCTGCCGTAAGTAGCAAGATCACTAACTGAAGGATCAGTCGGCAAAGCAGATAAATTAGCACTAAAGTCACTAATGGTAGTAGTACTTAAATAACCTAGAATACTATTGCAAGACACTAAGTTAGTATAAGAGCTGCCATCTGGAACCAAAACATAGGCCTGACGATTAGTTAAGTTATCTACGGAAGTAGGTAGGCCTTTATTAATAAACGCATAACGGTTAATTGCTTCTTTGATGCTGTCTGCTTGCACTAATCTTTTGGCGGCATTCAAATCCGCTAATCTTTCTGCCGGATTAATCGCCAGATAGGCAAAAGTAGCCAGAACGCCAATCAGGGCAACAGCCACCATTAAAGCAATTAAATTAAATCCTCCTTTTGACATAACTATATTATAATATTATTTCTAATTTTTAGCCAAGAAAAAAGACGAATGAGCTCATTCGTCTTTTATGTTTCCGGTTGCTCAACAACCCCTACCCTGATATGTAAGCCAATTTTGCCATAGACTCGTTTGGTCAAGGAGCAAATAGCTAGAACAGCAGCCACTAAAAGTATAATATTGGCAAGCTGGAAGCCAAAGTTCCACTGGCTAAGCTGAGCCAAGAAAAAAATACTGGTCGCCACCACTTGAACAAATAGTTTCCATTTGCCAAACCAGTTGGCTCCATGAATTTCTCCAGCCTTAACCCAAGTTTCTCTTTCAATGGTGGAAACAATATCCAAAATCAGCAAAGACCAGAAAACCCAATGAACCAGCTGAGGCCAGAAAACAAGCAGCGTCAAAAAAATAATCATCTTATCGGCAAAAGGATCAAATCTTTTACCGATATTACTGACTGCTAGCGTCAATCTGGCTACTGCACCATCGACGTGATCAAAATACCAAAAGGCTGACCACAAAATCGCAGCTGACCACTGACTAAACAAACTGGGACCAAACTGCCAAAGCAGCATGATAGGAATAGTAGCAATTAACCGAAACAAGGTTACTTGATTAGCCGATAAAAACCGACTAAACCAAATAATAATGGCTTCGTCGATTTTTTTCCAGACTGTCATCTTTCACCTCAAAATTAATGTAGAAGAACTTTTTGCCCACTCTTTATAGTATAATCAGCAGAAAAAGTCAATCTGTTAAATTACTCGTAATAAAAAATAACCTCCGTTTGTAAGGTTACTTTTTATTTTTTAATTTTTTGAGTTCCGCTTTAATTTCTTTAATATGCAATAAAATATTTTCACTGGCTTTTACAGAACGCAAATCCGCTTCGTAATCAGCGTCATCGCGAATATCATCTTTGGCGTTCTGCCTATTCTGTGCCATCAATAATAAGATCATCAACATAATCGCCTCCAAAGAAACAATCATGGTTAATAAATTAATATCTATTCTCCATAATAACCAGGCGCCAAACCAAAAAATATGAATAACAAAAAAAGTCCAAGACCCCACCCAATTATTCATTGAGTCCAACATGGTAATTAAATAAGACTCTTCTTCTCTAATATCTTTTATTTTTCTTTTAGTCATGAGCTCATAAACCATATCTTTTATTATAACAAAAAATAGCCGGTAAAAGAAGTTATTTAACTTTTATCGGATTTTGGGTAAAATAGTAATATGCTAAAAAACATTTTACATCCCAAACATTATCTGCTGTTAATGATTATTATCAGTTGTTTGCTTTACGCCTGGCAGCTCAACTTACTCCCTTTAACTGCTTATGACGAAGCGGTTTATGCTCAGGTGGCTAGAGAAACATTAGCTTCTGACAATATCCTGACATTGAAATATTTCGGTCAGTCTTGGTTTGAAAAACCACCTTTATATTTCTGGCTAACCATGGGTTTAAATAACTGGCTGGGAGAAGCAGAATATATCTATCGCCTACTTTCCGTTTTAGCGGCAATTCTTACTATTGCCTTAACTTATTTAATTTCAGAAAAACTAACAAATAATAAAACAATAGCTGCTTTAGCTTCTCTGGTTTTATTATTCATGCCATATTATTACCTGACAGCCAGACAAGTGCGTTTGGACTTTCCAGTGCTAGCTGTTATCCTGTTAGGAATACTAATAATCATTACCGGCAAAAACCAATCGAAGAAACTGTTTTGGCTTTGGCCTATTATTGCCATCGGCTTTATGTTTAAAAGCGTTATTGCGCTATTAGCCTTCCCGCTACTATTAATTTTCAGTTTCTTCTACCAGAACTGGTCATGGATAAAAGAAAAATATTTATGGTATGGCTTGCCGCTTAGCTTAATTATTGTCTTACCTTGGCATTGGCAGCAACATTTAACTTGGGGCAGTGCTTTTTGGTCTTCTTATTTAGGTAACCACGTAATTGGCAGATTTGAAAAAGGCTTTGGTTTACAGCCGATAAACTACCTTGACTATCTGCCTAAGCTCTGGGAATATGCTCAGCCATGGTGGCAGATATTTTTACTAATGGTACTAATAATGGTTTGGTGGAAGATAAAAAACCATCAGCATAAAATAAATCCTTTTTTCTTATCTTCTGCTGCTTCTGCTTTTTTCATTATTGTCTTATTCTCTATGGCTAAAACCCATATACCGACTTACCTGCTGCCTGCTTATCCTTTCATGGCTATGGTTATTGCTTATGGAGGCTGGCAATTATTCAACAACTGGTCAAATAAATTTATAAAAATAATACTAATTATCATTTTACTGGCCAGCTTGCTCTATTCTGCTACTTTTATTTTTGGTTTTAATAATAAAATTTTAAATCAGCTCCAATTTCCCTTTGATTATAATTTAAAAACCATGGGACTCTTGGTCAAAGCTGACAAAGATTACCAAAACCTCTACCAATTTAATTGGCCAACTGGGGAGACCATTAGTTTTTATGCCAACAAAAGAATAATCACTATCCAACAGCCTACTGAGCATAATATTGAATTAATTGGTCCATTTTATTTAATGACTACCCAAGAAAACCTACCATTCTTTTTCCAGAATAATGGGGAAATTAAGCCGGAATACAGCAGTTTGCGCATTCGTTATTATGAAAATAATTTCTTCCTATTATATAACGCTGACAATCTAGTCTTGACAAAATAGAAATAATATGATACATTCACATATTACTTTGTTCCTCCCATAGTTAAACTGCCTTCAGCGAAAGGAAAACTAACATGTGCACCTTTGATGAAACCATGGAAAACGAAAGGATTTTCCTGACTTACAGCTTGGCTATGACCATACTTGGCAAGTCAGCACAAATCCTAGCTGAGCGTGGTGCCGACACTAAAGCCATGAGCTTTGTGACCACCGGCATTGAACTGCTGGCCAAGCAACTCCGCGATTATGCGGATAAGAAAGACCAGCAGCAAAAGGTTGATGAAGAGCAAGAAAAGCTTCTGGATGAAGCCGATAAAGCTCTTGATGCCATCGCTAAAATGCTTGACATCGACCGCGCATCGAAATCCTAATTCCTACGCCGTTTCTCTCCTTTCAATAAACCATTCGTACCCCCTACGGATGGTTTTTTCTTTAAATTTAATCTTGTTTTTAAAGACGTTTTATATTATAATATACTTAACATTAACCTTAATCCTAATAAATAAAAATTCTAACTGCTCATGAAAAAAAGTAAAATATTTATACTCTTTTTTTTAGCCCTGCTTTTTACTATTAACTTCAATAATTATCCTGCGGTTGTTGCTGTAGAGATCTTAGTAGACAGTGATTTTTCTACAGCGACCGACAGTGCGGATTTGCGCACTAATGGTTCCGGGCAGGATTGGTATGAAAGTCGGGCCGACAGCTCTCCTAATGGACCCAATCAATTAACGCTGGATGAAACTGACGTAGCTGGTAATGCTACCAAAAAAGCAAAGTTTACCGGCAGCTCTAGTTATAATACCTATTTATCCCAAGCTTTTCCGTCTGGCTTAACCAGCGGCACCTTTACTGCCCAATGGGATATTTACGTTGATTCTATTACTGACAGCACTAATGACAACAGTGCTTATATGTTCATCGGTGATGACTCCGGCGGCACTCAAGGACCGCATTCCACCAATAATGAGCGGTGGATGTACATGGCTTTCCATAAATCCGGAGGCGGCACAACCGGCAATGTTGATTTGGTTTATCGTACTGCGGCCAATGTTAACCAAGCAGCTCTGGATGTAGCCAGTTCAACCCTGCTTTTTGACCAATGGTACACAATTAAAGTAGTGGGCAACTTAACCACTGATACTTACGATATCTATGTTGATGACATGCTGCAAGTTTCCGGTGCCACTGCCCGTTATGCCGCAGCTACTCCCTCATATATTGGCTTTGCCACTTGGAATGATGGTCCAGCTACTTTTTACGTTGATAATGTCACTCTAGATGATGGCACGGGAACAGCTAACTTAACTCAAAATAACTATCGTTGGTATGCCAATACTGATGATATTACTCCGACTGATCCTTGGCCGGCCGGTGGCACCGACACTGCTGAAAATACCGCTGTGTCTTCTGCTAATGCGCCAGCTGATGAAGCCGTGCTGCGCCTGAGAATGACTTTACAGGATGCAGATACTCAGCTAAATGCGGGCGCGCAAGACTTTAAACTGCAATATGGCACCGGCGCAAGCTGCGCTTCGGTGAGTAATTGGGCAGACGTTGGTTCCGCCAGCGCTTCTACTGCTTGGCGCGGCTACCTTAACGGATCGGTAGCTGACGGTGCCACTATTAGCTCTTTGGTTTTAACCGGTTCTGATGTTGGTGGATCATATGAAGAAGAAAATAATTCTGTTGCTAATCCTAATGCTGTTGCTGTTGGCCAGGATGTAGAATACGACTGGGTCTTACAAGCCCATGATTTGCTTAGCGACGCCAACTACTGCTTCCGCATGGTTAAAGCCGACGGCACCACGCTTAGCGCTTATACCCGTTATCCGACGATCAGCGTGGCCAATACTACTTTTAATGTTTCTTTTGAGGGAGGTAATGGTGAAAATTTTGTCCGCAATGGCGACGCGGTAAGTTTTGACGGTGAGCTAGATATTGGCACTGGAACTTATCTGCGTACTACTTGGTTTTATTTCTCCATGAATAATGTTAATGGTAAAACTATTGCCTTCACCATGAACAATGCCACCGGCGCTAATACCGAAACCAATGTCTGGACTGGTAAACGGCCTTTTTATTCTTATGATCAGGAAAATTGGTATCCGGTCACCAATGATGGCACTCACTCTAGCCCCAGTTATACTTGGAATGCTCCGGGAAATGCTGAAACTTTCACCCAGGATACGGTATATATCGCCTACAATCCACCCTATACTTATACCGATGCTTTGGATGATATCACCCGCTGGGAAGCTTCTACTTTCGCCTCCTCTACGGAAGTCATTGGCCAGAGCGTGCAAAGCAGAGATATGCATTTGCTGACTTTTGAAAATGTCACTTCCTCCATTCCCTATGCCAATAAAAAAGTGATGTGGGTGGGCTCTCGACAACACCCGATGGAAGTATGCGGCAGCTGGTCAGCACAAGGAGTGGTAGATTTTTACATTGACCAGAATGACCCGGAAGCTAAGGTGTTTCAAGACGGCTGGATTTTAAAAATGGTACCGGATGATAACCCCGACGGCATGTACTTAGGACAAACTCGCAGCAATGCCAATGGCTGGGACTTAAACCGCGAATGGAATAATGGCGCGCCAAATATTGACACTGAAGAAATAGAAGTATATAACATCCACAGTGCCATTCATGATTGGGTTACCACCCAAGGCAATAGCATAGATATTTTCCTAGACATGCACTCACAATCTTCCGCTTCTCCCAGCGCTTTTTATGCCAACACTTCTTTTAGCCATGAAATCATGGAAGACAATTTGGGTTTTTTAGCAAACCAGCCCTTCAATGCTTTCTCCGCCGGCTCATACGCTATTGATGTTGTGTATGACCAGTACGGCGCACCGGCTTATACCGTAGAAGGACCGGATGTGCGCTGGGATGCCAATAACCACCCCACCGCAGCCAATTGCCGGGCTTGGGGCCGAGCTTGGGCTAAAGCGGCTATTTCTGAATTTGAAACCAATGCTAAGGTTTTCTCTTTCCATGAAGAGCTAGAGGGTAGCGGATCTTCCGACAATTTACTAGTTACTGCTCCGGGTAAATTCCGGGCAGTCTTTGACGAAGCTAAGGGTGGTGCTATGACTTACTGGTATGATATTGAAAACCAATCGGATCACACGGCGCAATTAGGCGATACCACTAACGGTATCGATCGCCTAGAATGGAATGATGGCACTAACCGCGTCTTGGCTGACTCTACTTCGGTTGCCACCTCCTCGGTTTATCTAGCTGGACCAGTCATCAGTAAAATTACCTACAGTGGAAATTTTGACGGTCAAGCCAATTATCCCTATACCCTGACTAAAACTATCTGGGAAGACGGCAGAATCTGGAATACTTTTTCTTTAACCAATAATACCGGCGCTACTGTCGATTGGTCAGACATCAGCCTATACAATTCCTTAACCAATACCAACTTTACCCGCGACCGGGATAATGATGATGATACTCCTACTCCCGGTACTGACAATTGGTGGTCGCAAATCGGCAATGGCACCGGTGGCATTAAAGCAACGCTAACTCAATATTTTGCTGATCAGACTGGCGGCTGGGTTTATGATGCTTACGCTTCGGCCGGTGGACCGCCCGGTACAACTTATTACCGCGATAGCGATGGACCAAGCCAGGCTAACGGAGAAACAATTACCATCCATTATGTCACTCAAATTTCTCCAGACAATGACTTAGCGGGCAATGAAGCGCAGATTGATGTCTGGCGCAACGATATTGCCAATCCGGATGATCCCACTATGACCTTAGGGACCTTTACCGGCTTTGCTACCTCTACTGGCTCCTTAAGCTTTACTCTGGTTAATAACCAAGTGGCCTTTACCTATACCAATGCCGATACTTACACCAAAAAGAAGCCGACCTTTGTCCTTAACAGCTACACAGCCAACACTGCGCCGGTCTTAAAAGTAAACGGATCATTTTTAGACAGCGAAAGCGGGGCTGCTCATGCCACTTCTACTCATATTAGTGCCAGCTATACTTCTTTTGTGGATACAGATAACGACACCGCTTATGTCCAATACTTAAGCGACATCTCTACTAATGTTCCGCTGCAGCTAGGCGCCAGCCTACCCACTGCGTTACCCGATGACGTTACTAATGTGTCTGCTACTTACAATAACGATACGCAAATCACTGTCAGCTGGACAGATAATTCAGATGATGAGAGCGGCTTTAAGATCTACCGGCGGGACGATACTGGCTCAGGCTGGGGAAGCTATACACAAATTGGCACTGCTGTTGCTAATGCTGTAAGTTTTGTAGATAACTCTACCAACAATGCGGGCAATCCTCCAGCAGCCAATGAAAAATACCAATACCAAGTCCTGTCTTACAATTTGGTCGGCAATGGCAATGCGGTTACTGACAGCGGAAGCATAATTACTACGCCGGCGGCTCCGACTATTGACGTGCCGACTGTTAATTCTTCCACTTCCATCACTTGGACTTGGACAGACAATGCCAATTTTGAAGACTCCTACCGAGTAGACTATGTTACCGGATCTGCTTCGGCTACTGATGCTGACGGCTTAAGCGCTGATTCAGAGTCATGGACCGATGCTGATCTTACACCTAATACCCAGTACGCCGTAGAAGTGCATGCTTACCAAACCAATCGGGGCGAAAGCGCTGCTTCAGCCAATTCAACTGCGGTATATACTCTGGCTAATATCCCAACCAGCTTAAGCTTAACTGCCAACTCCGGCACGCAAATTACCGCCAGTTGGAATGCTAACAGTAATCCGGGAAGTACGGAGTATTACGTGGAAAATGTCACCGCTAGCACTAACTCCGGCTGGATTACCTCCACCTCCTGGGCGTCCACCAGTCTTACTTGCAACACCTCTTATTCCTTTAAGGTTAAATCCCGTAATGCTAATAATACCGAGACTAGTTACACCGCTGAAGAATCCATAACCACTGCTGCCTGTGGTAATAATAACAATAACAGCAATAACAATAGCGGGGGCAGCTCACAACCCGCAGTGTCCGAAGGCCAGGGAAATCTTGGTAGTGCCAATGGAAATGTTATCAGCCAGAATATTTCAGAAAATAACGATGCTCAAGCTTATTTCCCAGCTTTAAATACCGGCGGAGATAGCATCCAAGTTCGTTTATTTGCCCAAGACAGCCTTAACCACCAACTTAGCCCACTGCCGGCCAGCCACGGTTTTAGCGGAGCCGGCTTGGAAGTAGAGGTATTGCGAAATAATCAGCCAGTAACTTCTTTGGGCGTGCCGGTTACTCTTACCTTTACTTATACCGATGAGCAAATAAATTCATTGAGCTTAAAAGAAAATACCTTGCGCATTTATCGCTGGGATGAGGATAGTAATGCTTGGGTAATACTGACTAATCATAATATTGACTTGGCTAATAATCGTATCAGCGGGCAGACCAACCATTTCAGCCTATTTGCCCTCTTAGGACAGCAAGGTCCCGTTATCCCACAGGCAAAGCAGCAATTAATAAAACTGGCTAATGATCCTAAGGTGTATGTTATTACCGGAAATTACAAACGCCACTTGCCAACTGAAGAAATTTTCTTAAGCTACCGATATAATTGGCAAGATATTGAGACTGTTGCCGCTAATACTTTTAATCTTTATCCTACCAGTAATTTAATAAAGCTAGCTAATAATCCTAGGGTATATAAATTGGAAAACAACAATAAGCGCTGGATTCCTAATGAACAAACCTTCAATGCTTTACAATTAAACTGGTCAGCGATTATGACAGTTAATCAAACGGAATTTAATTTCTACGGATCCGGCACTGATCTTTCAACAAATAATTCCGGTAAATATCAATTTACAAATTTCTTATCCTTGGGTTCAGTTGGCGATGAAGTAAGGGCTTTGCAGAATAAATTAAAAGAATTAGGATATTTTAACCATCCGACTAGCACTGGATATTTTGGTCCCGTCACGGAAACAGCGGTTAAAGCTTTTCAGCAAGCCAATAATCTACCAGTGGTCGGCTATGTCGGGCCGCAAACCAGAGCAATTTTAAATCAATAAATAAAAGCTCCGCGTAAAGGCGGAGTTTTTATTTTTCTCTAACTATTAATTTAGGCCATTTAGCAAGCCAACCCTTTTTGCTGATTCGGTCATAAAAAATATTCAGCTGTCTAGTAAACTTGGGACTGGGCCGCACAATCAGATTAACCAGATCATCAAGGCCATGGGGAGCAATCAGCTCCAGCTGATCTTTGTCATTTAATTTAATAGCTGTACAAGTAGCCGTTTCCACCCAATGGCTTAAACCATCAGCAGTGGAAGCATAAGGCTTGTCTCCATTGATTAAATGCATACGCGCATGATTTTTAACCGACCAATTGACCTTTAGCTTATTACCTAAAATTTCTTCAAATTTCTTTTCCGAAGCTTCCGAAACATCTTGGGAATCAAAATAAATCAGATCAATGTCATCATACGGTGTCCTTTGCTGGTATCCATGCAGATAATCCCATACCTTGTTGCGGATAAAACCGGCGCCAATCATCCAATCCGACAATTGTAAACTTTGAGCAGCTCTTAACACCGCCATCATCCACGGATCATCATAAACCAATTTTAATATCTCTTCTTTAGTCATGGCTTAATCCTACTACATAATTTAATGCTTGTTAACCTATTACATCTTTGACAATTTAATTTTTTAATGGTAATAAATAAAGAGAAAAGTTCTCTCCAACACCATTCAATTAAGGATCAAGGCCATTATGGAGACGCCAACGACCTCAAACGTATCCACTAAACTATCTTTTGGTAATTTCCTAATTAGGGTGCATAACCATGCTTGCGTTAAGCAATTACCTCCCGCTGTCTCAGTTAACGGCAAAGAGCTGACAGTAAATGATTGTGAAATTCATCTCTGCCAAAACGGAGATCGACAATCATTGCTATTCAACGTCGGCAGTGAGAAATTCGAATACGGCACTGGCTTTGTCCTAACAATCCAAGGTGAGCAAGGCCAGACAATCTGGCCGCAACAACTCTAAGCAGAAACGCGGCTAATAACAAAAAGGTGAAGTATCTTCACCTTTTTTTGCTTTAATATTAACTAATAATTTAAATCAGGAAAGTAAAAGTTAGTAATAAGCTAAGGAAGATTAGGGAAAATAAAAAAGTGTAGCCTAAAACCATCATTGCTTCTTTTACCTTTTTATCCAAAACCAAATATACCGGATAACCAAACACTGTCAAACCGCAAATTGCTGCAGAAAAAACCAGCAAGAACAGCATTAAAGCCGCTCCTAATAATCCAATTGGGTCATAATTTATTCTTTCCATGTTCCACATAAAAGCAGCTACTAATAATACATAGACTAGAATACCCAGGGATTGCAATAAACCAACTAAAGGCAAGGACATTTTTTTCTTAAACATATTTTTATAATTATCGTTAATTAATAAAAATGGCTAGGGAAGCACTATTTTTCGGCTCTGTAATTTCTCCTGCTTTTTCTTTTCATACTGATGGGCGCCGGATAAAAGAAAAGCTAACCCCAAAATAGCAAAGCTGAAACCGCCTAAATAAATAACCAAGGGGGTAAATAATTTTGACCAGGCTAAAAGCCAAATTGCCAGCAAAAACAAAATAATACCAATTACTGTCTTTACATTAAGATAAACGGATAGCTTAACCTTATTTTTAGGAGTGGTTATAAAATCCTCGCGCATATTATATACTTTATCTTATTATACCATAAATAATTGCTGCTTAGGACATTATTCATGGTAAATAATACAAATTAAAACGGCTATTGGGTATCTTGGGATTGTTATAAATCACCTTAACTGGCTTGATTTCCGGTAAATCCTCGGATAATACCACTATTAAACAACCAGATTTGGCTTCCAATTTAATCTTCGGCCAAAGCTTTTTAATTACCGATTTTACCAAAAACAAATAAATAATGTCAGCCTTACCGATGTCCGCTGAAAAGAAATCCCGGCAATAGAATTTAGCGCGAGAACCAATAAACTTAGCCTTAAGCTTAGCGTAATAGCAATGCAGGGGGGATAATTCCCACCCTATTAAACTGGCCGGCTGCTTAGCTTCCGCCGCAAATAAAGCATCGCCTTTGCCACTGCCCAGATCATAAATAACCGAATGACTATTAATAGGCAATTCCTTAATTAAATTTACAAAATATTTCTTTGGCGTTGAAGCATAAGGAGTTTTAGTGCGCAACCAGATAATAAACAAATAAAAAATATAGCTGGCGCCAATTAAAAATACCCAAAAATAATACTTAGCGCTCATAGACGTAAATAGCAGCACTGTCAGCTTGGGGCTTATCTTCAAAAACTTTACCAGACCAATTATTTATTTTAAAGACATAAGAAATTACCCTGCCGGTATTTTTAAGGTCTTGCTGAAATTTTTTACTCAGCAGCTGATTCATCGATCTTCTTACCCCAAAGACATAAATCACATCAGCGGAACGCAAATTATAAAGCAAAGCGTCGCTTAAAACTATTTTTATATTACGACAGCCGCTGAATAATGCTCGGAGCTTAGCCAGTAAATAAAATAATAGGGAAATTTCAATGCCAATTACTTGCGCTTGGGGATTATGGCGAGCTAAATAAAGACTGACGCGAGCATCCCCGCAGCCCAATTCGTAAAATTTCTGGCCAGGCTTCAAATCAGCCAGTTGATTGATTCTGGTCAAGTCTTTATTACGAGCTGGCAGCCAGGGAGCAATAGATAAAGCTGAATAAACAATGGATAAAAAAATTGCCATTAAAATGACAATGATTATAAAAAAAATAATATAAACAATAATGGTGATAGTTTCTAAGGTAACCATGTTTAAACTGACTTAAATTTAGGGTTCATAAAATTCGCAGTTCAGGCGATTCCAGCGATTACCGCAGGAAATGACTAAAGTATCGGCATCGTTCACTGCATCAAAAGCCCAGGTCTTTTCTGTGGGAGAAACCACTGTATAGTTAACCCAATTCCAGCCATCTATCGGCTGCGGCCAAGTTTGACCGCCGCAGATCATGTCACCAGCTGCAATCGTCCATTGGTTTAATCCGGCCGGAGCACAATCCGAACATACCGTTTCATTCGTAGAAACACAAACATCTATCAGGGGTTGAATCTGTTCCATCTGATAAAACATGCTGTTATCTTTGGCTTTTTGTTTGGAAGAAGAAATATTCACCACCGCCACAGAAGACAGTACTCCAATAATAGCAATCACTACCAATAATTCTACTAAAGTAAAACCCCGAATTTTTAAATAATTTGTATTTTTCATTACTTAATTATATCACAAATCATAAAATAAACTAAAAACACCTCATGATTTTAATCATAAGGTGTTTTAAAATTATTATTACCTAGGCAAAGGCTTATTAAGGTATCCTTCGGGAACTTGCCGGGAAAAACAGACGTAACCAGCATCATGCGACCAGTCTCCTCCTTCGTAATAATCACGATTATTATTACTATCCTTATTACTGGTAGAAAAATTAGCACAAAGCTGATACTCTAAAGCTCCCATCACTTTATATTCATAAGGTTCACTGGAATTAGGATCAACAATATTTAAATAGTTGTTGTTGGTTTTTAGAGCCTCTAGTGTATCTGGGAGCTGCTTGTATTCACCATAATAACTATCAATAGCATATTTTATTTCATTTAAGTTATTCACCCTAGTCTGGTCAAAGGCTGCTTGTCGGGAGGCAACCGGAGACTGGATGATAAAGAAACTGCCAACGATAGAAAATAAAATAACCACCATGGAAATTATGGCAAAAGTTCTCGGCACGGTGTATCCGGCTAAAGCCGATTCTGACCTTAGTTCCAAAAGATAATAAATAAAGATCCAGCTAACTATCAATAATATAGTTAAAGCCTTCAGTAAAAATCTAGCGGTAAAATCGCCGTCCAGCAAGCGGAAAATCAGAGTAATTAAATCACCAACTGCTGTCGCTACCAAGATAAATAAAATAATGTAGGTAATCCAGGTGCGAACTTTATTAGCTGGAGACAAAGTCTTGTTGTTAAATGCCTTACGGACCAACCAGCTAACAAAAAAGAATAATGGTGCCGCTACTAATAAAGAAGCGATGGCCATTTTTAATCCTTCCTGGCTGAAAGATCTAGACACATAACCATAGGTTACCTCTAACGGAAACCATTTATTAATAAATTGAAACCATAAACCTCCGGTAGCAAAAGCAGTGGTGCCTAGGGTAAAAAACAAAGTCAAAAACCAAAATAAAGCTTTTGGCCCTTTAACTTCTGCTTGGGCATTTGATGAGGAAGAAGTAATGTTTCCCATATTTTTATTTATTTAATAATTAACTAATACCAGTATTATACAATCAGCAGTAAAAACTGTCCATCTTAATAGGCTTAAAAACACCGCCTTAATTAGGCGGTGTTTTTCATTATTTCTTCTTTTTAGTTGCTGGCTTTTTAACTGCTGCTTTCTTAACTTTTTTAATTTCCTTTGCTGGTTTCTCCGGACTTTGCTGAGAAGTTAAAACATTCAATATTTTATCCAATTTGGCATTGAGTTCCAGAAATTGTTGAGCTAAATTATCTTGACCGCCTGATCTCCCACCTTTATTACCTTTATTCTTCTCGAAACAATCGCTGCAATATACCGGCTTGCCGGAACTAGGGCGAAACGGCACTTCGCAAGCATTGCCGCATTCATCGCAAGTAGCGGAAAACATCGGTTTGTCACCAAAACTTGAACGCTGTTCCCGACGAGAATTGTCTTCCCGCGACATTCCTTTGCCCTTAAAACAGTTATTGCAATACACTGGCTTGTCGCCAGTTGGCTTGAAAGGAACCTCACAAGCATTGCCGCATTCGTCGCAGACAGCCTGATACATCCTTCCCCGACCGCCGCGCTCTGGTCGGCCGCCATTAAACTTTCTACCGCCACCAAATCGTCCTCGCGCTGGCGCTTTGCCTCTTTTCCCAAAATTTCCCATAAATTACTTTAAAAATTAAACACTAACTAAAGTCTATCTTATTCTAACCAAACTGTCCATTAGCTATCTTTAAACCTTTTAATCCGCAAACTGTTGCCTACTACCGAAACGCTGCTTAAAGACATGGCTGCCGCGGCAATAACTGGGCTTAGCAACCCCAGAGCCGCTAAAGGAATAGCAATTATATTGTAAATAAAAGCCAAGAACAAATTCTGCTTAATAACCGTAAAAGTTTTTTTTGATAAATTAATAGCACTTAAAACTTTAACCGGATTATTATTGGTTAAAACTATATTACCGGCTTCCATGGCAATGTCCGTGCCGCTGCCCATAGCAATGCCCAAATCCGCTTGAGCCAAAGCCGGCGCATCATTAATGCCGTCGCCAACAAAGGCTACCACTTTACCTTGCTGCTGCAATGAACTCACCGTTGCTGACTTTTGATCAGGCAGAACTTCGGCAATTACCTGCTTAATGCCCAGCTTGCTAGCAATGGCTTGGGCTACTAAATGATGATCACCGGTCAGCATTTGCACAGCCACCTGTTTAGCTAAAGCCTTAACTGCCGGCACCGCACTGTCTTTAATAACATCAGCCACGGCAATTACTCCTAAAACTTTCTCCTGGTCAGCAAAGAAAATCGGCGTCTGACCAGCAGCGGCATATTCAACAAAAATCTTTTCCTCCTGACCGCTAATTGGCACTTGTATTTTTTTCAGCAACTCTTTATTGCCTAAATAATATTGCTGGCCGAAAAGTTTACCGCTAATTCCTTGTCCGCGAATAGCTTGTACATTATCTGCTGCGCTTAAAACTAGCTTATGTGCTTTAGCGTATTTGGCAAAAGCGCCGGCTAAAGCATGTTCGCTGCCTGCTTCCAAAGAACAAGCAATAGCAATTTGCTCACTGCTTAAAGTGTGCTGAACAATAGTCGGCTGTCCTTGAGTTAAAGTGCCGGTTTTGTCAAAAACAACCGTATCAATCTTATGGGCAATTTCCAAGCTTTGAGCGTCTTTAATTAAAATGCCCAGCGTAGCGCCTTGACCGGAACCAACCATAATCGCCGTAGGAGTTGCCAAGCCTAAAGCGCAAGGACAGGCAATCACTAATACGGCTATGGCATTTAACAAAGCGGTTTCCAAGCCTGCTGGTAAAAACCAGAACCAGACAATGAAAGTAAGCAGAGAAATTAAAATTACAATCGGAACAAAAATTCCAGATATCCTGTCCGCTAATTTCTGGATGGGCGCTTTGGAAGCTTGAGCGTTTTCTACCAGCTTAATAATCTGCGCTAGCATGGTTTCCTGTCCTACCTTGGTAATCTTTACTTTTATTACCCCGTCATTGTTCACCGTGGCGCCAAAAACTTGACTGCCTGCTTTCTTCTCCGCCGGCAAGCTTTCACCGGTCAGCATTGATTCATCAACAGAAGTCTCCCCTTCAATAATTTCTCCATCCAAAGGAATTTTTTCTCCTGGCTTAATTAAAACCACATCATTAATTCTAACTTCCCCAATATCTTTCTTAATTTCTTTCCCATCAGTAATTACCGTGGCTTGCTTAACGTTTAAAGACAGTAGTTTTTTAATAGCCTGGGAAGCCCGCCCTTTGGATAATTCTTCCAAAAACTTACCTAATAATATAAGGGTAATAATTATCGCAGCAGTTTCAAAATAGACATGGCCATCAAAAAACATGACATAAAGGCTGTAAGCCAAAGCAGCAAGAGTGCCCAAGGAAATTAAAGTATCCATATTGGCTCTCAGCTTTAACAATTGCTTAAACATGCCTCGGTGGAATTGCCAGCCAAAAATAAACACCACTACTGCGGTTAAAGCTGCCTCCAGCCACATTCCAAACTCCTGGTTAATAATAGTAAAGTCGTAAAACATCTTAACCAGCAGAGGCAAAGTAAAAATTGCTGACCAAATAAATTTCCGGCGGGCAGATAATAAAGAAACCATTTCATGATGATGTTCGTGAGCGGCAGCTACCCGGTAGTCTCCAGCTTGAGCAACAGCTTGATGCAAATGCTGCTTATTAACCCGCTGCTCATCATACTCCACCTGAGCTTGGCCGGTGGCATAATTAACGCTAGCTTGCTTCACGCCGCTAACGGCACTAAGATTGCGCTCAATATTTACTGCGCAGGATGCGCAATGCATCCCAATTATTTTTAAATTTTCCTTTTTCATAAATTTATTCAACAATAAAATTTCCTCTGACCATTCCCATGCCACAGCTGAAAGCAATATTGCCGGCCTTAGTGGGCGTAAATTCAATAATGTTCTCGCCCGGTTTCAATCTTTCCCTGATGCCTAAACTGGGCACGATAATATCCGAAGTACAACCAGTAATTCCCTTGCCGTCAATTACCCATTGAACTGGCACATCCTTTTGCAATTTAAAAGAGCTGGGCACATAACCGCTATATTCTACAGCCATTTCAATTACCTGGGCATTAGCCTGTTTAATGGCGCTGGCGGGAGCAGATTTCATCCAAGAGACATTAACTCCCAAAACAGTCAGGCCGGAAAGCAAGGTATATAAACCAAAAATAACAATAATGATCCCAATGGCGTTCTGCATAATTGGGCTCTTACGATTCTGCCAACGGCTAGCAGCCAAGCCTAAACCGAATAATACCGGCGTAGTTCCCAAGGCAAATAAGCTCATGGTCATAGCACCGGTAAAAAAACTGCCGGAAGCAATGGAAAGCAATTGCATGCTTTGGGTAAAGCCGCAGGGCAAAAAGAAAGTAAAAGCGCCTAATAATATTGGAGCTAAACTATGCTCAGAATTTTTTAACTTATGCCAAATGGCTAAGCTTTTTTTCGGCATTCTGATACCGATTTTGCTTACCGCTGGAGCAAAACCCATAATATTACCAGCCAGCCAAATCAATATTAAGGCTACCAAAACGGTAAACCAGCCGGTAAAGCTTAAAGAAATATTCAACCAAGAACCGACTAAGCCTAATAATCCGCCTAAGACAAAAAAAGAAACCAAGCGGCCGAAGTGAAATAATAAATGAGGCTTTATGGTTTGCTGGAAAGCATTGCCGCTAGTCTGGTATTTACTGCCAAAAGACATTACTACCGCACCGACTACTACTAGGCAGGTGGAGAGCGAAGCAACAATCCCGATTAAAAAAGCCGCACCGAAATTAACGCTGCTTGGATTAAAATCTAGCCAGGATAATGCGCCTATCCACTTTAGATATTTATATACCAGATAAATCCCTAAAACGATAAGCAGGGAATAAATCCATTGCTCCAAAGTAGCTGCTTTTCTTGCCGGCAATTGGTTATTTGACACCAGATAACCCAGCTTCTCTATTTTCTGTTTAATTTCTGCTAGCGGAAAATCATCTCCTCTGACATCCATCTCCGCAATTCCCTTGCTCTGGGATACTTGGATATTATGCAACTGGTTAAATTGCTTTAATTCATGAGTAATATTGGCTTCGCAAGATGAACAGGTCATGCCTTGGATGAAAATTTTTTTTCTGGCCATAATTATTTATTGGATAATTTGTTTAACTGCAGAATTTCTTCAATCATCTGCTTCTGCCGGCTAGGATTATTAGTAGACAGCACTGATTTGAAACAGCTATTAATATGATTCTCCAGTAATTCCTGATTTATGGATTTCAACAAGCCAATCACTGCCAGGTTCTGCTGCATAATATCTACGCAGTAGCGACCCTCTTCTTTCATTAAAATAATCTTGCCTAACAAGCTTTGGGCTTTCTTGAGAGCAATCAGCGTTTTAGTTTTGGAATCCTTAATCTTATTCATAAAGATTATAGTTAAAAATTAAATACCTATACCAGAGGTATAGGTATACTATAGCAGATAATAATTTACTAGGCAAATTATTTAGGGTGGCGCCAGCAGCCAACCATATGATCATTAACCATGCCCGTCGCCTGCATATGGGCATAGACAATGGTCGGTCCTAAAAACTTAAAGCCGCGCTGCTTTAAATCCTTAGCCCAATCCTCCGCTTCCTTAATGACCGTTGGGTAATCCGCCAATTTCTTAATATTATGCTTAATGGTTTTATTCTTTACAAAGCTCCAGGCATAACGACTGAATGAACCGAATTCTTTCTGCACTTCCAGAAATCTCTGGGCATTGTTAATAGCCGCTAATATTTTCAAACGATTGCGGATAATCCCCGGATTAGCCAGCAGCTTTTTAACTTCCTGGCTGGTAAACTTGGCGACTTTTTTCGGATCAAAACCGGCAAAAGCCTGGCGATAAGCAGATCGCTTGCGCAAAACCGTCAACCAGCTTAAACCAGCTTGAGCGCTTTCTAAAACTAAGAATTCAAAAATTTTCCGATCAGCATATACCGGCACTCCCCATTCCTGATCATGGTAGCGCTCATAAAGGCTGTCTCCGGCTTTAACCCACTGACAACGGTTTTTTATTTTTAACTTTTTAGTGTCCATGGGGAATAATTTGACTGACTAAGTAAATTACCGCCACACCGACCAATAGCCATAGCGAATGGTAAAAAATACTCTTGCGCTCCTTATCATGATGAAGCTCCGGTATCAGGTCAGCGGTAGCCAGATAAATAAAGTTACCGGCGGCAATGGCAATAACAATGGTAATAATCTGTTCCAGCTGACTGCCGAAGTAATAAAAAGCCAAAGCGCCAATAATTGCCGTCAAGGCGATGAGGATATTATACAAAATAGCTTTGGCGCGGGTAAGCCCAGCATAAAGCAAAACGCCGAAATCGGTAATCTCCTGCGGTATTTCATGCAAGATAACGGCAATGGTCACCAATACTCCCGCTGACCAATCCACCAAGAAAGCCGAAGCGATTAAAGCGCCATCGACAAAATTATGGATGGCATCACCGATTAAATTAACTGCAATTAGATGTTTCTTCTGCTCCCTAGGCTCGCCATGCTCTTCACAATGGCAATGATGCCAATGGAATACTCTTTCCAAAAGGAAGAAGAATAAAATACTACCTAAAGTAATAGAGAAAATAACATGTGGATCATAATGCTCTGCCTCAATAGCTTCCGGCAGCAGATCCAAAAAAGAAACTGTTAATAAAGCACCAGCCGCTAAACTGACTAATATTTTTAAAAAGCTTTTCTTATGCTGATTTTTAAAAATCACCAGCACTCCTACTAAGGAAATCAGGGAAACGGCTAAGGTGGCTAAAATAATCTGGGTAAGCATACTCTATTCTATTTAATAATTAAGCGCATTTACTACAAAGGCCGGTTAAAATTAATTGGTGTTTAATCTGGCTAAAACCTTTAATTTTCTTAAACAGGTGATCACAAGGCAAACATTGCATTCTGCCGCAGAGTCTGCAAACAATATGATGATGCTGCTTGTCTGCTAGATAATATACCGCTTGCGAATTTAATTGCTCTTTGAAAACCAAACCAACTTGCTCTAATGCTTCCAAGACACGATAAACCGTCACCTGATCCAATTTATCCTGCAAGTTTTTATAAATCTCCGCCACTGCTAAAGGATGCTGGCTTTTTTGCAAGAAAGCCATAACCAATTCCCGTGGTTTGGTTATTTTTAATCCCGCTTGCTTGAGCTTTTCCTTGTTCATAGACAATAGCTTAGCATAGTCTTTAAACAAATGCAAATGATTTGCATTTGTTTCTAAATAACACCAGTTTCCTCACCAACTAGCTAGAAAACAATAATTGTTCTATAATATTAGTATATGGAATTACTAGCTTTTATATTTATTTGGCCACTGATTATTTTTATCGCTGGCCTTACCTTCATTGCTTTTGGCGATATTGTTTATGGAGGTGGAGGCTCTGAGGTTTTTGCTATCGCCTCTTCACTAATCTGGCCACTATTATTAGTCTACTTGGGAATTAGAATTTTTTCCAAAAAGAAAAAAACTCCCACTAATAACCGGGAGGCCTTCCAATCTTTGCGCAATTTTATAATTGGCCTATCCTTAGCAGCGCTGTTTCCAATTCTAATAAAATATATACTGATCGCTTTTAATAATTCAACTGTTGCTATAATTATTTCCCTATTACTAGGCTTCGGACTGGTTATTTTAGGTATTTTCAGTAAACAAAATGCCATATTGCTGTATAGTAATATAGCGGGTGGAGCCTTAATTATTATTTACACCTATTCTCAATTATGGGAGCTGGGTGAAGGTGCTAGAATTTTAGCGGCAGCCTTTGGCTTAATAATAGCGGTGGTTATTTCTATTGTTAAATTAAAAGATAAACTTACATAGTCATGGAAAATAAAGATGCAGTTCTAAAAATAATTTTCGGTTTTATAATCTTCCTGTTTAGTTTAGCCCTCGCTTTCTTTACCGCCAGCTACTTCAAAAACAATGGGATTCTTAGTTATTGGACTACGCTAACCATATTTACTGGTATTTATATCATGATTGGGGCAATCATATATAATATTTATGCTATAAGCTTGGGATTCCTATTTGCCGGTGATGTATTATTATTAAATGTCTTGGCGGAAAATTTTGGAGATCTAAATGTATTCTTCAAAATTATTTTAGTGTTAATAATGATTTTAATCCTCTACATAATTGTATTATTTATTAAAGATGTGGAAGACAGACAACTTGCTACTAAATTACCAATCAATGAAACACCAACGCCTCCAATAAATAACCCTAATTAAAACAATAAATGCCGCTTTAATAGCGGCATTTTTATATAATAAGAAAAACATCCCGACTAACAGGATGTTTCTTATTGGCCAGTCTCCGAGATTACCGATACTCCATTTTACCCTCACGAATATCATTGGCTTGCTTCATCGCTT
Organism: uncultured Gammaproteobacteria bacterium; assembly: GCA_964638415.1. Taxonomy (GTDB): domain Bacteria; phylum Patescibacteriota; class Patescibacteriia; order UBA1558; family GWA2-36-10; genus CAZWYP01. Next base: position 84,690 of record CAZWYP010000004.1, read on the forward strand.
CCTCAGGCGAAAGCCTGCCGGAATTTACCTCTGTAAGCAAATGATCAAAATCTCCGGATTCGGAGTCGTTGGCTCCCATTACCATACATTCCTGGCGCTTAGCTTGGATATAGGCAATCGCCTCAGCAGCCGTAACTGGTGGCTTTTCCATGCTGTTTTCTTTCATGTTTGAACGATTAATTTTTACGCTTTGAGTATAACAAAAATTAGCAAAAAATCAAATAATCTACTATTAGATAATTGACAAAGCATCAACTAACCAATATAATATTATTAATCATAGCTCTAACTAAAGAGCTGGACTCGAAACCTCTTGTTATATATTTATAAAAGCGACCAGATGGAAAATCGGGTCGTAATTTTAAATATATGATGACACAAAATAATAATAAAGGTGGTTTTGCTAATTTAAGCTTAAATGCCAAGCTGTTAGATCGGCTGGAAAAGCTCAATTTTACCAAACCTACTCCCATTCAGCACCAAGCCATACCCATTGCCCTAGCCGGCGAAGATTTAATTGGCATCGCCCAAACCGGCACCGGCAAGACCTTAGCTTTTGGTTTACCGATTATCAACAAAATCCTCAACCAAACGGGTACGGGATTAATTTTAGTTCCTACCAGAGAATTAGCCCTGCAAGTAGAACAATCCTTATCTTCCTTAGGACAGGCTTTTAATTTAAAAATTGCCACTCTTATCGGCGGCACTCCTCCCGGTCCGCAATTGCGCAAATTATCCCAACATCCGCAGATAATCATTGCCACTCCCGGCCGGTTAATCGATCATCTCCAGCAGAATAAAAACATATTGAATAAAATCAACACTTTGGTTCTAGATGAAGCTGACCGCATGCTGGATATGGGCTTTGAGCCTCAGATTAAAAAAATCTTAGCCGTCATGCCTAAAGAAAAAAGGCAGACCATGCTGTTTTCCGCTACCATGCCGGAGAATATTACCAAACTTGCCAATAATTATATGCGCAAGCCTCTGCGCATTGAAGTAGCGCCGGCTGGAACTGCCGCTGCTAATATTGAACAGGAGGTATTTATCGTCCCGGCCAACCAAAAAATAATCTTGCTGGAAGAACTGTTAAAACAATACCCCCAGCGCATTTTAATCTTCAGCCGCACTAAGCACGGTGCTAAAAAAATAACCATCAATTTGAAAAAGCTCGGCTATAAAGCGGCAGAAATTCATTCCAATAAATCCTTATCCCAGCGCACCAAAGCCTTAAAAGACTTTAAGATCGGCTTGGTAAAAATCCTAGTCGCCACGGATATTGCTTCCCGCGGCATTGATGTCCAGAATATTACTGTAGTAATTAACTATGACTTGCCGGATAATCCGGAAGATTATGTCCACCGCATCGGCCGCACCGCCCGAGCCGGTAAATCAGGTAAAGCTATATCTTTAGCCGCACCGGAACAAAAACGCGATCTAGCTATTATTGAAAAGCTAATTCGAACTCCCCTCAAAGTCCAGCCATTACCCCCGCTTAAAGCCGCGCCAATAATAAATTACCCTGCTAGGTCAAACTTCCACCAGCCAAACCGGCGTTTAGCTGGTAATAAATCTAGACAGCGTCGGCCTTTCCGACGCGGACGCCGCAATGGCAGCCATAATCAAGCGGGACAACAAAACTATTTTTAATTAAGTTTATGCGCGTACCCATAAGAAAAGCTGGGCAATATACTAACCTGCAAATTTCTGCCGATATGACTCAGGCTAAGTATGATGAATTAGCTAATAGCCTAAATAAATTAAAAAACCAGGCTCATCCTCAAGCAGCAGCGGAAGTTAAAAGACTGGCGGCGATGGGAGATTTTTCTGAAAATGCCGCATACCAAATGGCTAAAGGCAAATTGCGCGGCATCAACCAAAAAATATCCGAATGGGAAAAATTATTAAGCCGGGCTAAGATAATAAAACCCGCCAATAATAATGTTGTTTCTCTGGGTTCCACAGTGACAGTTATGGAAGATCGGGAAGAAAAAACCTATTGCCTTCTAGGATCGCTGGAAACCGATCCGGGACGAGGCGTAATTTCCGGCGACTCTCCTTTAGGCCAAATGCTGTTAGGCAAAAAAGTTGGAGATAGTTTCACCCTAACAGTCAATGACAAGCAAAAAGCTTACTATATAGCTAAAATATCCTGAAAATAAAAACTCTCCTGATTATCGGAGAGATTTTTATTTACGCTTTCTTGCGCCGTTTAGCAGCTTTGGCTTCCAGCATCGCTTTTTTTACTGCTAACCTTTTCTTGGTTTTGCGCGAACTGGATTTTTGCTTGCGGCCTACAGCATGTCTTCTTTTTGCCATAAATTAAAACTTTAAATTATTACCCAAGTATTTTAGCTGGTTATGGGAATTAAAGCAATATTTATCATTGACTTTTATTATTTTTTATGTTATATTTTCGTTTGTTTATTATTCGCCCCCGTAGTTCAACGGATAGAATAGGAGCCTTCTAAGCTCTAGATTCAGGTTCGATTCCTGGCGGGGGTACCAGACCACTTGCTAAAAATAAAAAATAGACTATAATCTTTATACTTTGCGCTCATAGCTCAGCTGGTAGAGCAGTTGCCTCTTAAGCAAACGGTCGCAGGTTCGAATCCTGCTGGGCGCACCAGAAAAATTAATTTATATGGTGGCTATAGTTTAGCGGTAGAACAGCGGGTTGTGGTCCCGTTAGTCAGGGTTCAACTCCCTGTAGCCACCCCATCAAAAAACTACTCTTGATTGAGTAGCTTTTTGATTTTTAGATCATTATTTTAATATCTTGAGCATCTTTTCAAAAGTATAAAGTTTAGACCTATTTAATAAACTCCCCGTATCTATTAATATATTTTTTTGTTGGAAAGTTTTAATTAACCTCTTAACAGTGAGATTTGAAGAGGCCTTGATTTCTTTTGTTGCTTGGGCTGCAGTAAAAATTGGATTTGCAAAAATAAAATCAAGAAATGAAACTAAATACGGTGATTTATTTTGTTCAAAAGATAATTTAATTTCATCATATAAATTATATATGGATTCAACCATTCTTTGAGTTTCTTTTAATTGTTCAGAAACACATTTGAAGAAAAAAGATAACCAAGGTTCAATTCTGTTTGTTCTATCAACATCGTGAAGATATCTGATATATTCATCTCTGTGAGTGTCCATATAACCACTAACATAGAGTAGTGGTGTGGAAAGCCTATTTTTGTAAAAAAGTATCAAGGGTATTATCAATCTACCGATTCTTCCATTACCATCTTCAAATGGGTGAATTGCTTCAAATTGATAGTGAGCTATCCCAGCTTTAATCAATGAGTTTTCTTTTCCATTATTTATATAATCCCAAAGATTTTCTATGTATCCTTGGACTTGTGGATAATATGGAGGCACGTATATCGCTTTCTCTATTGGATCACCAGCTTTTTCGGCAATCCACACATCTTTTGTTCTAAAATCTCCCAATGAGCCTCTATGTCTAGTGTCGGTTAATAAAATTTTATGAAGTTGTTTTATTAAATTTATTGTTAAGTTGCCGTCTCTATTAAGTTTAGCTATAGCTATATTCATAGCCCTACGATAATTTATAACCTCTTTAATGTCTGCGTGCTTTGTTTGGCCACCCGCTTCGTGCAAAAAAACATCAGAGACAGTGCTTTGTGTTCCTTCAATTTTTGAACTTACAGCCGCCTCTTTTGCACTAAGAGGAGATATTAAAAGAGATGGGTTTTGTAATTTTTTTTGAGAACCCTCTAATAAACCAAGCGCATATTCTGCTCTTGATAAATTTACTGCAAATTGATTATAGTCAAGACTTAATCCATTCAAATTAAGCCTTTTTAATTTATGATAATTTATAGACATTGTTTTTATATTTTATGCTTAATTTTATATTATCATAAGTATATCAGAATGTCAATATTCTGATATACTACCCACTTGAAGTATATATCAACTGATACAGTTCATAATCCATATAAAATAATATGGGCAAATTTAACACAAAATAGGTATTTCTATTTTAGATGCTAAAAGTATATTAGTCCTAATCTCTTTCACCACGTGACCCCATAAAAACGCCTCCCTTTACGGAGGTGTTTTTATCGCCATTGTTTGCTATAATAGTCTCATGAATATCCAAACTCCAACTAAAGCTCAAATAAGTTTTTTGAGTAAACTACAACAGAAAAAATATCGGGAATTATACCAAAAATTTATTGTTACCAGCCCTAAGGTTATTTGGGAACAATTTGATAACCCTCTACTGGAAGCTATTTATGTTACTGACAATTTCTACCAAAAAAATGAAGCTAATATGGTCTTCAAAAATACTTTCCGTTTATCAGAAAAAGACATGCATAAAATATCTCCTCAAATAACTCCGGCTGGTATCTTGGGTTTGTTTAAAATGCCTGTTCCTAAAAAATTTAATTTCAAGTCTAATAATATTTTACTGCTTGACGATATTCAAGATGCCGGCAATTTGGGCACTATTATCAGAACAGCTGAATGGTTTGGTTATTATTATATTTTTTTAAGTAAAGATTGTGTGGAAGCTTATAATAGTAAAGTGGTAGCTGCTACCATGGGCTCAATCTTCAATGTTAATATCTATAACGATACCAACTTAATAAAGCTGGTCAAAGATTTACAAAAAGAAAAATACCAAGTAGTAGCCACTGACTTAGCTGGAGGCAAAATTAAATTAACGAAACAGCTGACCGCTTTAATTATCGGCAATGAAGCTCGGGGAGTAAATTCAAATTTAAAAAAATTGGCTAATCAACTTTATAAAATAGATAAGTTTGGAAAAGCTGACTCTCTCAACGCTGCTGTTTCAGCTGGTATTGCTATGAATCATTTAAGAAAATAGCATTTATTGATATAATAAACTTATTAATATTAAAAAACTATGATTTACCTAGGCGCCGATCACGGCGGATACAAATTAAAAGAGCAGCTAAAGAAATACTTTATCGCTAAAAACATTCCCTTTACTGACTTGGGGAATAAGCAACTAGTTGCTGAAGACGATTATCCGGATTATGCTATCTTGGTAGCTAAAGCTGTCAGTAAAAATCCACAACACAGAGGAATACTCATCTGCTCTTCCGGCCAAGGCATGTGCACTACTGCTAACAAACTTCCTAAAATCCGTGCCTCCTTGGGCTATTCCGTTTCTGCCGTTAAAGCTTCCCGTCATGATGGAGATAGTAATATCCTATGCCTGCCAGGAAAAAGCTTATCTTCCCGCCTGGCAATAACCATTGTCTCCAACTGGCTTAATACTCCCTTCTCCCGACTAAAAAGACATCAGAGAAGAATTGCTAAAATCGCTAAAGCAAAATAATGGCAAAAATTATTCCGGCTATTCTAGCCGACAATATTGTTGAATTTAAAAAACAGTGGGCCAAAGTCTCCCCTTATTTTCCCTATCTGCAGATTGATATAATGGACGGTAAGTTAGTTAAAACTAAGAATAATATTGATCCAAAAAAGATAAAAATTCTGACTAAAAATAAAAATCTGGAAGTTCATCTAATGGTCAAGGATGTTTTAAAATATTTAACCGCCTGGTCCCCGCTTAAAAACGTGAAAAAAATAATCTGGCATTATGAGGCTGGTAAGATAAATATTAATCAATATTTAAAAATCCTACGTAACAAAAAAATAAAAGCTGGTCTGGCTTTTAATCCGTCAACTAAGCTTTCTACGCTTGAACCGCTGGTAAAAAAATTAGACACCATTATGGTTATGGGAGTTATTCCGGGAAAAATGGGACAAAAATTTCAGCCCCTCGCACTTAAAAAAATAAAAGCTTTGAGAAAAAAATATCCCCGACTGAATATTGAAGTAGACGGCGGAGTAAATGATAAAAACTTCAGTGGAATAAAAAAGGCCGGCGCTAATTTAATCGCTATCGGCAGCTATTTGCAGCAGTCTCCAGATTTAAAAAACAGCTTAAAAAAGTTAAAATAAAAAACAACCTTAATAGGGTTGTTTTTTATTTTTTAACCACTGGCACGGTAAAATAAACCTGGGTGCCAACATGTTCAATAGAATCTACGTAAATATTACCGCCCATCAGTTCTACTAATTGTTTAGTAATCCACAATCCCAAGCCAGTCCCGACAATGCCCTGGGTTTCTTCTGATTTAACGCGGTAAAATTTGCCGAAGAGTTTTTCCCGGTCCGGCGCAGCAATACCAATGCCGCTATCCTTAACACTAATAGTTATTATTTTATCTCCAGTCTGTTTAGCAGATAATTCAATGGAACCCTTCTTGGTATATTTAATGGCATTGCCTACCAAGTTAATTAAAATTTGCTTTAGCTTGTCTTTATCCGCCATAATCATCGGCAAGTCGGCTGGCAAGTTAACCTTTAATTCCAGTCCTTTATTTTCTGCCTGCAAAGCAAATTCATCCTTAACCGAATTTAAGCTTTCCCCTGCATTAACCGGCTCTAATTTCAATTCCAAGCGCTTTTGCTCAATGCGGGAAACATTAAGCAAGTCTTCCACTAAATTAGCCAGGCGATTAACCGAAGCTTCCATAATCTTCAAAGTCTTTTTTCCCTGCTCATTCAGGCTGCCATAATCTCCTTCCAGAATCATGGATAAAAAGCCGCGCAGGGTGGTAATAGGGCTGCGCAATTCATGGGAAGACATGGAAATAAATTCATCTTTCATCTGGTCAACTTCCTTGAGCTTCTTAAACAAGGAAGCGTATTCAAACAAACGGGTATTGGCGGCCAGTAGTAAAATAACGATTAAAACCGTAGCGGCTAAGATTAAATATGATTTGGTTAAGGTGCGGCTGACTAAGTCATCCATTACCTCCAAAGACATCCGCAGGCTCAATAAGGCAATTTTCTCGTTTTGAGCATTAGTCAAAGGCATCACCACTTCCCAAAAGCGCTGGTCGGGATTAATAAATTCGCCTTCCTTGCCATAAGCCAAGGTGGCAATGGCCTGCTCTTCATGCCAGGCAACAATGTTATTAAGATCAGTTTGGATCCTGCCTAAATTCTCTTCTTCTAGGCTGGCGACAATCTTAAAATCCTCACCATAGGGAGTTAAAATATTAATAGTTTGCAACTCTTTAGTAGCCTGGCCAATTGCTAAGACCTTTTCTTGCAATTGCTCTGGAGATAAATTATCTTCTTTAACTAAGGCATTAAACAAACGACCGACTAATACCGCTTGACGCTGCAATTCCACATCAATATTGTCCTGGAAAGATCTAACCGAAGTAATGGTGTTAAAAGCAATGGTGATAGGGATCAATAAAATCAAGATCACCGCATAGATGATCTGGTAATTCCTCTGCAAAAACAATTTGGGCTTTATATCCATGAATAAATTTTATTGCTGCCTGATTTCATTATTTTCCACGCTCTCTTTGTCCCGATGCAGATAAATCAGCATGGCTAAAGCGATGAAAATCAAGAAACCAGCTCCCAATAAATAATATAAGATAAGATTATTCACTTTATCACCAGCTTTATCTGGAGAAAAATATTCATCTACCGTCACCGCCTGAGCGCCGCGGATCAGGAAAGACAACGGTTCGGATTGTTTAACAATCTTGCCGGTATTGTCATTAACCGTTACATAAATTTTGTGCTCCCCATCAGCCAAAGCATCGCCAATGGCATAAGACCAGTTGCCAGAAGCATCAGCTTTAGCCACCATTACCAAAGGCAAATCACTATAAATATAAACTGTTACCCACGCATCAGGATTAGCTTGACCGGTTAATAATAAGCTACTGTCATCCTGCATAGTCGGTTCAGTAATATTTAAAGAAGGGTCTGTCCTGTCTGTGACGATTTTTGGCTGTTCCAAAGGCAAACCGCTTAAAATTACCTGATCAAAATCAGTCCTAGCTTTATCTAAAACGCCGGCTCCCAAAGGATTATGGTTAGTAGAAACCTCTTCCCCATCAGAATAACCATCATTGTCGGAATCAAAATTATCAAGGTCAGTGCCGTAATATTTTTCCAAATCATCAGGCAAGCCATCACCGTCGGTGTCTTTGGCTAAAACCGCTGAATTCACCGCTTCTAGTCTATCGGTAGTTAATAGCACGGTAGCAGCTTGGGAATTAATCAATAAAAACTTGGCTTTATTGTCGGTTTTAATCGGTAAGGTAGCAATTAATTCCTGGCGTTTAAACTGCTCAGCTAATTCCTGTGCATCAACCGCCTTGCCAACTAATGGCTTAACTATATTATCTACCTTATCCCGACGTTGCTGCTTAACCACTAAGCGATTTAAATAAGTTTCCCGCAAAATCTGCCGGCATAATTCATTATCGGACAAACGGCAATTTACCTCCGGAGAATATTTTTCCATCAGGTAATCTTGGCAAGCTCGGCGATCAAAAATATTCTTCTCCTGACACTCCCGGTCAACACTGATGCGATTAAGGTAGTCCTCGCAAGCCAGCGGGTCATAAATCTCCTGCTCTATGCATTGGCGATCAATATCTTCACTGAAAATAGCTAGCCATTGCAGGCATCGATTCTGATCAGTGATATTCCGCTGCTGGCAGCGCGGATCCAAGGTGGCGATAGGGGCCTGCTGTGCTGGTGGTAAAATATTACTTTCAGATTGTCCGGACGATTCTTGCTCTTGATTTGGTAATTCTTCCTCTGTTTCCTGATCATCGCTAGGTGGAACAGCAGGATTAGCCGACTGCTCTTCTTCAGCATCTTCTTGGGGAGGATTAATAGGCCCCTGTTCCGGCTGGCTAGGTGGGCTGGAAATTACCCGATCCAAAGCCAAGATAAATTCTGCCGCTTGAGTGCTGCCGTCATTGTTGGTAATTTGCACTGTCAGCAAATAATTACCGTTAATAAAAATGCTGCGAGGCAGGGTTATTTCCCTGCTCCATTGCCTACCGTCATCTACCCTAACCATTGATCCGTTGATACTAATCGCTTCATCATTTTGCTGTCTAATCTGCCAATGTAAATTACTGGCAGTGAATCTTGTTTCTAAACGCAAAATAAAGCTTTCGGTAGTAATTGGTCCATTGGGTGCGATTAAATTAATCCTCTGCTCGTTATTGTCTTCCGCCGGCGGCTCATCTGCTTCTGGATTATCAATATTAAGATATAAACTATTATGTAAAACTATTCTTTGTCCATTGTTAAACCAGAAAACAACTTGGTAGCGCCCATCCGGCAGTTCCAAAGAATTAAAATAGCCACGGTAGGTGTTGTTATTAACTAAAGCCAGATTAACAGTTAAAACACTGCCTTGCTCCCGGTAAAGAGTAGCACCAGCAGTTTCGCTACTAGTTAATTCCCGACTTAATCTAACTGCCAAGAGAAAATCTTCATCGCTAATGGTTAAATTATCAGCATTGGGAGAGACTACATTAACCACTGTTGGATTAGGTAATGGTTCAGGAACATTGTCTATGGCCACATAAACTGTGGCTAAAAACTGCTGATTACCATTAGCTTCTACAAAAAACGCTAATTGAGCCTGCCCATCGGATATCTCTGTAGTGTTAAAAACAAAAGTATGAATATTGCCGTCAATGCTGCTGGCTGGCCGGGAATTTATTAAATCCCCGCCGCTTCTTCTAAACACTGCCCGTAATTGGTAATCTCCCAAGTTCTCTATGCTGACTCGGGCCTGATATTCAGCGCCAGAAATAACGGCATTAGCAACTGGCTGCAAGATACTGACTGTTGGTAAAACCGGCTCTGGATTATTAGGCACCTGATCTTGTTCTTCAGGCACTGACATTAGAGTTATGTTAATACCGGCCGGCTGATTAAAGTCTATTAAACTGCCGTTATCATCATAACTTAAAGCCCGGACTGACAAATGATAATCTCCCGCTGGATAATCTGCTGTTAACCACGCACTGTCAGCTGTCCAAATATTGCCGCTGCCTCGCAGTGCTTGAAAGGAAACATCATTAAATCCATTAACTTCTGAGCTTAAAACAAAATGAACAGTATTTAACTGGTAAGCGCTATTGGCGATCTGGGCTTGAATTAATATCTCCGTACCTGAGGCGATTTGCTGATTAGCAACAGGGTTAATAAATTGCACAGATAGATCAGCATTAACAGTAGCCCACACTGAGCCAAAAGCAATAACCTGGGCGGCAATTAGCGACCAAAGAAAAACTCTATGCAAATTTTGAGTAATACTTTTTAACATTTAGCTTTGAACACAAGGACAGACCTGACGATAACTACTATTAGGCGTATTGGCGCAATTCATTACCTTATTAACATCAACATAGCAATATTTAGGATAATAGGTGGCTGTGCCATTATCATAAAACCCCGGCCAGTAAACATAGTCAGTGGCGCCGGTATAAATATAACAGCTGGTCATGCAAGTAGTTCCGCCGGGAGATAAATTTTGAAATACCGTACAAGTAGCCCAATCAGAAGGAGTAACACTAGCCTCGCAAGTTAAGCCGAAATCTGAGCAAACCGTATTACAATTCTTATTACGAGCATTAGCTAAAAACCAACAATGGCTACCGTGCTCATAACCGCCAGCGCCGGAGCAAGACCAGGGAGCGGAAGCTGGAGCGGCTGAAGCTTGAGTAACATAAGTGATTTCTTCATCAGCACTAACACTAACGCTGCAGGAACCTACCACTATTTTGTTATTCGCATCCAGCTGCAGATAATAACCGGAGTCATTAGTGTCAGTTTTATCCGGATCAACAGGCAAATCTTCCAAATATTTAGTTAAAAATTCTCCCTCTCTATTTAAGACTAAACAATCAATATCAGCATCATCTGCGCAATCTAATTGGGCAGCTGATGTGCATAATACCGATTTATCAGTAGTCAATTCAATACCGTCTGGCAGACTGGTATTATTCTTCATATAATCATCGAGAGCATAAGCCAGCGTTAAAACATCTTGCTGCCTTTTAGAATCCTTGGCTTGGTCTATTTTTTCTGCCGGGTCAAGCTCTAATAAAATAAAGGCGATTAAAACGGCCATGATGCTTAAAGCCCCAACTAAACCGATCAAACTAAATCCTCTTTGATTCATTTTCTAGATATTAATAACCCTATTATTATAACATTTTTGGATAAAATAAAAAAACTACCGCTTAAACTGCGGTAGTTTCTGCCAAATCATGGCGAACTCTTATTCATTAATCCTTCCGTTATTTTAAAAACTGTTAAATCATTAATGAACATGTTATTGAGTTTTAATTTTAAGAATACACTATTTGCGCCGACCAGCTGAATAAAATCAAGATCGGCAAATAATAACTAAAGGTAGCAAATAAATTTTTTGTCTTTGTTTTAATCATTTAATTAGTAGAATTTTAGAACAATCATTTCTAAAATAAATAAGCTTAATAGCGCCCAAGCCTCGTGAGACTCTAGGGCGGGAACCAGTTTTTTACTGGCTAATTTAAAAGAAGTTACTCCTGCCATATTTTTATCTTAATAATTAAATACTTGCCCTGATTTTAAATTGACGCTCCCACAGCGAGTATCAATGCTAATGAGCCGAAGGCACAGAAGACCAAGACGACCCAATAATCAGTAGCTTTTATTTCCGGCGCTGGGCTGGAAATCATATGAAAAGATTGGATTTTTTTATGCCAAAGCATGATGCTTGCCTAATTAGTTAAAAAAGTTCGCAAAAAAATAAAGCTGGTCACCTCCCATTAAAAACAGGAGTTCTTGCCAACTTTATTATGTCTTAAGCATAACATTTAATCTGTTAAAAAGCAATGTTTTATTACTTATAATTAGCTAATGTTAGCAAAAAATAAAAAAATATTGACTTAATTTTCCCTTAAACCTATACTTTAGTAAGCTAAAGTATGCTTATGGAAAATAATAATAAAGAACTATCCCAGAACTTAGCGCAAGCTTTTTCCCAATTCCGCAATGAGCAGGAATTCTTCCGCTTTCTCAGGGATTTATTAACCCGCAAAGAACTGGTGGAGTTAACCAAAAGATGGGAAATTGCCCAATTATTAGCCCAAAAAATACCTTACACTGAAATCAGTAAGCAAACTAAAGTCAGCTCGGCCACTATTGCCCAAGTAGCTAAATGGTACAAAAAAGGCTTGGGCGGTTACAAATTAGCTATCATGCGACTGGGGAAAAGCAAGTAATTTGGCGTGCTGACAATTTTTGTGTTAAGATAAAAAAACTATTAAATACTTATCATGAAGGTAAAAGTAGAAAGAGATTTATGCATTAGCGTAGCTTCCTGCGTCCAAGCTGATCCGGAGACTTTTGAACTTGACGATGAAGGAATTGCTACGGTTAAAAATCCTAACAGCAATAACCAAAAAAAAATATTACAAGCAGCCAAAAGCTGTCCGGTTAACGCTATTATTGTCTATGATGATGACGGCAAGCAGATTTGGCCGGAAGTTTAATAATTAACCAAAAACTTATGCTTAAATTTGAAACTCCCCCTTTGCCTTATGCTTATGATGCTTTAGAACCATATCTTGACCGCCAAACTATGGAATTGCACCATGACAAGCATCATGTTACTTACACTACCAAATTAAATGAAGCTTTAGCTAAGCATCCAGAATTGGAATTTCCTACCGCAGAAGATCTGCTAAAAAATCTAGATAAAATACCAGAAGATATTAAAGCGATAGTAATTAACCACGGCGGCGGACATGTTAATCACAGCCTCTTCTGGGAAGTTATGAGGCCAGGCAAAGCAGATAATGCTCCTGAAGGGGAGTTGTTATCTGCCATCAATGAGGCTTTTGGCAGTTGGGAAAAATTCAAGGAAGAGTTTACTAATGCCGCTACAACTCAATTCGGCTCTGGCTGGGCTTGGTTGACCCTGGCCAAGGGAAAATTGATGATAGAAAAAACCGCTAACCAGAATTCACCCTTATCCGAAGGAAGAGCTCCTATCTTGGCTCTGGATGTCTGGGAACACGCTTATTATCTAAAATACCAAAACCGAAGGCCGGAATATATAGAAAATTTCTTTAAAGTAATCAACTGGGATAAAGTAGCAGACAATTACCTTAAAAACAAATAGCAATAAAACCACCATTAATTGGTGGTTTTAAATATGACATAAAAATAAATATAGATTATAATTATATTGATTTTAGGAGGTAAAAAGCAAAAACAAAAATGCCCAAAATTACTTTAACTAGCTTCGGTGCTGCTGAACAGGTAACCGGTTCCTGCCATTTATTGCAGATCGGCAATTTTAAAATCCTGATCGACTGCGGATTATTCCAGGGAGATAAGGAAAATTACCAAAGAAACTGGCAAGGCTTAGGCTTTACTCCCTCAACGCTTAATGCCGTTATTCTTACCCACGCCCACTTAGATCATTGCGGACGGCTGCCTTTGCTTTACCAACAGGGTTATTCAGATAAAATCTACTGTACTAAAGCCACCCAGCAATTAGCAGATATTGTTTTGACTGACAATTTGGAAATTCTTAAAGAAAAAATTGCCAAGGAAAAGCTGCCAATGCTGTACTCTGCGGCTGATCTTAAAAAATTACAAGAACACTGGCAGACAGTAGCCTACCACCAAGAAATAAAGCTAAACAAAAACATCTCCTTTACCCTCTACCAAGCGGGCCATATCTTAGGCGCTGCTATTGTAGCCATTAAGGCAATGGGTAAAACTATCGTTTTCAGCGGTGACTTGGGCGGTGAAAATATGCCTTTAGTCAAGGACATAGATTATCTGGAAAAAGCAGATTATCTTATTCTAGAATCTACCTATGGCGACCGGGAGCATGAACACACTAAACAACGGATTAACAAATTATTGGATGCCATTAAGCAGGTAACCATTAAAAACTCTACTCTCCTGATTTCCGTCTTTGCCATTGAACGGACGCAGGATGTTCTGAAAACCCTGAATGACTACTACGAAACTCATTTGGATTGGCGCGTACCGGTATACTTAGACAGTCCTTTGGCTTTTGAGGCTACCAAAATCTACAACCAGCATTTAAATTTGCTTAATTCAGCGGCCCAGGACAGCTTGCGTTTAGACAAAAACATTTTTAACTTCCCCCACCTTACTGTCACCAATAATCGGCGGGAGTCTAGGAAAATAAATTCGGTTCCGGCTCCTAAAATAATCTTAGCCGGTTCCGGCATGGCGGAAGGAGGGCGTATTTTGCATCACTTAGCCCAATATTTGCCTAACCAAAAAAACCATGTGCTCTTTTTAGGATTTCAAGTACCAGGAACTTTGGGCTGGCATTTAACCAATGGCGCTTTTGACTTTGACTATTACGGACGGAAAATTGAAATTAAAGCTACGGTAGAGCAAATTGACGCTTATTCTGCCCACGGCGATCAAACCTCTCTCTTAAAATGGCTCAAGGGCTTTAAAACCCCGCCCCAGAAAATCTTCCTGGTTCACGGCGATAAAACAGTAATGGAAAACTTCAGCCAGATAATAAAAAAACAGCTTAACCTTTCGGCTCAACCGCTGCTTCATAAACAAACAATAACTTTGTATTAATTCCTCTTATTTAAAGGGTTCTCCACTTCCTTACTTTTCAGATGATCATCCTCTTTCTGCGACAAGCGGGGATATTTGCTTTCATCCAAGCCACCCAAATAAAGCACTGGGTCAACTAATTCGCCGGGCTTTAGCGGTTGCCGATACTTAGGCTTATTGCCTCGGTTTTTTTGTTTGGCTTTGCCAGATAAATTAAACATATAATCAATAAATAAGCATGGCTAATATACCACCAAAGCCTGAAAAAGACAAATTAGGGCTAATTTTAGGAAAATGGGGGCGGAAATTAGACAGATTAAATAAAAGAAATTATAATGTTATGGCCTGTGGAAATCTCTCCTTTGGCAAGCCACACTCTTGTGTGCTATAATTCTTTAGGACACTATATGTAGTGCCAGATAAGTAAAAATAACCTAGTTTGCCCTTCTGGCTTTTTATTTTGCTCTCAAATTTTTAAAAATTAATCAACTAAAAAACAAAAAGTATGGCGCTGACAACAATCAAAAAAAGAAATGGCAGCCTGGAAGACTTCAACACCGAGAAGATTTCCCGCTCCCTAAGCAAAGCAATCACCGATGCTGGTTTGACGGATAATCCCAAAGCGGAAAAATTCACCAAACAAGTAGTAGACTACCTGGAATCCAATACTGCTAAAAAGGCTTTTACCACCGATGATGTGCGCAGCGCCATTAACATAGTTCTGCTGGAAAATAATCTGCCGGAAGTAGCTAAAATCTATTTTAAAACCCGCGGACAAAAAATTAAATTATCCGAACTGCCCGGTAATGACTTAAGTTTGAGGAAGATCAAGAAAAGAGACGGGGCGATTGTTGATTTCGACGCTAAAAAAATATTAAGTGCTATTTCCAAGGCTGGAGAGGCTACTGGAGAATTCGATAAAATTGAAGCAGCTAAGCTGACGGATATTGTCACCAGCATCTTGGAATATAAATTTGACGGTACTATTATTCCTAGCGTGGAAGAAATCCAGGATGTAATTGAGATTATCTTAATTCAGGCTAACTGGGCTAAAACTGCTAAGGCTTTTATCATCTACCGCGATCGCCGCAAACAGATCCGCTTAGAGTACGGCAAAGATACTACTTCACCGGAAGTGACTAAATTGGAAGAATTAGGAATTCCCCTATCTAAACAAGCCAAGCATATCTTAAATAATTCCACCAGCTTTGAAGAATTAGGACGCATTATCTTTATTGACCGCTACGCCATTAAATCCAAGCAGGAAGAGATTAATGAAGGCGATCTGGTAGTAATGATCAGCCAGGAAGATCTGAAATACCCTAAAAAAGATTTGGGTATCGTCAAAAAGAGACTGGCTGATGATAAAGTAATTCTCCATGTCTTAACCGGCTTATATGCTGACGCGGCTAATAACTATGAATTAGAATTACCGGTTTCCCGCTGCGACAAGCCGATTGAATCAATTAACGATGCTCATCGCCGCGTAGCTAAAGCCGTAGCTTCCGTAGAAAAAACTGAGGAGCAGAAACAAAAATACTTTGAACTTTTTTACGAAGAATTACACCAAAAGCATATCCAGCCGGCCGGCCGAATCATGACCGGAGCTAATGTTGACCAGCACGGCAATTATACTTCCAATCTGACTTTATATAACTGCTATGTAATTCCTTCTCCCCGCGATTCCCGCAAGTCAATTATCCGGGACACTCTTTTTCAAATGATTGAAATCATGTCCCGTGGTGGCGGTGTGGGAATGTCCTTAAGCGCTTTGCGTCCCCGCTATTCCTATGTCAAAGGCGTACATGGCAAATCCTCCGGTTCCGTGTCTTGGGGCGGCATCTTCTCTTATGGCACTGGCTTAATTGAACAGGGCGGCTCTAGGCGCGGTGCTTTAATGCTAATGCAATGGGATTGGCATCCGGATGTTTTGGAGTTCATTGAAGCTAAAACCAAAGCTGGCCAAATTGAAAATGCCAATATCTCGGTAATGGTTTCTGACCGCTTCATGACTGCCCTAAAAAATGACGATTATTGGAATTTGGAATTCCCTGATTACGCCAACCCTGCTTACAATGACATCTATGAAGAAAAATGGGATGGTGATTTGCAAGCCTGGAAAGAGGCCGGTTATCCGACTAAAATCTACAAAACTGTCAAAGCTAGAGAATTATGGGATAAATTAATACGCTCAGCCCATGCTTCTGCTGAACCGGGCATTGTCTTTATGGAAAGATACAATAAAGAAAGCAATTCCTACTACTACAATAAAATAATCTCTACCAATCCCTGCGGCGAACAAGGCTTACCGGCCTGGGGTGTTTGTAACTTAGGACATTTATACCTAGCTTCCTTTGCCCAAGAAACCGGCAAAGATGAAGTAGGGCCATTGTATGAAATGAATTGGGAGCAATTGGAAAAATCTTCTCGCAATCTTACCCGCTTTTTGGATAATGTTATTGATCTTACTCCTTACTACTTCAAAGAGAATGAAACTAACCAAAAGAATGAGCGGAGAATTGGTGGTGGCACCTTAGGATTAGGAGAATTATTGATTAAATTAAGAATGCGCTATGGCTCGCCAGAGTCTCTGGAGTTTATCGACAAAGTCTATGGCATTATTACCAAAGCGATGTACCGCGAATCGGTAGAAATCGCTAAAGAAAAAGGACCGTTCCCTAAATTTGAAGGAGAAAAATTCATCAATTCCGGCTTCATGAAAAAAATGCCGGAAGATATCCGGGAAGCCGTCAAGCAATATGGCATCCGCAATGTAACTTTGACTACTCAAGCGCCAACCGGCACTGTCGGTTCCATGTTGGGCACTTCCACCGGCATTGAGCCATACTATGCTTTTGAATATTTCCAGCAATCTCGCTTGGGCTTTCATTCCGTTTCTATCCCCTTGGCTAAAGAATATTTGGATTCAGATGGCAAACTGCCGGCATTCTTTGCCAGCTCCATGGAATTGTCACCGCTGGAGCATATTAAAGTGCAAGGAGCGGTACAAAAATGGACTGACTCCTCTATTTCTAAAACTGCTAATGCCCCGGCTAATTTCACGGTTGAGGAAACTGCTGTGCTTTACGAACAAGCCTATGACTTGGGCTGTAAGGGTGTAACCATTTACCGCGATTCCAGCCGCAGCGAACAGATCTTATCTACCGATCCGGAAACGGAAAAAAAGAATTTGGAATATAATAACCGCAAAAAAAGTCAGGTGGCAGATACGGAAGTAAAAGTTGAAGTCACTATGGCAGAACCTATTAAAGAAACGGTTAAAGTAGCTGTTGACTCCTTATCGGCTAAAATGTCTTCAGATAATTACGGGGCGGGAGTGGGTCAAGTTTGCCCGCAGTGCCAGCAGGGAATAATGGTTAAGCATGGCGGCTGCACTGAATGCTCCAAGCAATGCGGCTTCAAAGGCTCTTGTGACATGAAATAATATGCAAAAGAATCCCCAAGGACAAATCCATGTTTATACCGGCAATGGCAAAGGCAAAACTACCGCTGGTTTAGGCCTAGCTATTCGAGCCTTGGGCAATGGTAAAAAAGTTGGCATCATTTATTTTGACAAGGGCGGAGATTTTTACAACGAAAGGAAAATTCTAGCCAAACTGAAAGAATTATACCCAGAACAATTAGACTTCCAAGCCTTTGGCACCCAACGCATGGTAGCTGGCAAGGGCTTCCGTTTTGACAACCTGCCGGAAGACTTTTCTGAAGCGCAAAGAGGCTTAGAGCAAGCAGGCGTCTGGTTACGAGCAGACTTTGATGTTATTATCCTGGATGAATTCAACACTTTAGTAAAAACCGGCTTAGCTAAAGTTAAAGACTTAACCGATACTATTAAGAACAAAGCGCCGCGTATTGAACTGGTTTTAACTGGACGCTATTGTCCGCCGGAAGTACTAGCGCTAGCTGATCTTATCAGCGAGATCAATGAGGTTAAACACTATGTCTACCGTGGCATTGCGGCTAGACCGGGAATAGATTATTAAAAAATTTAGAATTAAATAAACCCTATGAAAAAATTCTTACCTTACCTTATCTTAATAGCTGTCGTGGCTGTTATTGCTTACTTGTGGCAAGTTAAACCGCAACCATTAAATAACCAAGCAAATAATACGGAGGATAATTCTTTAACTGTTAACTTTGTTTTTGCTCCCGGACAGACCACCTCCGTAGAATATGAGCTGCTGCCAGATTCCCAAACTAGCGTCTTTAAAATAACCAAGGACATTGCTGAACAGAAAAATTGGGCTTTTGACTTCCAGGACTACGGAGAAATGGGATTATTAGTAAATAAGATAGATAGCAAGACCGGCGGAGATAATAACAGCTATTGGCTATACTATATCAACGATGAACAACCACAAGTATCTGTAGATAAATACTTTCCCCAAGGCGAAGACATCCTAGAATGGCGTTTTGAGCCTTCCACCTACTAAAAACTATGCTTAGAAAAAATAATCTATTCTTAATTCTAGCCATCAGCGCCATTGTCTTAATTGCTCGCTTGATTCCCCATGCTCCTAATTTTTCCCCGCTGGCAGCCGTTATCCTGTTTACTGGCGCTTATGCTAAGCAAACCAAATATTTAATCTGGCCATTAATTGCCTTATTGATTTCCGACTTCTTCTTGGGCTTTTATGAGCCAATGGTAATGCTGGCAGTTTACGGAGCTCTGGCTCTAAACTTAATCTTAGCGCATTTTCTCAAGAAGCATAAAAACATCCTCAATTTAATTAGTGCCTCATTATTATCTGCTCTGCTCTTTTTCCTTATTACCAACTTTGCCGTCTGGGCTGCTTCTGACTGGTACCAAAACAATTTATCCGGCCTGCTGTTAAGCTACAATCTGGGACTGCCTTTTTTTAAAAACACCATTGCCAGCAATCTCTTTTACACCGCGCTGTTTTTCGGAGCTTATGAGATTATCGCTTACTGGCAAAAAAACCGTCAGCACTTAACTGAAGAAAAAACCACTAATAAATATTCCGAGTAATCGGAATATTTTTTTACCTAATAAAGTGTGTTATAATTAAAGCAGAAATTTAAGCCTGTTAATTACGCAATAATGAATATCAACGAACTATTTAAAAAAGCTACCGAGAATAATGCTTCTGACCTGCATATCATCGTCGGCCGGCCGCCTATCCTGCGCATCGATGGCGAATTGAAAATGATCCCCAATACGGAAGTTATCACTCGCCCGATAGCGGAAAAGTTAGTTTTGAGCATCATCACGGAAAAACAGAAAAATACTTTTTATGAAGAAAGGGAACTGGATATTTCCTACGAAATCAGCGGCTATTCCCGCTACCGCGTTAATTTGCATTGGGAAAAAGATAATATCGGCTTAGTGGCTCGTGTTATTTCCTCTAAAATACCCAGCATGCAAGATTTGGGCTTACCGCCGGTAGCTGAGCACTTAATCTCTCAAACGCAGGGCTTAATTTTAGTAACCGGTCCGACTGGCTGCGGTAAATCCACCACCTTGGCCGCGATGATTGAGAAAATAAACAATATCCGCTTTGCCAATATAATCACCTTAGAAGATCCCATTGAATACATCTTTAAACCGGCCAAAAGTATTATTAAACAGCGCCAGCTAGGCACTGATATGATCACCTTCCATGATTCTTTAAAGCATGTCTTACGCCAAGATCCTAATGTGATCATGGTGGGAGAAATGCGTGATCTGGAAACAATTGCCGCCACTATTACTTTGGCGGAAACCGGACATTTGGTGCTGGCCACTTTACATACTCACAACGCTGCCCAGACTATTGACCGTATTATTGATGTCTTTCCTCCTCACCAGCAATCCCAGGTCCGCCTGCAACTTTCTATGTCCTTAAGCGCGGTTATTTCTCAACGCCTGCTGCCACGCACTGGCGGGGGCAGAATTGCCGCCAGGGAGGTTTTAGTCAATAATCCAGCGGTAGCTAATATTATCCGGGAAAATAAAATACCCCAGATTAAGACTATTATCCAGACCGGTTCTGACTTAGGCATGTTTACCATGGACCAGAATATCCGGGAATTATTAGCTCAAGGCGTAATTGATGAGGCAACAGCCGCCGCTCACCTTACAGATAACTTAACTAAATAAGCAAATCTCTAAAATTAACCTTACCTAAACGCCTTGCTTTTGGCGTAGATTTATGGTAATTTAGCCAATAACCTAAATATGCCCCTATAGCTCAATGGATAGAGCGCCTGGCTTCGGACCAGGAGGTTCTGGGTTCGAGTCCTGGTGGGGGCGCCAGTTTACAGCTTAAACAGGGCTGTTTTTCTTTTACTTTATTTTATTCCTATTTTCTGCTAAATTTAGCTTATGAAGCTAACTTACCAAGCAGCTAAAAAAGAGCGTTTAGATAAATTCCTTAGCGAACAATTGCCAGACATTACCCGCAGCCAGCTCAAGAAGATAATCCTCAATGGACAAGTAACAGTCAATGATCAGTTAACTACTGTCCACCATTGGCTAAAAAACGGCGATGTAATAAATCTCCAGGAAGCTAAAGAAGCAGCCAAGCCGGGAAAATTAATAGCGCCAAAAATCATTGACCAAACTGAAGATTATCTGGTAATTAACAAACCAGCCGGATTGTTGGTCCATCCTACGGAGCGCGGTGAAACCAATACTTTAGCAGATTGGCTTAAAGATAAATTCCCGGAGATTAATAAGGTTGGCGATGATCCTGTTAGACCAGGAATTATGCATCGCTTAGACAAGGAAGCTTCCGGCCTAATGGTTATTGCCTTAAATCAGCCTTCTTTCAATAGTTTAAAAAAACAGTTTCAAGAAAGAAAAGTCAGCAAAGAATACTACACTCTTATCTACGGCCGCCTGCAGGAAGACGACGGAGTAATCAATCGTCCGCTGGAAAGAAACAAGAAAACCGGCTTAATGATTGCCCAAACCACTTTGGATGGAGGCAAAGAAGCTGTCACTCAATACGAAGTAGTGCAAAAATACCTTAATTACACTTTATTGAAAGTAAAAACTTTAACTGGTAGACAGCATCAGATCCGCGCCCACCTCTACAGTATTGGTCATTCATTGGTTGGAGATAAATTATATGTAACCAAAGACTTAAGAAAAAAGAAAAAAACTTTGGCTGACGCTAGGTTATTCCTGCATGCCAGCTATTTAAAATTCCGGGATCGGAAAAGGCATAATCATGAATATCATTCTGCGCTGCCAAAGGAATTGGAAAATATACTAAGCCAAATAAAATGAGTAAGAGCAATTTCATCATTACTATTTCTGGTACGCCAGGTTCTGGCAAAAGCACCTTGGCTAAAATGCTGGCAGATACTATACACGGTGAAAGAATCTATGTAGGCAATATTCGCCGCGAATTAGCCAGAGCCAAAGGACTGACTTTAAGTGAGTTAAATCAATATGGCTTGAGTCATCCGGAAACTGATGTGGATATCGATAAAAAAGTTGCTCAAGAAGCCAGGGAGCATTCTTTACTGCATCATGTTATTGTTGAAGGACGCACTCAATTTTATTTTCTCCCAGAGTCAATAAAAATATACATCAAAGTGAGCATTAAAGAAGGGGCTAAAAGAATTTGGCAGGAAGTGCAAAACCAACAAGCGCATCAGGCTAGAAATGAGGGACTATATAAATCCCTGGCAGAAGTAGAACAGCAGATTAAAGAGCGGCAAGAAAGCGACCGAGCGCGCTACCAGAAATACTACAATCTAGACCATACTGACGAATCCCATTACGATTTTGTCTTGGATACTACTGGCATTACCCCTCAACAAGGATTAGATAAAATACTGGATTTTCTTAAGGAAAAGGGCTTAAAATACTAATAATATCCTCTTATTTACCGCTATTTCCTAAAACCCTTAAACCATTGACAAAAACCAATTATTTTAGTAAACTAGACTAGTCCTAATAATAATTATGGGACTTTTTTAAACATAAATTTTAAACTTATGTCCGAAAAGAAAACTACTAAGAAAAACACTTCAGCGATTAAACCCGGCATGACTGTCCAGGTTCACCAAAAAATCAAGGAAAAAAACGCCAAAGGCGTAGAGAAGGAAAGAATTCAGATCTTTGAAGGAATGGTTTTGGGAGTAAAAAGACCGAAGGAAATCGGCGCTACAATTACTGTAAGAAAAATTTCTGACGGTATTGGTGTTGAGAAAATATTCCCTATAAACTCCCCAGTAATTGAAAAAATTGTCCCAGTAAAGCAAGCTGCTGTTCGCCAGGCTAAGCTCGGTTATTTACGCACCAGTAAGAAAAAACTCAAGGAAACCAAGATATAATTAAGTCTTGACTCAGTATTCCAATGTCTATTGAGATATTAGGGTAATCATATTCCTAATGGAAAAGCATCTCAATTCTAAAATAACCTGGTCAGCCGACTTAGCTTATGTTGTTGGTTTATTAGCTACTGATGGCAATTTATCTAAAGACGGGAGGCATATTATTTTTGTATCAAAAGATCTCCAATTAATAAAGACATTTCAAAATTGTATAGGGTGTAAATCAAAAATATCCCGAAAAATTAGCGGTTATTCTGCAAAAAGAAAATATTATTATATACAATTCAGCAATGTTGCTCTTTACAAATTTCTCTTAAGCATAGGATTAACTCCTGCCAAATCTAAAACTCTAGGTAAAATAAAGATACCGAAAAGATTTTTTGCAGATTTTGTGAGAGGACTATTTGACGGTGATGGTAGCTTTTACTCTTATTTAGACAAAAGGTGGAAATCAAGCTTTATGTTCTATTTATCTTTTTGTTCAGCAAGCTTAAAACACTTAACTTGGCTAAAAAGTAAACTTAAAGTTACCCTTAATATAAGTGGATACATCGATCAACAACTACATAATAGAGTCTATCAATTAAAATATGCTAAAAGAGAATCAAAAATTTTAATTAAGTTTATATATTACAAAAAAAACATTAATTGCCTGGAAAGAAAATATAAAAAAATAAACTTAGCTTTAATTAAAGAAGCAAATAACCAAGCGCGGGTGCTGTAATCGGTAGCCAGGCCAGCTTGAGGTGCTGGTGTCCTTTCGGACGTGGAGGTTCGAGTCCTCTTCCGCGCACCAATAAATGTTTCAATTAATTATGGGCCGTTAGCTTAGTTGGTATAGCGCCGCCTTTGCAAGGCGGAGGTCATCGGTTCGAATCCGATACGGTCCACCAGTGGACGCTTAGCTCAGCTGGTTAGAGCGCCTCGTTTACACCGAGGAGGTCGCGGGTTCGATTCCCCCAGCGTCCACCAGAATATATTTCACAGTATTTGTAATAATTATTTTGGTATAATAATTTAGTATTAAAGCTAAATATGAAAGTAGAACTTGAGGCAAAGTTCTTAGATATAGACAAGGAAAAAATACGAAAGCTGTTGAAAGATAACGGAGCAAATTTAGTACATTCAGAATGTTTAATGAGGAGAAAAAACTTTGATTATCCAGATTCACGTCTTGAAAAGATCGGTGGCTGGATAAGAGTACGCGATGAAGGTGACAAGATAACCCTTGCTTATAAACAACTTATAGACCGAACAATAAAAGGTACGCGTGAAATTTCACTTATCGTTGAAGATTTTGATAAAATATCTAACTTACTAATTACTATTGGACTGAATAACAAATCATACCAAGAGACAAAACGTGAAAGATGGGATCTAGACGGAGTTGAAATAACAATAGACACTTGGCCATGGATACCAACTTTTGTTGAGTTAGAAGGTGAAAGTGAGGAAATTTTGAAATCGGTTGCAAAAAAGTTGTCACTTGATTGGAATAAATCTATGCATGGTAGCGTTGAGACAGCTTATCAAGCATACTACAACATTTCCGAAGCGGAAATTGATAGCTGGAAGACTATAAGCTTTACTCCAATACCAGCCTGGCTAAAGATACATCGTAAATAATTTGCATTTATTTCTGAAATCCCTATCCAAGTTTCGGCTCAGCAACTAGAAAATTCCAAATAAATACCTTGCGAGATACCAGAATAACAATTTTAAAAAATAACTTTAAACAAGTTATTTTTTTATTTATATAGATTTATTTTTAATAAAAAGTATAAAAAATTATTTTTTTACTGAAAAACTATTCTCTTTATTAAAAAAGTATGTTATAATTATCCAGAGTATGATATAATAATTATGACAGTGATATAATCTGCTTATGACTTTAGCAAAAATTATTTGGGGATTGATCATCATGATATCAGGATTCATGCTAGTCTGGAAAAGTGAATGGCTGCTGAATAATTTTGGCCGCATCGAATTTGCAGAAAGGCATTTGGCTCATTCCGGCGGTACGCGCCTGATGTATAAACTGCTGGGAATACTGCTAATCATCATTGGCATTATGTACGCTACCGATCTGACTGATAATTTAATTGCCGCCATTATCAACACTGTCTTTAACACTAGTATTCAGGTCGAATAAAAAAACAAAAATTTATTGTATAACAACGAAAGGAGGTGAAAATAAAATGAAAAAGAGAAAGACCGCAAAAAAGAAAGTAGCCAAAAAGAGAAAACCAGCTAAAAAAGCTAAAAAGACTACTAAAAAGAGAAAAGCTAGCAAAAAAAGAAAATAAAATTTTCTCTTCATAAAAAAATTCCTTTATCTACTTGGTAAAGGAATTTTTATTTTCTTAAAAAAGTTTATTCTGCTGAATTGCTTTTTCCCGATCGGCTGGAGAAAATATCTCTACCCGGCCATACTCGCCATCAAAGCCGGGAATTAAATTAATCTCGCCCCGGCGCATTCTTAAAATCCCTTGCGCTAAACTTTCCGGCATGATTTTTTTAAGGTCGGAAAAATCCCAGTCTAATAACACTGTAAATTCATTGCCGGCGGCGGCAATAATTTCTTGAAACAAACTCTCTACTTTTTTGCTGCTGCGACCTACTTTAAAATAATCAGCAATAATATTTGGTAAAGGAATAATACTTTTGTATGGTATATGCTTACTCCTGTCAATTTGCTCAAGAGTATAATCTGCCATTTTCTCTATCTGGCTCAAAACACCAATAGTCAAAGGCTTTCTACATTTAGGACACAAACCTTTTAATTTTTTAGTTTCTTCCGGTAAACAGGAAAAATTACAAGAGCGATGGCCATCAATATGATACATACCCTCCTCGGGGAAGAACTCTATGGTGTATAAAAACTTATCCTTATTTTTAGTGGAGATAATATCTATTATTTCCTGGTAGCTAATATCTGCCAAATCAAAAACATTAGCTTCTCGCCCAATCTGCGGACCAGAGTGGGCATCGGAATTAGAAACTAAAGTGATATTATCTAATTCTTTAAGCCGCCAGTTCATCAAAGGATCGGAAGACAAGCCGGTTTCAATAGCTTTAATGTGGGAAGTTAAATCCTCAAAGCATTCTGACAAAGAGTCAAAGCCAGATTTAGATCCAAAAACCGCAAACCAAGGCGTCCAGGCATGAGCTGGAATCATCATCGCTCTACTGTCAGCTTCCAGCATTATCTGCAAAACTTGCTTGGCGGATAATCCCAAAATTGGTCGGCCATCAGAAGCTAATTTAGCTCCATGATCATTCAACAATCTATTAAACTTAGCTACTGCAGTTAATGAAGGCATTAAAATGCATAAATGGACGCGACGGGTTTTGCCACCCTGACTATAAATACAAGAAAGTTCAGTGGCTAAGATAAATTTAGCTTTACCGTGATTTCCTTTTAACTGGTAAATTCCTGAATTATTTATTTCAATTAGATTCTCTTCCAAAGACTTAAACCAAGTAGGATGAGTGAAATCTCCACAAGCAACAATATCCACTCCTTTAATGTCTGCCCATTTAACCATTTCCTGAAGATCAAAAAATTTAGAAGTAGCTCTGGCGTATTTAGAATGAATATGGAAGTCAACAATAGTTTTCATATGGCTATCTTAACAAAAAAACCATAGCTAAACAACTATGGCTAATTAAAAAAGAGAACAACAAGGTTCTGGCGATGACCTACTCTCACAGCCCTAACAGGACTATTACCATCGGCCTTGAAGAGCTTAACTGCTGAGTTCGAGATGGGATCAGGTGTGACCTCTCCGGTAGAATCACCAGAACACTGTTGTCCTCTTATTAAAGACAAACAGAAATAATGTTTATGAACAAAACTAAAAATTTTCAAAATTTTCAGTGGTTACTTTGGTTTATTAGTACTTCTCTGCTCAATATCTTACGATACTTACACATAAAGCCTATCAACCTGGTAGTCTCCCAGGAACCTAATAACGAATTCTAATCTTGGGGACGGCTTCGCGCTTATATGCTTTCAGCGCTTATCCGTGCCGAACGTAGCTACCCAGCGATGCCCTTGGTAGGACAACTGGTACACTAGAGGTTCGTTCTTTTCGGTCCTCTCGTACTAGAAAAGAGACCCCTCAAAATTCAACGCCCATAGTAGATAGGAGACCGAACTGTCTCACGACGTTCTGAACCCAGCTCGCGTACCGCTTTAATTGGCGAACAGCCAAACCCTTGGGACCGCCTACAGCCCCAGGATGCGATGGGCCGACATCGAGGTGCCAAACCTTCCCGTCGCTGTGGGCGCTTGGGCATGATCAGCCTGTTATCCCCGGAGTAACTTTTATCCGTTGAGCTTCCGCCGTCCTATATCGCACGGTCGGATCACTAACTTCTGCTTTCGCAACTGCTCGAGTTGTAGCTCTTGCAGTAAAGCTGGCTTTTGCGTTTGCACGACGATTCCTGTTTCCATCAGGAACTAGCCAACCTTTGTAAACGCCTCCGTTACATTTTGGGAGGCAACCGCCCCAGTTAAACTACCCATCAGATACTGTCCCTGTTCCGGATTCACGGAACTAGGTTAGATTTAAAGTCAGGTAAGGGTGGTATCTCATTGGTGACTCCACCCCGACTTACGTCGAGGCTTCAAAGTCTCCCACCTATGCTGAACAAACATAACCTTAAATCAATACCAAATTGTAGTAAAGCTTCACGGGGTCTTTTCGTCTAACTATGGGTAACGAGCATCTTTACTCGTCTTGCAATTTCGCCGAGTCCTTCGCCGAGACAGTCTCCAAGTCGTTATGCCATTCGTGCAGGACGGAACTTACCCGTCAAGGAATTTCGCTACCTTAGGACCGTTATAGTTACGGCCGGCGTTCATCAGCGCTTCGGTTCGAGGCGTGAACCCCTCCCCTTAACGTTCTGACACTGGCCAGGCATCAGCCCCTATACATCAGCTTGCG
>CAZWYP010000005.1:0-110252 GCA_964638415.1 uncultured Gammaproteobacteria bacterium
CTACCATTAAAACCCAAAGATCTTATAAATTTTATAAATCTTTCGGTTAAATAAGAAACTTTTTCTATCTCTATATTTCTTGAATTAAAAGCTCCTAAATTTGAAATTATCATTGTAGAATCAATGTTAGTTTCCCTCTCAAAAAATATTGCCCTTAAAATCATAGATAAAGTACCACCAGTAGGAGCATTAGTTGGACCAAATCCAGTTATAAAATGTTGTTTATCTTTAGAAACATCATTAAATTTATTTAAATTATAATGGCAAGAAAATTTATTTTTTAAAAAATCAATATTAGATATTGGCCCGATTGACAATGGAGCCTTTAAATATGAATATCCTTCCTTAAGGATAATTTGTTTAACAAAATTTTGATCCATCTTTATCTCTCTAATGGCATGGTTAATATTTTGTTTGGTAATTTTTAATTTTTTTATACTTGCTCTTTTCATTCTTTTATAAATAAAATGGCTAATCTTTTAGATTACCTGACTTAATACTTTTTCTCTCGAAATAATCCTTGGAGAATTTATTCACATATATTTTATGGTACCAAAAAATAATAAAAATAAAAATTGTGGTAACAGCTAAACTTATAAAAAATAAATTAACGGTTAAAGTAACAAATAATGAAAATATAATAATATTATGAGTTTGTGACGCTATCTTAGCAAGCATTTCATTATTTAAATTATAAAAAAATACTACTTCTACGCCTGATACAAAATAGATTATCATCATGCCATTTGAATCTATTTTTGCCAATGAAATTATCATGTGTACAAATGTAATAAATAGTGCTAATAAAATAGACGAAATTAAAAAATTTATTTTATTACTGCTGAAAAAATCTGAATGGAATTTTGGTGTTAATTTTTGTTCTCTAATAAACAATGCTTCTTGTTTTCTCCATTGTATTACCATGTAGGTTGAATAAAAAAATATAGATAATAAAATAAAAATACTTACTTGATCTAGATTAATACCTAAGCCGTATAAAACTGACATTGATCGTATCGGATAGGCTATTGAGACAGTAAGAATCGCCAAAATAGCCGATGCTTTTTTAGCAAACTGATCGTAAAAAAACTGCAACATAAAAAGAATTACAGCAATATACCCAATATTTACATCCAGAAAAAAAGCGATTATTGTCCCAAATAACCACCTTAATATAGCGACAATAACAACTAAATATCTATTTGTCTCATTAACTGGCCTTTTCCAATGATATTGCCTTTGCTGATCTCCTACATAATCAACCACATCATTCAATTGATATCGTGATGGATTTATTACAAATTCAAACAAAATAAAAATTAATAAAAACCTAGGTAAATAATTAACGTTGTTTATATCAAGAATTAAACTATATAAGAATGGGGTAAAATAAACGTAAGATTTGAATAATATACTTCTTATGCCTTTTGGTAATAATAAATAATGAACTAAAGCTTCGTTCATAATAGATTAATAATATTATTAAACTTTTTTTGATCACCGTTGGAGTTAACAACTAAATCTCTAAGAATCTCAATACCAATACCAGAATCAATAGCTTTTAAAGCTATGTTCGCGCCCATTTTTAAATTGTCAATAATTCCAATACTAGAGAGGTTTAAAGCAACCTCCATAGCAATTAACTGATTTAAATATTTATTACCCTTTCCGAATAAAAATTTTATAAATTCATAAAGATTTTCCTTTTGGTTATTTGTGCTTATGATATACTCAAAAGGTTTTTTTTGAAAACCAAAATGTTCTGGTATAATTTTAATATTTGAAATTTTACCACTAATATTTTGAAAGGCCTCGGTTTCGGATCCTATTGAGATCTGATCCACGACAGAAAGGCCTTTGCTATTTTTACCTTGTAAAACAATAATTTTCCTATCCGGGTATAATTTATCTAAAATAGCTAAACATAATTTAGCAGACCCTCTTGTTAAACCGTAATTAATTAAATCAGCGTCAATAGGATTCACTATGGCCGCACCACCAACCAACCCTGCAAAAACCTGAACATTATGCAGACGACCATCATATATATGATTTAATTTTGGCACGATAGAATTAATATCAAAAATACCCAGCCCGGTTTTTAAAGAGACATCGTACATGGTCTTTACTGACAAATTCAAATTTACACCCGAAAGTTCAAAAATATCATATGAGCCAGTAACACCAGAAGTTGATCTTGATATTGTTTTTTCTACTACTATGTTTTCCTTTAAGATTCTACTCACAGCTGCAGTAATAATTGCAGTCATGGAACTTATGTTTAGTAATTTGATTTCTTTTTTACCGCTGCCGGCTAAACTAATAACCTTTACTTTACCTCGATGTATATCTATTTTATTCTTGATATCTAAATTATCCAGCCTAAATGCTGATTTAATTATAGATATGCCATAATCTACGGCCAACCCAAAATTTTTATGATCATTCATAATAGGCCATAATGCACCATAAAAACTCCCCATTAAAACATCCCTTAACTCTTCCTTATTATCCGGGATGCTAAGTATGTTCAGCAATATCTCTTCTATCTCATTAGGAGATAAAATATTTTTATTCAAGAGATCTACACATTTTAAAAAACTATTGTTTACAATAATCTCATCAAAACTCTTACTAGGAATTTTTCTGAATTTAAAAAAATAATAAATAATTAAAATTCCTTTATAAATATTAACATTACCATCAAAATTTTTTATAACACTCAAAATATTATCTATTTCTGATTCGTTAAATTTTTCACCGTTGACTATATCTTCAGTGAATTTTACAATTTTATTTAAGTCGTTCATCTATCTATTAAAATTTAGAAAAATACTTTAGCCGTCGATAAAATATGGGTATCTGATATAACTAACATAAGCCTCTGTTAAAATTTTGTCAAATAAAAATACTGCACGTAAACAGTATTTAAAAAAATATTAACTTATAATTACAAATACTTCTCTATAATCTTCCCTCTCCTTAATTTCAAGCTTGGCGTCAATAAGCCATTCTCCTGACTGAATTCTTCAGCAATTAATTTAAATTCTTTAATCTTTTCCACTTCCGACAAATCAGTCAGCGCCGTTTCTAAAATATGCCGGTAAAAATCTACTACCTTCTGGGAAGATAAAACCGCCGGCAAGCTAAATTCCACCTGATGATCACTGCACCACTTTTGTAATTCATTCATATCCGGAACCAATAAAGCATGCAAAACTTTCTGCTTGTCGCCATAAACCATGGACTGGGTAATATACTGGTTCAAGTTCAAAATGTTTTCAATCGGTTCAGGAAAAATGTTCTTGCCGGTAGACAAGACAATCATTTCCTTGGCCCGGCCAATAATCGTCAAAAAGCCGTCTGAGTCAATAAAGCCCAAATCGCCAGTATGCAACCAGCCCTCTGCGTCAATAATCTCCCGGGTAGCCGCTTCATTCTGCCAATAGCCTTGCATCACATTATCCCCTTTGACTAAGATTTCCTTATCCGATGAAATTTTAACCTCATTACAGTCAATTACCTTGCCGACCGTGCCAAACTTGTAATTATCCAACTGGTTAACGGTAATAATCGGAGAAGTTTCTGTTAAGCCATAGCCTTCAATCACCTTAATGCCTAAGTTTTCAAAAAACTTAGCAATAGCAGGATTCAAGGAAGCGCCGCCGGAAATAGCCATTCGCAACCTACCGCCCAAGCTGTGCCTTACTTTATCCAGCACAATTTTATTCAACAGATCATAAAGAGGACGCTGCCAGAATTTCAATTGATGGCGCTTATTTAACTTAGCTAAGTTTACTGCCTGGTAAAACATTTTTCTTTTCAGAACTGGCGCTGAACGCACATTGTCAAAAATCTTATCATAAACTCTTTCAAAAATCCGCGGAACTGAGGGTAAGATAGTCGGCTTAGCTAATTTAATATCTTCCACAATAGTTTTCATGCTCTGGGCAAAATAAATACTGGAGCCGGAAAAAATAGCGCCATAATATCCGCCCGCCCGTTCAAAAGCATGAGATAAAGGCAAAAAAGAAAAAAATCTGTCAGTCGCTCTGATTTCTAGGCTTCTTTTGGCCGAAAAAACATCGCTCAACAGATTTTTGTGGGTTAGCATTACTCCCTTGGGATCGCCAGTGGTGCCGGAAGTATAAACAATGGTATGGACATCATCTTCTTGCACCACCGAGTTAATTGGTCTGGTCTTACTGTCAGCTACTAACGCTGACCAGGAAATTATCCGCTCATGGTTATATTCAAGCTCTCCAGAAACGACAATGATCCTCTTCAGATCCAAACTATCAATTAAACTCTGGTATTTAAGGTAATATTCGCTGTGGATCACCAAATAATCGCTGTTAGAGTGATTAACCACTCGCTTGATATACTCCTGATTGAAAGTGGTATGAATAGGCACGACAATTACTCCCAAGGTAGCAGCCGCCAAATCTGCCATAATCCACTCCGGACTATTAGGCAACATAATGGCGACTTTCTGACCCGCCTGCCAGCCGACCGACTGCCAATAGGCGGCAATTTTCTGCCGCTGCTTATCTAACTCTAAATAAGTAATTTTTTTATACTCTCCTTTATGCAAAAATGCCAAGGCAGTCTTGCCATTGTATTGATGCACGATTTCCGCAAATTTTTGGGGAATAGTTAACATAGCTTTAATGCTTTTTAATAAAATCCAAAATTTTGGTAAAGACAAAATCACGGCGGCCGGATAAAACTGGATTGTGATCATGCTTGTTGAGAATATAGAGGCTTTTATCTGCTACTGTCAAATGATTAAATAAAAACTCCGAGCCGCGCGGATGGCTGACTTCATCATCCCGCGAGTGGATAACCAGCACCGGCACTGTCACCTGGCTTAATTCTCTTTTGGTATAGTTGTCCAGAAAATGCGCCACCTTCCGCACTGAACCCATAGTCAGCTGCACATGGCGGCCGATTTCCGGATAAACCCGCTTCTCTTCTTCCGTCAGCCAGCTCTTGGTATATACTGCATTGGGCATTAATCTGGTAAAGGGCAATAAAAGCCGGCTTAAGATTTCTTTGCGCTTGTATAAAAAGATGCCTAAAGAAATAACTCCATTTAACACTTGCGGGTATTTAATAGACAAATGCAAAGAAATATTAGCTCCCACTGAATAACCGATTAGAAAAATCCGGCTGTATTTATCCAGATTAGCCAATAAAACATTCTCAGCAGATTTAATCCAATCCTGATGATCAGTAGCCGCCAAAGTTTTCAAATCTGAACCATGCCCGGCCAATAGCGGCACTTCAACATCAATACCGTAAGCGGCCAGATTCTCCGCCAGCACATGCAAATCATAAGGCGAACCGCTGAAGCCATGGATTAAAATCGCCAGTGTATCATTATTGGGCTTGGCCATGATTTTAAACGGCCGGGCTTTGGCTGCCACGCCGTCAATGTCGGTATAAATCTTATTGGTCATTTCTAACATCATTCCACTTTATATTTATTCTGCAGATATTTCTGGTAGGACTCATCATGCTCCATCATCACCTGCAGCTGATCTCTCAGCCAATAGGCTTTTTTCCTTTTGGCATTACCGATTTTCCAAGCCAGATAATCGGATATCTTCTGGTTTATCCGCAGGGTATATTTAATATTAGCCACTTCCTGTCCGGCCTGGCTGTCTAATTCTTTCAAAAATGAAGACAAATAACCGGGTAAATCCTGGCTCTGGTAGAAAATAACTTTAACCTTGTCCTTGAAATTGCTACGATCTTCCAAAGTCTCTACTGTTTTATCTGCTGTTCTTTTGGTCAATAAGCACAAGACCGGCTTGGCTTCTGCAATAGCTAAAGCAATAAAATAATTAGCGTCATTATCTAACTTGTCGCCCTGCACTACCAAAGCATCAACGCTGGACAAATCAGCTTCCTGATCTTTCTGAGTAGCAGCCCTAACACCAAACTTCTTCAATTGCTCATTGACCAGCTTAGTGTCTTGGTTCTCCTGATTGTAATAAAAATAAACAACCATAAGCTAATTATATTCTCCGATGACATTAGCCATCATCTTATGATAAAAATCTTCGCGGCTATCGCTATTGGACAAAGCCCACATGGTTTTAACAATCGCGGTCGGCCAAGTGCAACCAAAAATTACCGGAATCTCCTGATCCGGCAGAAAATCTGCTCGGGCATAAATAGCTACCGGCAATTTAGCTTTGCGCAATAAGGCAAATTTTTCTTTGGGCAGATCCGCAGAATTAACTTTAACTAATATTCCTTGGTATTTGCTAAGATCAACAGCTGTCCAGTCTAGCGATGAGCCGACAAAATCTTCAATGATTAATAAATTACTGTCAATTTTGTTATATACTTTTGGTTCCTTGAGAGAAAATTTCAAATTAGTCTTCAAACTAATACCAAAATCCACCTTGCCCCAGTAATTATCATCCACACTAGTAAAAACATTAGTACCATTCTGATTCTGCCAAATGGCTTTAACTCCCCACAACAGAGAATTACCGAACATAATCGCTGGCGCCGGCAAAGGCTGGCCGGCAATCTGCAGAGCATTAACTAAATTCGCTCTTAAACCCAAGCCCTTACGCTCTTTAATAAACTTAGATAATTGCTCTTTCTTGGTGGCCAAATAATTGCCGGACATCTGTGATCCCGTCACCACGATACTCACTGGGAAATCCTGCAAGAGAAAATTCAAAGCTAAAGAGGTATTAACTATCTGCTCCGGCTTAGTGACAATAATAAATCCGGAAAATTCAGTTTGATGCTCTCTAATAAATTTAGCCTGCTGCTGCCAAGTCTTTGGGGATAATTCCGCTGTTTCCGGAGCAATAACCATAACCTGCAATTCACCTAAAATATTCAACTCCGGCATGGTTTTCAGCCAAGGCTCAACATCCTTAGCTTCATTAACCATAAACAAAGCATCGTCCTTGTCAGTTGTCCAAGTACCGCCAGATAATAACAAAGCTATTTTTTTCTTGCTTTTAGGCATTATTAGCAATATTTATAAGCCGTCTTTCTCTATCGCCGTCTTTATTTTTATCCTAATAAATATACAATAATTTGTCAATTACCTATAAAAAGCCTTTAAAAAAGCTGTTGACAAGTTTTTTATAAATGATATATTAAAAATATAAACATTGCCGTCAATTGTGTTTAGACGGCGATAGAATGTTCTTTTCACCACACTCTACTCAACACTCTCTAATGAATTCTCCAAAAAACCATGAGGCGAAAATGAGAATAGTCACTATACTCGAGGGAATTTTTTTAATGTGGTCAGATAACCCTCGCTGGCCAAAAGATTACGGTCATCACGACTAACGACCGAACACACCTAAAAACGTGTCGGTAATTTTCATCAACCGCCAATAATTTATTGGCAGAAAGTGTTAAGTAGTATGAACAGCAACGGACAAAATCCCCCAATGGAGTTCGGTGTACAACCCGACGACAAGCAAGAATTGCGCAAAATTCAGTTTGCAGAAACTGACTTCGTGAAGGCCAGGCAAACTCTAATGCGCAGAGTGTGTGTTCAGGTCGCGCGGAAAGAAGGCGCCGTCGCTGTCCGCGATTCCAAAGATGAATCACGGACGACTCTCCTGTTCAGCAACGAGGAGTGGAAAGTTTTTGTCGAAGGCGTGAAAGCAGGTGAATTCGACGTATAAATCAATACGTCGATTAACCACATCTCACGCACGCAAATCTGTGGGTAAAATATAATTTTTGCCCACTTTTTTTTAAAAAAATTATATGTTAAAATATTAATTATGGAAAAAAATATTAAAATTAAAATTTCAAAAAAACTATCAATATACGGAAAGTTTAATGGATCATACAAACAACCTCTCTTTATAATTATCCACGGCTTAACTGGTAATATGGATGAGGAACTTTACCAATCAGCAACTCACTGGTTTAGAAAAAATGGTTTTTCAACATTCCGCTTTAATTTATACTCCTACCAAAAAGATGCTAGGCAACTTATGAATTGCACTCTAAAAACCCACAGTAAAGATTTAGATAAGATAGTCAATTATTTTAAAAATAAGGGTGTACAAAATATATTTATCGCCGGACATAGTTTTGGTGGTCCAGTAATATTAGGCTCAAAAAAACAAAACTTCAATGCCGCCGTACTTTGGGATCCGACTTACAAAATATCTTTCATAAAAAAAGCTTATGGATTTCCAAAAGGAAAATATGTCAAGGAATTAAAAGCGTATATTACGAAATGGGGAGTTAATTTTGTTATAAGCAGAGCAATGGCAAAAGAAGTAGAGTCTTTTCCTCAGTCTTTAGCAGTAAAAGAATTTAATATTCCCTTTCAAATAATCCTAGCCGGCGCTGGTGTACTACATCAGGCTAAAAAATATCTAAGGGGTGTAAAAGTTGAACATGATTTAATAATTATAAAAAACGCGACTCATTATTTTAATGATACAAAAGATATGCGTAAAAAAGTTTTTAGATACTCAATGGAATGGTTTAAAAAATTTATGTGAATCAATATTATTTTAAGATAAATAGAATAGTAATTATGTATTATTTATAATAAAAAAACTGAGTAAAAACATAAAAACCATATTATCCATATTGCAGGATGAAGTGAATGGAGATGCTAAATCTGCCTTAGCTAAGCTTGCTAAAGATTACTCAATGACCTGGGTATATCAAGGTAGGAAAACACTATTTCCAAAAACTTTCAAGAATATTAAGAAAGAATTATCTCAAACATATCATATCAAGGGAAGAAAATATGAGATATTTAACATTGCAGAAAACAAAGATGCTGTCATGTTAGAATTAGTGGAAAGTTATCCTGATCCAAAAAATAAAAAAATTTATCGCACACCATTGGTTTTAGTATTGGAAATGGAGAAGGGTAAAATAAAAACTGGCCGGCATTATTGTGACCCCAGGCTTTCTTTTATGTATTTAAACCAAAACCAAATAAAAAAAGCACTGAAAAATAAAAAACCAATATTAACAATAAAATAGCTCTGCTAATCAGAGCTATTTTAAATCCTCATTTTCACTGCTTTTTGTCCTTCTTTAGTATCTTGTACTGCTATCCCCTGTCCAGCTAAATCTTCCCTTAATTTATCCGCTAATTCCCAATTTTTCTCATTCTTAGCCTTTAGGCGCTGAACTAATAATTCCTGTGCTTCCGCAGGTAACATTAAGGCCTGCTCCCGCAATATTTTCAAATTCAAGCCCAAAACTTCATCCATTCGGTAAATAGTAGCCAGCTTCCGGCTGCTATCCATATCCAAAGCTATGGTTTCCTGCAATACTGCCAAAGCTTTGGCAATGTTCAAATCATCAGCTAAAGCATTATTAAACTTATCCAGCTGTTCAGTTATTATTTCTCCCGGTTCATTATACCAAACAATTTCACCGACAATACTAGTTAACCCGGCAACAGCAGCGGCTAAAGCTTCCCAAGTGAAATTCATCGGCTTGCGGTAATGCGTCTGCAATACTAAATAACGGTAAGCTAAGGGAGAAAGCTTCTTTGCCTGCAAATCCTGCAGAGTAATAAAGCTGCCGAGAGATTTTGACATCTTGCCATCCATGAATTTCACAAAATCATTATGCAGCCAATACCGAGCCTGCACTTTGCCAGTCACCGCTTGGCTTTGCGCCATCTCATTGGGATGATGGATAGTTAAGTGATCCACGCCGCCGGTATGAATGTCAAAGGTATCTCCTAAATTTAATCGGCTAATAACCGAACACTCTAAATGCCAACCGGGAAAACCCTTGCCCCATGGCGAATCCCATTCCATATCCCGCTGCGGACTATTAGCTGGAGAAAATTTCCAAACCGCAAAATCTGCCGGATGCTTTTTTTCCGGATTAACTGCCACCCTAGCCCCAGCTTGAATCTGCACTTGACCTAAATTAGCCAACCGGCCATAATCTGCTGATTTAGCCGTGTCAAAATAAAGGCCGTCCGCTAATCGGTAAAGAAATCCCTTACTTTCCAATTCTTTGACAAAGTCTATTTGCTCTTTGATGCAAGCGGTGGCTCGGACAAATTTAGTCGGCGGCAGAATATTAAGCTCCTGCAAGCCATCCTGAAAAACTTTAATAAAAAAGTCGGCAATCGCCCAAGCATCTTTACCGGTACGCTGACTAGCTAGCTGCATCTTATCTTCGCCATCATCGGCATCTGAGGTTAAATGGCCGACATCGGTAATATTCATAATATGATTAACTGCATAGCCTTGGCTTGATAAGAATCTTTTCAGCACATCCCAGACAATATATGCCCGCCAATTCCCGATATGAGGGTAATCATAAACAGTAGGTCCACAGCTATATAAACCAACTTGCCCGGATTTTAACGGAGCAAATTCCTCTTTTTGCTTGCTTAAGCTGTTAGTTAAGTATATTTTCACTCTCTTATTTTAACAGAAAATGCTGAAAATTAAAAACTCCAAACAAAAATCCCCGCGACCGGAATTGCTGCTGCAATTCAAGCTGCGGAGATTATCTTCACTGGAGAAAATGGCCAGCATGGGTGACTCTGACTTTCTCACCGTTATTCATCATTACCTGGCCAAAGCCATTATGGAATGGCCAGGCCGTCAGAAAAGACTGGTTGCGGATCAGAGGTGAGCCCATCATGGTGATATAGATATAGCGGCCGTTCTTTTGCCTGGCCACAGCTAAACCGTCATGGAATTCACCCACCTGCTCAAAGCCGACAAAAGGATTGAGACCCTTGACATTGATGTAGAAAAAATCACCTCGCCATTCCTGTGCCCTGGACTTAACCTCCACTCGCGCTAAGCCATGGCAGAAATCATGGGCAGTATCGAAAGTTTGACCCTTGAATGCCGGTTTACCGTCATAAGTCAGATAAGTCCAACGCAAGTCGCGGTCTTGGTAAAAACAAGCTGCGCGGAAACCGTCATAGACTTCGCCGATATAGCTATAATCTCGCTGACTGCATTTCTTGCCGAACTTGTCTACGATAAAACAGCGACCATTGACGGTAATTGAACGATAACCTCGGTAGGGTGCGCTAATATAATCAGCGCGATACTGTGATTTAATCTCTTCGGCAGTCAATTCCACTTTACCAGCTGATTGATGTCTCATTGCCTTCTCCCTTTGATTTACTCAATGAACTGTTTTGATTTTCTGATTATTACCACAAAAAACATTAAAAGTCAAAGCAGTATTGACTATTTACCCTACTTTTACTAAACTTTTATTTTCCAGCGTTCTTAATAAGCAATAATCCAGGGAGAACTTATGGCTCAATCTAAAAAAACCCGCTGGCTGACATCATTAGCTTTGCTAATCGGTGGCCTTGCCTTCGGCTATTACCTCAGTCTCCAGGAAGGTTGGATTTACTTAACAGCCATTTCTGCCGGCATGCTACTGGGACTAACTTTGGGCCTTAAGTATTCCTGGTGGTTGGTGACCGGAGTATTTTTAGGGTCATTACCTATTATGCTGATGCGCTGCTTAATTCTGTACAACATCAAGCAAATTTCCCTGCTGCAGTTTCTGGTCATGATGACTATCCTTCCTCTATTTGCTGCTGGCGGCGCTTGGTTTGGGCAATCTCTGCGCAAACCAAGAATCTCCCAATAACTAAGGATTCTCAAAATCTAAAAAACCCTATACCACGACGGTACAGGGTTTTGTCTTTTAAAAAATATTTATCCAATTTCCTTAGCCATTTCTACCAGTCTATTAGCATAACCCCATTCATTGTCATACCAAGCAATAATTTTCACCAAATCCCCACCAATAACCTTGGTTAAAGACAAATCAACAATAGATGAACGCGGATCCCCGATAAAATCCGAG
Organism: uncultured Gammaproteobacteria bacterium; assembly: GCA_964638415.1. Taxonomy (GTDB): domain Bacteria; phylum Patescibacteriota; class Patescibacteriia; order UBA1558; family GWA2-36-10; genus CAZWYP01. The sequence continues at coordinate 11,842 of CAZWYP010000005.1, forward strand.
GAAACTGCCGGTGCGGAAGTTACTCCTAAAATTCCCTGGTAATTCTTCTGCTTACTGGCATTAATTAAAGCCTTATTTACCTGTTCTACCGTCACTTTCTTCTTTAAGACAAAAGTAATATCAGATAGAGAAACCACCGGGGTGGGAACCCTAATGGACAAACCGTCAAACAAGCCGGCTAATTCCGGTATTACCTGAGCGGTGGCAATTGCCGCGCCAGTGGTAGTCGGTACCATATTAAGACCAGCAGATCGCCCGCGGCGCAAATCCTTATGCGGACCATCCACTAAGCTTTGGTCAGCAGTATATGAATGAATAGTAGTCATCACGGCTTTGGCCACTCCAAATTTATCCACCATCACTTTCGCTACCGGTGCCAGACAATTAGTAGTACAGGAAGCATTGGAGATTACCGACTGTTTTTTATATCCCTGCTGATTGACTCCCAAGAGAAAAGTCGGCACGTCCCCTGCTCCTTTGGTTGGTGCGGAAACTATTACCTGCCGAGCACCCGCCCGGATATGATCATAAGCAGCATTGTCTTTGACAAACCGACCAGTGCATTCTAATACAACATCTACCTGCAGTTTTTTCCAAGGCAGTTTTTTCGGCTCCGGCTGAGCAGTAATTAAATACTTCTTGCCGCTAATTATTAAGTGCTGGCCAACTGCTTTAACTGCTTTGGGAAAAGTGCCGTAAACTGAATCATACTGCAAGAGATAAGCTAAAGTTTCTACTGGAGCTAAATCGTTAATCGCTACCACTTCATAATTTTTCTTGGCCAGCATGATCTTAAAAGCTGCTCGGCCAATCCGGCCAAAACCATTAATCGCTACTCTTACTTTTTTAGTTGCCATAAATAAAATTTTAATTATTACTTTATTATTATAGCAAATTGGCTAAATAAAATCTAACCAAAAAGAAAAGCCCCTACTCTATTTAAGAGCAAGGGCTAAGATACTGAACAAGACGGATCAAGCCGCTTGGTGTAATAGTCTCTGCACCGAATCAAAGAATTCGACAAGCCTAAAAGGCTTAACCAGCATCAGGTCTGGAGTCTCTTCCGGTGGACGCTTGCGCACCTCCCAAGGCTTGCCGGTCATCAAGATGGTTCGGATAGAAGGATATAATGCCTTAATTTCGGCAATGGCATCATCACCGTTTTTTCCAGGCATATGGCAATCCGAAACTACCAGCTCAACTGGATGTTCAGAAACCAATTGGCACAATTCCTCTCCATTAGAAACTTTGCCAATTTCATTATCCGTTAAACCGATATTAGCCTGTAGAAGAATCTTCGCCACCAGTTCTCGGGATGGTTCATCGTCATCAGCTACTATGACTCGGAATTTTTTTTCCGTCTCCATGATCTGCCTTTCTATTGAAAATAACACAAATTATTAGGAATATACCATAAAAAAATGATTCTGTCAATCCTTGTATATAAAAAGAAGCCCCTAACAAGTATGGAACTTGCTAGGGACTTGGGGCGATCTGACGCGGGAGAGTCAGACGGTAGCTGGCATCGGTTGAGGAAGAATCACTTCTCCCAATTGGCGCAAACGCCCCACTATCATGAGGTGGGGCTCGGAATCTGGCTTGGTCAAACCCAATAAGCGTTGGAGGTATGATCGACTCTTGATCTTACTCACCTGATTTCTCAGGTGGGTCTGTGTAAGGCTGCTGCCTAAATCTTGTGGCATCATCTGATGGCACCGGATCAAAGCAACAGCATTGTGCTGCAACTGACAAATCTGACTGTCGAAAACTTGGAGTATTCTCCTGCGAACGAACAAGCGTTCTTTGGAATTAACTCCCAGAAGGTTTGCAATTTGGCACAATTCTTGCAAATCAGTAATACCTCCAACCAAAGTTTTCAACTTGTTGAAAGCGACAAGTCTCTTTTGCACCCAGCTGTCGCGTTCTTTGTCGCGCCAAGACTGAGCAGAAATAAGAGCTTGCCAATAATTGATCTCCTCAGCCAGTGCACGCGCCAGACGCAATCTGACTACCTTGGTGGATTCTGGAGATTGGCACTTAGCAAGCAACACTCGCAAAGTTTCAATTTCCACTTCCGCTAAAGCAGTATTCAGCCTGGTGCAAGCCAAGGTGGATGCTGACTTCAAGCCGCGGCTGTAAGAAGCTTTGATCTGCTCTTGCAGATAATCAACGTATCGAATCAAAGAAGCTGGTGCTGTAGGTGCTGGTGTTGGTGATGTTTCGGTCATTCAGACTCTCTCCCGATGTAAAAATTGAAGGGTACATTTTCGTAAAATGTAGATTAGCAAAAAAACTGCTATTTGTCAATTAAAAAATCCCCATAATTAGGTATTATTGGGGATTTTTTATGTTTTTATAAGCTGAAATAATAGAATTTTTCTACTTTAGCTTGATTGTTGGCAGCAAACTGCTCTACGCTCATTTTATCATCCTTGATATACGGCTGCTGCAATAAGCAGACTTCGCTGTAGAATTTATTGATCTTGCCTGAACTTATTTTCTCAATCATCTCGGCTGGCTTACCTTCATTTTTAAGCTGTTCAGCAATAATCTCTTTTTCCTTAGCCAGCACTTCTGCCGGAACTTCAGCAGGCTGCAAATATTTTGGCGACATCGCAGCTACATGCATAGCAATTTCTTTGGCAATAGCCTCATCGCCAGTGGCCAGCACTACTACGGAAGCCACCTTACGATTGGAATGCAAATAACTGCCAATTACCGGACCGTCAATGATATCGGCTCCGGCTAACTGGATATTCTCCCCGATTTTAACAATTAAATTATTCTTAATTTCCTGATCAGCCCAAGCAGTAAACTCCGCTAAGCCTAAATTTAATAATTTATCGGCAAAGACTTGAGCGGCATCAATAAAATCCTGGTTGCGTGCTACAAAATCCGTTTCACAGCTTAATCTGACTACTGCTAATTTTCCAGCAGCAGCCGAAAAAGCAATTACCCCCTCTTTGGCAGTGCGGGAACTTTTTTTCTCCGCTATTTTCTGTCCGGCTTTGCGCAGAATTTCTACCGCCTTAGTCTCGTCATCGCCAGCCTGTTCCAAAGCCTGTTTGACATCAACCATGCCGGCGCCAGTCAATTCTCTTACTCTTTTAATTAAAGCTAAATCAGCCATAATATTATTTTCTCTTACTAATTATTTTTGTTTTTTGCCTCGCTAATGGCAGCGGCTACCAAATTGGTAATTGTTTCAATGGATTTAACAGCATCATCGTTAGCGGGAATCGGATACTGCACTAAGTCCGGATTGGTATTGGTATCTACCAAAGCAATGATCGGAATCTTCACTTTATTAGCTTCGGCTACTGCTGTCTTTTCTTTCTTAATATCCACCACGAAAATCGCTTGTGGCAATCTCTTCATCTTGCGGATACCGCCCACGGTTTCTTCCAGTTTCTTAATCTGCTTTTCAAAAGTAACCTGCTCTTTCTTGGTATAACGCTCCCAAACGCCTTCTTCCCGGTCTTTCTCCAAACTTTCCAGCTTATTGGTCAGCTTCACGATATTGTCAAAGTTGGTGAAGGTTCCTCCCAACCAACGGCCGACAATATACGGCATATCCGCAGTCACTGCCGCCTTATGAATAATATCCTTAGCTTGTTTTTTAGAGCCAATGAATAAAATCGTGCCATTGGCTTTAATTACTTTCTCCACAAAAGCTAAAGCCTCATGCAATTTCTCTACTGTTTTCTGCAGATCAATTACATGGACGCCACTGCGTTTAGTGAAGATATACTGAGACATTTTAGGATAGCGCTTGGAAGTCTTATGACCAAAGTGCACTCCTTTTTTCAGCAATTCTTCTAAACTTGGTAAATTTACCATCTTATTTTTTCCTTTCTTACCTGCGTTTTTCATACTGTAGCCAGATCCTTAAGATAAGGACAAGGAAGCTAAGTCTTGAGTAAAAACGCTTGTATTTGTTAATTTATTAATACTTTATACAAAAGTAGCAAAAGTTTAACACAAGGTGGTAATTTTGACAAGAGTAGCAAAACCGCCCTATCCCTTGACTTTATTAAGGTAAAATGATATTCTACCGGCACGATAAATTTATGAAAAAAGACATTCATCCAAAATATTACCCTGAGGCTAAAATTATCTGCGCCTGCGGAAAAGTTTTTACCGTGGGTTCAACTAATCAGGAAATCCATGTGGAAATCTGCTCCAATTGCCATCCTTTCTATACCGGCAAGGAAAAATTAGTAGATAGTGCTGGCCGTGTTGATCGCTTCAAGAAAATGGAAAAACTCAAAGAAGTGGCAGCTAAAACCAGAAAAGGCAAAGCAGATAAAAAGAAAAGATCAGCCGCTCGCAAAGTGGAAAAAGAACGAGCTAAGGTTAAAGCAGAAATTAAAGACAATAGCCAAGCTAAAGCCAAGACCAAAAAGTAACTGTTTTATATATAAAAACTCTTATTGTATTCATAAGAGTTTTTTGTTTACCTAAATTATACTATAATAACAATATGATAGATATTAATAAAATAAAGCAAGAAATAGCTGAACTGGAAGACAAGATGCAACAGCCGGAAGTAGTCAAAGACACTCAGCAGATGAGCAAACTTGGCAAGCAATACAATAAAGCCAAGGAGATTTTAAATTTAGCGGAAAGCTTGGAAAAAAATAAGGCGGAATTGGCCGGTTTGAAAGAAATGTCAATTAAGGAAACTGATCCGGAAATGGCCAGCCTGACTTTGGGTGAAATTGAAGATTTGGAAAAAAGAATTGCTGAACAGGAAAGTAAGTTGGATGACTTACTTAATCCAGCTGATCCGGCCGATGAAAGAAATGTCATTTTGGAAATCCGGGCCGGTACTGGCGGTGATGAATCTGCTTTGTTTGCCGCTGATTTGTTCCGCATGTACGCCCGTTTTGCCGAAAACCAAAACTGGCAAGTAAAAGTTATTTCACAGAATCGCACGGAAATCGGTGGCTTCAAAGAAATTATCGCCGAAGTCTCCGGAGACAATGTGTATAAATATTTCAAATTTGAAAGCGGTGTCCATCGCGTCCAGCGCGTGCCGGAAACGGAAAAAGCCGGCCGCGTGCATACTTCAGCAGCCACCGTAGCAGTAATGCCGGAAGCTGAGGAAATAGATTTAAAAATCGAGCCAAAAGATTTAAAAATTGAAACCACTACTTCATCAGGACATGGCGGACAGTCAGTCAACACCACTTATTCAGCGGTCCGCATTACTCACTTACCCACTGGACTAATGGTGCAATGCCAGGATGAACGCTCCCAAACTCAGAATAAAGAACGGGCCATGCAGGTTTTACGCTCACGGTTACTAGCTATGGAAGAAGAGAAAAAACACCAGGAACGGGCTGCCAACCGCAAAAGCCAGATTGGCACCGGCGATCGTTCGGAAAAAATCCGTACTTACAATTTCCCTCAGGACAGGTTAACTGATCACCGCGTTAAACTTACTTTGCATAATTTAGCCAAAATCTTAGATGGTGACCTTTTGCCGATTATCACTCCCTTGCAGCAAGCCGCCAAAGAAATCAAATAATAATGACCATCAAGGAATGCTTGGCTAAAAATTACCAAACAAAATATCCCCGTCAAGAAATTGATGAGCTTTTAGCTTTAGCGCTCCACCGGCCGCTATCCTATCTGTACAAGCATCCGGAAAAAATTATCTCTTTTTCCGCTATTAAAGCTTTTAACAAACTGCTGAAATTAAGAGAAAATAATTTTTCCCTGGCCTATCTTAAAGGATATAAATATTTCTGCAATTTAAAATTCCTAGTCAATAAGCATGTCTTAATTCCCCGACCAGACAGTGAAATAATAATCACTGAAAGTTTAAAATTATTAGCTAAAATAAAAAACCCTAAGGTATTAGATATTGGAACCGGTTCTGGCTGTCTAATTATCTCCCTAGCTAAAAATTATTTTCCAGCTAATTACTATGCCGCCGATATTTCTTCCCGTGCCCTAACTGTCGCTAAAACCAATGCCCGGAAGCATCAGGTTAAAATTAAATTCATTAAATCTAATTTGCTTAATAAAATACCGCCAATAAAATTCGATTTAATCATCGCTAATCTGCCCTATTTAACCAAAGCGCAACTTTCCGAAGCTAGTATTAAGCAAGAACCGCAACTGGCTTTATTTGGCGGGCAAGAGGGCTTGGATCATTACCAAAAACTGCTTAAAAAAATTCCTGAATTCCTTACCGATAAAGGTAAATTAATTTTAGAAATTGATCCTGGACAAACTAAAAAAATAAGTGAAATAATTAAAAAATATTTACCAACTAAAAAAGTATCCGCCAAAAAAGACTTGTCGGGATTAAATCGCTTAATGGTAATAAGTTAAAAACCCTCAATAATAATTGAGGGTTTTTAGATTGGCGTAGCCTTAAACTCTGGCCACAAACTGACAGAAATCATTTTCTTCCGACTCCTTCATGGACAGCAGTTCTTGGAGCGTAACACTCCGGATTTGAAAACTTGACCAGTGCATAATAAGGTACTCCACCACTTCGCTATGGTGAACTATCCGCCGCCGAACCAAGGTTTTGACCGGCAGAAATTTCGGATTATTTTGCCAGAGACGCTTAAGCTTCTCCAGCAAGGGAATAGAGACATCCACACCACTACCTAATGGATAAGCCGACAACATAATAGCCTCCTTTCTACTTGGCCCACCAAGTTATGAGGAACTTAACTATCTTCAACATAGCAATTATTAACTTTTTGTCAACACAAACATCCTAAGCAAAGCAAAAGACCTTACATTATGTAAGGTCTTTAACAATTCATTCTGACTGGTAAATTATCAAGTAGCGATGACTTCAATTTCTATCAGCGCCTGGTCAAATTCTACCAACTGTCCATTTTCAACCAATATCTTAACCACCTTGCCGCTGACTCCAGCTTCAATCTCATTCATCAACTTCATCGCCTCAATGATGCAGACAATCGTGCCGCTTTCCACCTGATCGCCAACTTTGACATAAGGCTGGGCGTCCGGATTTGGAGCGCGATAGAAAGTACCGACCATAGGAGATTTTATGGTGTAAATATTCTTGACTTCTTCCTCTTGAGCGGGATTTCCCGGGCTAACTGGCTGGCTGGCATTTAGCGGCGATACTGCAATTGGCTGGCTGGCAAAAGCGGCGGCAGTTTTCATGGAAATACGCCAACGATTTTCTTCGTCTACTACTTCCATCGAAGCCAGGCCGGAAGCAGTAAACATCTTCACCACTGACCTCAGGATCTTGAGACTTATCATGGTATTATTCCTTTTGTGCAAATAACAATTATCCTTGTTATCTAAACTCTTTTTTGTCTTTTTGTCAATCAAAAAACCGCTATTTAAGCGGTTTGAACACGCTATTCAATAATCAATTTGGCTGGATCATCAATTATGGCAATCCAGGTTTTGCCTGGCACTAATTTTAATTCCTGCTGGTTGCTGTCTAAAAAAATAGTCCGTTGGTCGCGGTATTCCCATTTCCCAGTTTGTTGCCCCCCTTTATTAAACACAAACACCTCTCCACCCTGCTTAGTCTCCATAGCCCGGCGTTCAGCATCAATTAAAGTGCTGGGAACAATCTGCACAATAACATTATCCGCTACTAGGCTATTACCATCAGCATCAATATCTTTAGCTTCCTGCTGCCAACGCTGGTAAACAGACAATGCTTCATTAAATCGCCAAGATACCTGGTATAACTCAGTGGAAAAATTAATGCTAAAATTCTTAATTTCCCCTACTGCCAAATCGTCAACAAAATTCCACTGCTTAAATTCCGAGGAAATGTTATTAACTTTTTTCATTTCACCGGCTCGGAGAATGTTACTGCTATTGGTAAAAACATTGTGCGGAGCAGATAACTTATCGTCACGGAAAAAATAAATGCCACTGGCGCCCATTTCATCAATATTGGTAAAATCATAATCATCAATAACCGCCAAAGCTTGAGGACTACCGCCCACATGCATAAACAGTCCGCGATATTCTTCAGCCCAGTCCATAAAATAATTCCGAGCTGATCTAACTGGACCGACTTTGACCAGCTTAGCTTGGCTGTCAAAAACTGCCAACAGCCTGGTAATATTGCTTTCCGCCAAGGCTTCATAAACCACCACTGCTTCCGCTAAGCCGGCTTGGGGCGGAATATCAGCGGCATTATCCAACATTACTGCTACTGGAAAAAAATTATTCAATTCTTCTTCAATAATTAGCCCAGTTAAAGGATGGCGATTCTTATCTACTGCTTCATCTAAATTAACAACTTCATCTTGGCTATTATCAACTGAAAAAAAATAATTAACCAAGCCAGCGCCAAGCAAAATAACTGCCACGGCTATGACAGTTATTGGCCAAATTTTTCTTAATTTAAAATTCAACATGAAGTATTGAATGTTTATTTTTTGTTTTAGTCTTAAGGCGAAAGAGAAATTACTCCTCTTTCTTTTCGGCTGTTTCTTCCTTAGCTTCCTCTGCCGGAGCTTCACCTTCAGCTGGAGCAGCTACGGTCGGGGCAGCAGCTTGTTCGCCCAAATCCAATTTCTTAGGAACAATTACTGAAACCACCGGATCATTGGGATTATTTAAAATCGCTACTTTTTCTGAAACCGCTAAATCTTTGATGGAAATGGTTTGGTTTAAATCAATTAAACCGGAAATGTCAACTTCAATAACCGCTGGCAAATCTAGCGGTAAGCATTTTACCTTCACCTGATTATTCTTAATATCCAGCTTTCCACCATGCTCTTTGACACCTAAAGATTCTCCAACAAATTTCAACGGCACCTTGGTCATCACTGGCTGATCATCCGCAATATGCAAAAAATCCACATGGATTACTTTATCCGACAGCGGATCCTGCTGGTAATCCCGGACAATCACCCGCAAATCCTGGTCATCCAGCTTTAAATTAATAATATTGCTAGTACCAGCGCCGTTTAATACTTTAATGAGGTCATTATAGCGCACGGCTAAGGCTTGCGGTTTTTCTTTAGGACCGTAAATTACGCCCGGAACTTGACCTTCGCCTTTTAAAGCAGACAGATCGCTGCCAGTACCGATTTCTCTAGTTTTAGCTTCAAGTAAGAAATTCATATGTTTCTCTTGGGAATTAATATTCAATAATAGTGCGTCTATTTAATCATAAAAAGAAAAAAGAGTCAAGATATCTACTCCCTGGTTATTAATAGCTAAAATTAACTGTTCCTAATCCTAATATTCTGGACAATGCCCAGGGCAATCATCGTCGCCCAAAGGGAACTACCGCCAGCCGAGACCAAAGGCAAAGGAATGCCGGTCACCGGAGAAATGCCCATATTCATCCCGATATTAATAAAAATCTGGACCAGCAGCATGGCCAAAAAACCCAAAACTAAATAGGAGCCGAAATTATCCTGCGCCCGGCGCATAATTAAAAACAAACGGTAAAACAGGAAACCGAATAAAAATAATAAAACCGTCACGCCCACTAAACCCAAGTATTCGGAAATAACGGCAAAGATAAAATCAGTTCCCGGCTCCGGCAGAAAACGCAGATTGCTTTGTGAGCCCAAAGCCAATCCCCGGCCAAATAATTGCCCGCTGCCCACTGCTATAATAGACTGAATTACATTATAACCCTGTCCTTGCGGATCCAGACTGGGATTAATAAAAGTCAAAATTCTAAATTTCTGGTATTCTTTTAAAAGCCAAAACCAACTGGCTAAAGAAACGGCAATGAAAATTCCGGACAGCCAGAAAAAATGCTGCTTGCTAATACCGGTAAACAATAACATCACTACCCAAGTGCCTAATAATACCAAGGCGGAACCTAGGTCAGGCTGCAAAATAACCAGGGCGACAAAAATAAAAGTCAGTAAGCCGGAAACAATAATATGCCGCCAGCGCTTGAAATCTGCCGCGTGGTCGGAAAAATACTTAGCCAGGATAATAACTAAGGCAATCTTGGCAAATTCCACCGGCTGAATAGTCAACGGTCCTAAGGTCAACCAGCCAGTAGTACCGCGCACTGCCGTACCGACAATAATTAGAATTGCTAAAATCAGAACGAAGAAAATAAAAATAAGCTTACTATAAGTAAACCAAAATTGGTAATTAATTTTAGCGGCTAAAAAAAATAAGACTAATCCGCTTAAAGCAAAAACAATCTGTTTTTTAAATACTACGAAACTGGTATCTTCAGTATTGAGACTTAAACTGTATAAAACGCTGATGCTGAGGATTAATAAAATCAGAACTGCCAACAATAGTGCCCAATCCAATTTTTGCCAAGCGGAAATGAACGGTCTCATGGCTCCAATCTTTCATCAACACGCAGAGGAATTTCCACCTGCTTGAAATTATCCTGATCCAACCAATTTACGTCTGGAATTACTTGGTAAGTGGTAACGCGGGGCAGATTATTCAGCCAAACAGCGGTTAATTCCTTAGTGGTCAGAGAATTAAAATCCGTGGCCTTGGCTAAATTAACCGCCACCAACTGATCTCGGTTATACAAAGCTACCTGGAAATTCACCTGCCAGAAATTATATAAGCTCAAATTTCTTACCCGCCAAGTAAGGCGTGGATCTAATTTAATCTGCTCACCGTCAATTTCCTGAGTAGTGGCCGGTTCAAACTTCAAATCCGTAATTTCCCAGGCAATCGCCGGCAAGGAAGCATCTGCCCGCTGCCACTTAATATTGTCATTTAATTTTATTTCCAAACTTTTTAGACCGGAAACATTCTCATAGCCTAGTTGCAAAATCATCTTGTCATCATTAGGCATCAACCAACCGATTTCCGTTGCCAATGGTTGGCCGTTAACGACAAAGTTATATTCAAAAGATTTAACCAGCCAGTCAGGATTAGGATTCTTAATAAACGCTACTAGATTGTAGCGACCAGCACCGACGGCAAACCACTGAGGCCGGCTAATCTGTAAAGTCTGCGGCTGATGTTCAAGATGCCAGCTCTGCCAATTAACATCGGGAGATAAAGCAGCAGCTTTACTCTGCCAACTGCTTTGGTTGAATAACTTAAAAATATTGGCTGCCAAAAAAAACAGCAAAATCGCTAAGATTCCTACAAAAAAACCAAGAAAAATTCTGCGGGCAGTTTGACGATGAGTAATCCACCAATATCCCCTCTTTAAGTCTTTGTCACTAATTGGCTGAAATTCATTCATAATAAACATATTATAACCCAAACTTAACAATAAATCTACCTGGCTGCTAAAATTACGAGCTTTTGCCAGATAAAAATTTATGTTATAATAACCTTGTTAAAAAATAATCGTTTAAGAGCAAAAAATAAAAATAAAATATGTGGGAAACTTCAAAAGATATCTTTAATTTGCTTTCGGGAATATCCATCCTGCTGGTAGCCGCTTTCTTATCTTATCTCTTCTACCAGATGGCAACTATGATCCGCAATGTCAACCGGACAATGTCAGCCGTGCAAAATATGGTGGAAGGAGTTAATCAACTGGTAAAGAAATTAAAAGATAAAGCGGATTCCGCCGGCACTTATCTGACTATTCTAGCTAAAAGCGCCCAGCAGATTTTTGAATACTTCAACAAAAATCAGAAATCTTCCCGAAAAAAATAAAAAGCAAAAATAAAAATCTAGGTCAGCGCTGAAAGTAGCTGCCAAACCCCAAAACAAAAATTTTCTTGCGGGGTTTTATTATTAACTTTAAATAGTCATTTATCAATGTTTGTCCATCTCCACACTCACTCCCATTACAGCTTACTTGACGGTTTAAGCACCATTGACGGTCTGGTGGCTAAAGCCAAGGAACAAGGAGCTAATGCTTTGGCGTTAACCGATCACGGTGTAATGTATGGCGTCATTGAATTCTACCAAAAATGCGTCAATGCCGGCATCAAACCGATTATCGGAGTGGAAGCTTATGTGGTGGAAAATCTGCAAGACCGCCACAGCAAGGAAAAGCCTTATCATCTACTGCTACTGGCTAAAGACAATCAAGGCTATAAAAATCTGTTAAAACTGGTATCCCTTGCTCATTTGAACGGCTTTTACTACAAGCCCCGCGTTGACTGGGCAACTTTAAAACAATACCAGCAAGGCTTAATTGCCAGCACTGCTTGCTTGGCCGGTCCTTTAGCGCGCCATATCTTATCTGGCAACAAACAACAGACCGAACAAAATCTTCAGACGCTCATAGATATCTTCGGGACAGATAATGTCTGCCTGGAAATTCAGCATCGCAATTTTCCTGAACAAAAAATAGTCAATGAGGAATTAAAAAAATTAGCCAAACAATACTCTTTGCCGCTCATTGCCACTAATGATGTTCATTATCTCAATCCCGAGGATGATCAGGCGCATGATGTATTGCTTTGCATCCAAACCAAGCAAAAACAGTCAGATAAAGATCGCCTGAGCTATTTGGGAGAAAATTATGCCCTGCTGCCGGAAAACACTATGCGGGAACTGTTTCCTGACACTCCGGAAGCTATAGATAATACCCAAAAAATTGCTGACCGCTGCAATGTGGAGATTGAATTGGGAGTAATCCAGTTGCCACAATATTCCCTACCTAACGGAGTGACCGCTGAACAATATTTGGAGCAACTCTGCCTTAATGGTCTTAAAAGCCGCTTTAACCTCAGTCCGGAAAATACTCCTCAAGAAATAACCGAAAGGCTGCAGTATGAATTGTCAGTAATTGCCAAAACCGGCTTTGCCGCTTATTTCTTAATCGTCCAGGATTTTGTCAATTGGGCAAAAGATCAGCACATTATCGTCGGGCCTGGACGCGGTTCAGCGGCCGGTTCTTTAGTTTCTTATTTAATCGGCATCACCAATATTGACCCCTTAAAATACAATCTATTGTTTGAGCGTTTCCTTAATCCGGAAAGAATTTCCATGCCAGATATTGACTTGGATTTTGCCGATGAAAGAAGGAATGAGGTAATTGACTATGTAGAAAAAAAATACGGCAAAGACCATGTAGCCCAGATTATTACTTTTGGAACCATGGCCGCCAGAGCTGCTGTCAGGGACGTTGGCCGTGTCATGGGCTTCAGCTATATGTATTGCGACCAGCTGGCGAAAATGATTCCCATGTTCACTTCCTTGAAAGAAGCTTTGGAGACTGTAGAAGAGCTAAAAAAAGTTTATGAAGAAGATGCGGAAGCGCAGCGTCTGCTGGATATGGCTAAAAAGGTTGAAGGGCTAGCCCGCCACTCCTCTGTCCATGCCTGCGGGGTGTTAATTACTAAAGATCCGCTGACGGAATATGCTCCGCTGCAGTATGCCAGCGGCGATGACAAGACTATTATCTCGGAATATTCCCTGCATCCAGTAGAAGACTTGGGCTTGTTAAAAATGGATTTCTTAGGGTTAAAAAACCTAACCGTCTTAGAACAGAGCATTAAAATCGTTAATAAGACTAAGGGAGTGAAAATAGACCTAGACCATCTTCCCTTGGCAGACAAAAAAACTTTCGCCTTGTTAAAAAAGGGAGATACTACCGGCGTATTCCAATTGGAATCTGGCGGCATGAAAAGATATTTAAAACTATTAAAACCCAGTGAATTGGAAGATATTATCGCCATGGTTTCACTTTATCGCCCAGGACCGATGGAATTCATCCCGGATTTTATCAACCGCAAGCACGGCAAAACCAAACCCACTTACTTACATCCAAAATTAGAACCTATTTTGCAGAATACTTACGGCATTGCCATTTACCAGGAGCAAATCATGCAAATTGCCCGAGACCTAGCTGGTTTCAGCTATGGCCAAGCTGATGTGCTGCGCAAAGCAGTAGGCAAGAAAATTAAAAAACTGCTGGATGAGCAGGAAGAAGCTTTGGTTAAAGGCATGGTTAATCACGGCATTGACCAGCACACTGCCCAGCAGATCTGGGAATTTATCATCCCCTTTGCCCGTTATGGATTCAACCGCGCCCACGCTGCCTGCTATGCCATGATCGCCTACCAAACCGCCTATATGAAAGCTAATTATCCGGAAGCTTTTATGGCGGCTTTACTTAGTTCCGACCAGGATAATATCGACCGCGTCACTATTGAAATCAATGAATGCCGGAAAATGGACATGGAAGTTTTACCACCGGATGTTAATGAAAGCTTTGCTACTTTTGCCGTCGTACCCAGCCAGCAAGAGCATGTTTTAGGAAAAATCCGCTTTGGCCTTAACGCCATTAAGAATGTCGGCCATCATATTGCCAGAGAGATTATTGAGGAGAGAAAAGCCAATGGCCCTTACCAATCTCTGGAAGATTTTCTTAATCGCATTACGGATAAGGATCTTAACCGCAAATCGCTGGAGAGTTTAATTAAATCTGGGGCTTTTGACCGCTTTATCGAACGCGGTCAAGCTTTAGGCAATTTAGACAAGCTGCTACAATTCAATAAAAAAAATCAGACAGAATTAAAATCCGGCCAAAGCAATTTATTTGCCGATCTACCCTTAGCCCAGCCCGTCTTTAACTTGAAACTGGACGATTTCCCTCCGGTTTCAATAAATCAGAAACTTTCCTGGGAAAAAGAATTATTAGGTCTGTATTTAAGCGACCATCCGTTTAAAGACTACTTACCGCTGCTTAAAAAACAGATAACCGCTCTTAATGAGTTAAAAAACTTAGAAGATAAGACAGTGAAAGTTGCCGGCATCATCACCAATATCCAGAAAATAATCACCCACAACGGCAAAACCATGTTTTTTGTCACTATTGAAGATTCCACCAGCAATGTAGAGGTGTTGGTATTCCCCAAAGTTTTGGAAAACACTCATGGCCTATGGCAGGATGAAAAAATGGTAGTTGTTAATGGCAAAGTATCCAGCAAAGACGGACAGCCTAAAATTTTAGCGGAAAACGCCCAAGAGCTTACTACTGCTAAAATCCAAGAATTGACTAAAGAATCTTTTTCCACCAACCGCCTATCCTTAAACCTGCCGGAAGGATTCAATAAAGAAAATATGCAAACACTCAAAGAGGCCTTGGAAGAATATCCGGGCTTGACTCCCGTTTATTTAATCATCAACAACGGCCATCAACGGCGGGTAAAAACTGACCTAAAAGTACTGCCAGATAAAAAATTACTGGATAAAATAAGCTTGCTAATAGGGCAAGAAGCTTGGAAACTTGAGAATAATTAGGTATAATAACCTTAATGGTTAATCGGCAGAAACCAAAAAATAAAACTGGAATCTATACAAAAATCGTCGGCTTCTTTATGTTCCTGACAATTGTAGCTATTTTTGTTATTCTCCATTTTGCTTTAGCTAAGGTAACTATTAAAGTAGTTTCCCCCACCACTACTGAAAGCTACAGCGGTTTAGTGGAAATGCTGCCGGAAAACTCTTTGGAAGCTACTACAGAAAATATTCTAGGAAAAATAATCACCAAAGAACTGGAATTAACTACAACAGTGCCAACCGAGCCTGAAGCTAAATCAGCCACTAAAGCTGGGGGTTATGTGACTATTATTAATAATTATTCCCAAAATCAGCCATTAGTAGCCACCACCAGGCTTTTAACTCCAGATAACAAGCTTTACCGCATTCAAACTGGGGTAACCGTACCAGCTGGCAGCAGCGTAGAAGTATGGGCGCAAGCCGATGAGGAAGGAGAACAGTATATTATTGGTGAGACTAAGCTTACTATTCCCGGACTATGGTCAGGCTTGCAAGACAAGATTTATGCTGAAACCAAAGGTTTTAGCTTAGCCAGCGAGCCAATTTACCAAGTGACAGAAGATACCTTAGCAGCAGCCCAAGAAAAATTAGCCACCGAAGCTATTAACCAAGGACTGACTGCTTTTAATGAACTGCTGGCTAAGAATCTGCAAATTGGTAAAGAACAAATATTTGCCAATTATGAAACTCTGGAATCTTCCGCTGTCGGCGAAGAAACAGCAGAAACCAGCTTAAAGCAGAAAGTAACTCTCTATGGTCTAGTCTTCTCCCCTGCTGACTTACAAGCTATTGCGGAAAAAAAATTCCAGGATGATTTGGAAAGTAATCAAAAACTAACTAACCTTGTTCCTGGGACATTCCATTATCAAATCTTAGAAATGTATCCAGAGCAAGGTCGAGCGATTATTGAAGTAAAACTCGATGGTCAGGTAATGTCCAGCCAGCATTTGCTAAAAATCAATAAAGATGAGTTAATCGGTAAAACTGAAAACGACATCCGCGAATATTTGCAGCAATTCAATATTGAATCTAGTGAAGTTAAATTCTTTCCTTTCTGGATTAAAACCGTACCTAAGCTTAAAGATCATATTATTATCGAATAAATAACTTTGACATTTTCTGCCATTGCTCATATAATAACTATGCTTAATGATTGGAATAGCTACCAACTATTCTGTATCCGTTTTTAGCGGATTTACCTCTTTGGCTAAGTTAAGCGGACAAATTAATCAATAAAGTGGTTTAGTATGCTGTATTTACTAGGCAACTTGGGTGGAACCGCCTAAAAACTTAGGTCCCAAGATAATAATCTTGGTTTTTTTATTTTAAAAATATGAAAGAGTTTATCAACAACCGCAAAAACCAAAAATTAGCAGTAATTATAGAACAGCCAGTTAATCCCCGTGGCTTAGCGATTATCATGCACGGCTTAGGCGGCTTTAAAGAACAAGAGCATATTGCTATGTTCGCTGAAACTTTTCTAGAAAATAGCTATACCACCATCCGCTTTGACGCTGCTGACACTATTGGTGAAAGTGAAGGTAAGATGGAAGAGGCTACGGTCACTAATTACTACGAAGACTTGGAAGATGTGATTACTTGGACTAAAACTCAAAAATGGTATCAAGAACCGTTTATTTTAGTAGGACATAGTTTGGGAGCTGGTTGTTCTCTGTTATATGCGGAAAACCACCCTCAAGAAGTAAAGGCTATTGCTCCCATATCTACAGTGGTTTCCGGAGAACTTAGTTTTCAGACTTACACCCAAGAAGAATTAGATCATTGGAAACAAACCGGCTGGCAAATTACGGAAAGTCGCGGTAAACCTGGTGTATTTAAAAAACTGCCCTGGTCACATATGGAAGATAGATTAAAGTATGATTTGTTGACTAAGGTAGATAAGCTGATTATGCCAATAATATTAATAGTCGGTGATCAGGATGACGCTACGCCTTTGGCACATCAACAAATATTATTTGACAAACTGCCCGGACCAAAAGAATTGCATATAATAAAAGGAGCTCCCCATACTTTTCGGGAAGAAAAACACTTAAAAGAAATTAAAGAAATATTAAATAATTGGATTAAAACTTTATGAAACAAGATAAAATATTCAAAATCCGCCACTCGTTAGCCCATGTGCTGGCCATGGCTGTGCTTAAAAAATTTCCCGAAGCCAAATTAGCAATCGGCCCGGTAATCGATAACGGCTTCTATTACGATTTCCTGCTACCGGCTAAAATCTCCGATGCCGATCTGCCGGCTTTAGAAAACATTATGCGGGAAATAGTAAAACAAAATATTGAATTTAAGAAAAAGGTAGTACCGCGAGCCAAAGCCTTGGACATAACCAAAGAGCAGAACCAGCCATTCAAGACCGAGCTAATTAACGATTTGCCTGACGATGAAACTATTAGTTTCTACTCCTCCGGCAGCTTTAATGATCTCTGCCGCGGACCGCATGTCAAAGCAACAACGGAAATTAACACTGAAGCCTTTAAATTAATCAGCGTAGCCGGTGCCTATTGGCGAGGTGATGAAAAAAGGGAAATGCTTACCCGTATTTACGGCGTAGCTTTTGCCACTAAAGAAGAATTAGAAAAATACTTGACTATAATGGAGCAAGCCAAAGAGCGGGATCACCGCAAGCTTGGCAAAGAATTGGACTTATTCACTTTTTCCGACTTAGTAGGACCTGGCCTGCCTTTATGGACTCCTCATGGCATGATCATCCGCGAACAAATAGACAATTTTGTCTGGGAATTAAGAAAAGTGCATGGCTACCAAAAAGTAGAAATTCCCCATATTACCAAAAAAGACTTATTTGTCACTTCCGGGCATTGGGATAAATTTTCCGATGAATTATTCAAATGCCAGTCCCGCGAAGGCCACTTATTTGCTCTCAAGCCCATGAACTGCCCCTTCCATACCCAGATTTTTGACCGCAATAAGTGGAGCTACCGGGATATGCCCCAGCGCTATGCTAATACTACCATGTGCTACC
Source organism: uncultured Gammaproteobacteria bacterium (assembly GCA_964638415.1). Lineage (GTDB taxonomy): Bacteria > Patescibacteriota > Patescibacteriia > UBA1558 > GWA2-36-10 > CAZWYP01. The sequence continues at coordinate 30,020 of CAZWYP010000005.1, forward strand.
GGGATGAGCAGACTGGGGAACTTTCCGGCTTAAGCCGCCTACGCTCCTTTACCCAGGACGATGCCCATGTTTTCTGCCGTGAGTCCCAAACCACAGAAGAAGCTTTAAAAATCTGGGATATTATCCAGGCTTTTTACAAACAAACTGGCTTCAAATTAAAAGTTCGCTTATCTTTGCGGGATCCAAAACAGCCGGAAAAATACAAAGGTAGTGAAGAATTATGGTTAAGATCGGAAGAACAGTTAAGAAATATTATCCAGCAAAAGAAAGTTAAGTTTACCGAAGCCTTAGGTGAAGCAGCTTTCTATGGACCAAAGATAGACTTCTTAAGCCATGACTCTTTGGGACGCGAATGGCAGGTTGCTACTATCCAAATTGACCGCAGTATGCCGGACAGCTTTAACCTGCACTGCATTAATGAGAAAGGTGAAGAAGAAAGGATTGTCATGATCCATGCTGCTATTGCCGGATCTTTGGAAAGATTCATGTCTGTCCTCATTGAGCACTTAGGAGGCAATTTCCCTACTTGGCTGGCTCCTGTGCAAATAAAAATCTTAACTGTCAATTCCAGCCATGGAGAGTTTGCCCACGGCTTAGCTCAAGAATTTGCTAAAGCTGGATTAAGAATAGCTGTTGACGACTCCAGTGAGACTTTGGGCAATAAAATACGCAAAAGCGCCAAAGACAAGATTCCTTATGTGCTGGTAATTGGCGACAAGGAAATGAACTGCTCTGCTCTATCTGTACGCGTACGAGGCAGTAATGATCTATTAAACATTGCCAAAGCAGATTTTATCCGCCAAGTAAAAAATGAGGTGAAAAAAAGAAAACTAAAGCTCCTCAAGTAAATTTTCTCAAAAAGTGGTATAATAATCTTGCCACAATTAATTTTTAACATTATGAAAAAAATAATCGCCTTATCTTTCCTACTGGCTTTAATAATCAGCCAGTCTGCGCAAGCGCAAGAAACAGTAAATCAGGAGATTGCCGCGGAATTAAGCGCCGATGAAATCACGGCTACTGACTTGGATTTAACCGAAGAGCAAGTTAAGCTGCCGGGGACTTTTGGCCACTGGTGGAGCAATGTAAAAATCAATACCAAAAGTTTTTTTGCCAATGATCCGACCAAAGCGGAATTAAAACTGAAACAGGCTAATTTGGAATTATTAGCCGCTAAAAAGCTGGCGGGAAACACTAATAATGAGGAGAGTAAAAAGAAGCTGGAAAAAGCCTTGGCTAATTACCAAAAGCATACTGCTGTTTTAGAAGAAAAACTAAAAAAGGTACCAGCAGATAAAAAAGAACAGCTATTGGAAAAGCTGGCAGACAACCAATTAAAACATCAGGAAGTTTTCCAGAAGTTAATCTCCAGCGCCCCAGAACAGGCTAAAGAAACTTTACTTACTGCCAAAAAAGAGGCGCTGCAAAATTGGTATGAGAATCATTCGGAAGATTTTGCCGCCAGATTAAAAGAAGCAGTAGATAATAATAATCAAGGCAGTAAGTTTAAAAATCTCCAGATTATGGCCACTCTGCAGGAAATGTCATCAGATTTACCGGCAGACGCCAAAGAAAAGATAACTGAAGCAACGCAAGCGGCAGAAGCTAAACTAAAAGAAAGAATACAAAATCTCCAAACAGAAGATCAGGATAAACTGGAAAAATACCTAAAAACATTACCCATAGATGATATTAAAAAAACGGAGATCATCAATCGCTTACAAACCGATGATAATCTAAAAGAACTATGGGATCGCTTAGAAAAAATAAAAGAAGAGCAATTGGAAAAGATAAAAAATAACCTGGAAAATCTAGATGAAGCAGGCAGAAAAAAATTCTTGGAAGATAATTTCTCCCAAGAAGCTAATGCTGCTAGAGTAATTATTTTAGATAAGATTAAAGATGATTTACCAGCTTTGAGAGAGAAGGTAAAAGAAATTGACGAAAAACAGCAGTTGATGATCAAAGAAAAAATAAAAAATGCTGGGGATGAAAAAAAGCTGGAAGAACTAAAAAAAGAATTAGAAACCATTAATCGTCCAGTTCTAAAAAAAGAGTTATTAGACAAGGAACAAGAGTTTAAACCAGAACTTAAAGAAGAACTTCCTGCTAAACCCCTGCCGCAAATCCGCCCATATAATGCCAGTGCCAGCAATTAGATAAAGAAAAAAGCGTTCCTAAGAAGGGAACGCTTTTTAAACAACTGACATCTGCAAATGGTCAAGTACTGTTTGCCAATCGGCAATAGACACTTGCCTAACGCCCAAGGCTTCCAGCCGGCTGGCAGTCTCCGGATCATCTCCGTCAACAATGATGCAGAAAATATTCTGCGGTGGTAGCTGCAAAAACTTAATAGCAAAATCCACAAAAGCCAATAACGGCCAGTCCGGCAAAGAACAAAGGATCACCAAATTGTTAATGCCCAACTCCTCCAGAATATGCGCTAAGCCATTGGGATCAGACAAATCATGAACCATGACCGTTGAGAAACTGTCATCATCCTGTGGCCGTTTAGTCCGGAACAAATTTGCTAGATGCAAGTTTTGGTCGGGATATGGCCCGACCACTGCCAATTTTCTTTTGGTTGTTGTAGTAACGGTTGCCATGTTATACTCCCTGATGTGAAGAACAAAATTTTCCCAAAGATACCAAAAAAAACAAATTATGTCAATGGTTAAAAGAAAAAAAATTGTTATTATTTTAGGCCCAACTGCCACCGGTAAGACAAAATTTGCTGTTAAATTAGCTAAAATTTTTAATGCTGAAATAGTTTCTGCCGATTCCCGCCAAGTATATAAACAAATGGACTTAGGCACAGGCAAAGATTTAGAAGAATACCAGAATATTCCTTACCACCTCATAGACATTAAATCCCCTAAACAGCAATTTTCCTTAGCAGAATTCCAAGCTAAAGCCTATCGGACAATTAACAAAATTCACCACTTAGGCAAATTACCTTTACTAGTCGGCGGCACGGGACTTTACTTGCAGGCAATTATTGAGGGGTGGCTCTTGCCGGCAGTTAAGCCTGATTATTCTTTAAGAATAGCCTTGGAGAAAAACAGCCTATCTCAATTACAAGCTTTAGCTAAAAAAAATAAACTTAATCTCAATCAAAGCGATTGGCGGAATAAAAGAAGATTAATTAGATATTTAGAAATAACTGCTATTAACCAAAATATTGACTTTAAAAAACAGCCTAAATATGATTGCTTAATATTAGGACTGTCTCTGCCTAAAGAACAACTGGATAAAAAAATAAATGCCAGATTAAAAACCAGATTAAAACAAGGGTTAGTTGGGGAGGTTTCTAAATTGCATAAATTATTATCTTGGCAAAAGTTGGAAAGTTTTGGTTTAGAATATAAATGGATTAGCTTATATTTGCAAAATAAAATAAATTACCAGGAAATGGTAATTAATTTACAGACTGCTATTCATCGTTATGCTAAAAGACAAATGACTTGGCTAAGAAGAATGGAAAGGCAAGGGATAAAAATACACTGGAATCCAACTTTAACTGCCAGCAAAAAATTAATTAAGCAGTTTATAGACTAAAAATACCCCGAAAATAATCGGGGTATTTTTATTGCAATTTCTTTTTTAAAATCTCCTCCACCTTGGCTGGGTTAGCCTTGCCGCCGCTCTCCGCCATCACTTTGCCGACAAAAAATTTCAATAAAGCTTCTTTACCCTGTCTATACTGCTCTGCTTGCTCCGGATGCATCATTACTACCTTAATCACTAGATCCTCCAAGGTGCTAAGATCTTCAATTTGTCCAAGATTGAGTTTTTCCACCAAATGCGAAGGGTCATCACCGGAAACAAACATTTCAGCTAATATCTTCTGGGCAGCCGTGCTATTGATTTTCTGGTAGTATATTAAGCTTAAAAATTCCGCCATATTTTCCGGGGTAATCTTTAATTCAGAAAAATGCCAATCCGTAGGCAATAATTTAAACAATTCGCTGGTTAACCAGCCATGAGCTAATTTAGCTATCTTCTTACGATTCTCCTGCCATAATTGCGCAGCCTTGGAACCTAATTTAGCTCCATCGGCTTTAAAAAGCCAAGCGCGCAATTCTGACATTACTGCCTCGTAAAAATCCGACCAGATTTTGTTATTTACCAAAACATTAACATCATCTATGTTTAAGCCATATTCTTCAGCTAAGCGCGCTCTCCGCTGATCCGGCAACTCCGGCAAAGACAATTTAACTTCTTTAATAGTTTCTGGATCAATGTCTAAAGGCGGCAAATCCGGTTCGGGAAAATAACGGTAGTCGCTAGAACCTTCCTTGCTACGCTGCTCAACAGTGATTTCTTCATTATCATCCCAGCCGCGGGTTTCCGTAAATTGCGGCGGATTGCTCTTTTCCCAAAGCTCGCGCTGCCGTTTAACTTCATATTCCAAAGCTTTAAACACGGAACGGAAAGAATTTAAATTCTTTATTTCTGTTTTGGGATAATACCTATTATCTCCATTGGGTCGCAAAGAAATATTAGCATCACAGCGCATTTGCCCTTTTTCCATATCCGCATCGGATACTTCCAGATACCTGGCAATTAATCTCAACTCCTGCAAAAAATCCCTAGCTTCCTGAGGACTGCGAAAATCCGCTTTGGTCACAATTTCTGCCAAAGGTGTACCGCCACGGTTAAAATCTACCAAAGTCTTATCTTGGCGATGGATATTCTTAGCAGCATCCTCTTCCAAATGCAAGCGCTCAATGCCAATCTTAGTCTTATGGCTATTACTCTGCAGCATTAAATAACCGTCTTCGGCCAATGGTTCGTCAAATTGGGAAATCTGGTAGCCCTTGGGAAGATCGGGATAAAAATAATTCTTGCGGTCAAACTTGGAATGAATATTAATACGGCAATTTAAAGCCAAAGCCATCGCCATACCTTGCTTTACCGCCTCTTCATTGACCGTCGGCAAAGTTCCCGGATGGCCAAGACAAATTGGACAAACTAAAGTATTCGGCGGCTGGTTGTCCGACAAATTAGAACAGGCACAAAACATCTTACTCTTAGTCTTGAGCTGCAAATGTATTTCTAAACCGATGATTGTTTCAAAAGTCATTTTGCCAATAATTCACTGACTACTTTTTTAATTTCTTCAGCTATGGACTGGATATCCCCGAAGCCGTTAACTACTGCCCAATTATTATTTTCCTTAGCCTGCTGCAAATAGCCCTCTCTTACCTGGTGGTGAAACTCTTCCGTTTCATTATCCAGCCTATCCTGTTTTTCTTCCCGCCTTCTTTGCGCCGCCTGTTCTACAGTCACATCCAGATAAATTACCAGATCGGGCTTTAGATTATCCTTAGCCCAGTCATTTAATAATTTGATATTAGCTAAATCCAAATGCCTGGCTGCTCCTTGATAAGCAAAGGTGGAGCCATCAAAGCGATCGCAGAGCACTATCTTGCCTAAAGACAAGGCCGGCTTAATTACCTGCTCAACATGCTGAGCCCGGGAAGCCAGATAAAGCAAAAGCTCGGTGCGCGGATGCATTTCCAAATGCTCTTTATCTAGAATAATTTCCCTGATTTTTTCCGAAATCGTGGTATGATCACCGCCCGGTTCTCTTGTCATTAGCACTGCTAAACCTTGAGACTCCAAAAAACCTTTCAGTAAATCAATCTGGGTGGTTTTCCCGGATTTATCTCCTCCTTCAAAAACAATAAACTTACCTGTCTGCATAATCTAATTTTATCATAAAATTAATATTGGCGGTAATTTCTATAAAACTCCCGTTTTAAATCCCGAGCAATCCTGTCTGTAGCTAATCTCCTTTTCCCTGGTGGCAAATTTCTTAAAATTCTGATTTTTTCCTGGCTATATTTTTTAAACACCCGCCGCCACTGCTTGTCTTCCAACGCCAATAAACTATATTGCAAATCTTCTTTTTCCAAAGACTTTCTGATGTCATCATCATATCTGGCTGGCGAAGCATCAAATTCTATAGGAATAACTTTGGCCTGTTGGCTAAAAATTTTCCTAGCCAAAGCCCTCATTTTAATTTCCCTGGTTTGCTCACAAAAATACCATAACGGCTTATTACCAATTAAAGACTTAATAGCCAGCATATTTTCTAAAGCACTTAGCTCCGTGGCACAGATTTTAATTTTCCACTTAACAGTCAAACCTCTTTCTTTAATCTTTAATTTAAACCATTTAGCCATTTCTCCTGCTTCTGTTTTACGGTAAGGCTTTATCATATCAGTATTTCCTCCGGCAGTAATGATAACAATATTTTGCTTTTTAAAATTCTTCCACAATAAATTAAAAACTTGGATCAGATAAGTGTGGTAATTATTATCTGTCCAAATATCTTGGGGTGTGCCGTAACCATTAACTACTACGAACATAAGACTATTTTTTATTAAACTGATGCCAGCAAGCTCGGCATAAAGCCTGGTATTTATCCGCGCCGCCGACTTCAATTAATTCCTTGGATCCTCCCAAGCGATGAGTGCGGGAAGCCAAGCTGCCGCAGACTGAACAAATGGCATGAAGCTTTTTAATTACATCTGCTTCCACTAAAAGCTCTGCCATGCCGGGAAAAGGTTGTCCAGAAGCCGCTAAATCCAAAGCGGCCATAACTACTTTTTTCCCTTGATTAGCTAAGTCTTTCACTACTGGCAACAATTCAAGAACATCAAAAAATTGCACTTCATCCACTCCGATAATCTCCACGTCCCTGTATTGCTCTTGCTGTAAATAAGTTAGAAGGTCTTTAGCCTGTCCAACTACAACCGCATTAATCTTCTCACCGTTGTGGGTGACAATCTGATCTTGGGAATAACGATTATCCCGCTGCGGCTTGAATACCACCACTTGTTTGCGGGCAATCTGCCACCGACGCATCATCCGCATTAACTCCTCAGTCTTGCCGGCAAACATGGGTCCGGTAATTACTGTAATAAATCCTCCGCGAAAATGTTCCATAGTTTTTTATTTAATAACCAGAAGAGCCAAAACGATTTTCACCTCTATCTGAATCTGCTAAATTATCTGCTTCTTTAATTTCTACCCGCTCTATTGGCTGAATTAACATCTGGGCAATTCTATCTCCAACTTTTATCTGGTAATCCTCTGTTCCTAGGTTAATAATTACCACAAAAATCTCTCCCCGGTAATTACTATCCACAACGCCAGCTAAGGTATGCAAACCATGCTTGGCAGCTAAACCGCTACGGTCTCGAATATTACCAACCATACCAACTGGAATTTCCAAAGCAATGCCGGTAGAAACATTCTCCACTTTGCCTGGCAATAATATTTTATCTTCAGCCGCATAAAGATCCAAAGCTGCATCACCTTGATGCTGGTAAGCTGGCAAAATAGCTTGGGCAGATAATTTCTTGACTTTCAATACCATAATCTATTTAGTCAGTTCTACAAATTTAAAACGCAAACCATTTTCTTCCTGCTCCTCAGTACTGGATACTATATTCTTAAATTCAGAATAATCTGGGAAGAAAATATCTGCGCCTAAATCTGCATCAATTAAAGTCAGATAAAGCTTATCTGCTTTGCTAATAGCTTGGGCATAAACTTGCCCACCACCGATGATAAAAATCTCCTCCTGATCATATTCCTTATGCTGCTGTAAAATATCTATTGCTTGTTCCAAAGAAGTAGCGGTAAAGAATCCCTCAACTTCCACTGGCTGATTAGATAAAACAATATTCAGACGATTAGGTAATAACTTACCAATGCTTTTATAAGTATTAAAACCCATAACGACCGCATGGCCAGAAGTTATTTGCTTAAAATGCTTAAGATCAGCCGGTAAATAAGCTAATAATTGGTTTTGTTTACCAATTCCTCTTTTCTTATCTACGGCAGCAATTAAACTTATTTTCATAGTTATACAGCAATCGGCGCTTTAATCGCCGGATGCGGATCATAATTCTCTAAAGTAAAATCTTCAAATTTAAAAGCAAAAATATCCTTAACTTCAGGATTAATCTTCATAGTAGGTAAGCTCTTAGGCTCACGACTTAACTGCTCATTCACCTGTTCAATATGATTATTGTAAATATGAACATCACCGAAAGTATGGATAAATTCACCCGGCTGCAAACCAACTACTTGCGCCATCATCATCGTCAGCAAAGCATAAGAAGCAATGTTAAACGGCACCCCTAAAAATACATCAGCACTCCGCTGGTAAAGCTGACAAGATAATTTATCTCCAATCACCATAAAATGGAATAGAGTATGACAAGGCGGCGGTGCGCTATGATGCTGTCTAATTAGCTCCTGCAATTCACCAACATTCCAGCCGGAAATAATTAAGCGTCTAGAAGTCGGATCAGTTTTAATTAAATCAATAACTCCCTGAACTTGGTTAATACTCTCTCCATTAATTCCAGTCCAATTAACCCACTGTTTACCGTAAATCGGGCCCAGCTCTCCCCAAGCTTTAGCAAAAGCATCATCTTCTTTCATTTTAACCACAAAATCTACTAAACCAGCTTGCCAGCTTTCAGAATAACGGGGAAATTGTTCACGTAAATTATTTTTCTTTAAATAATCCTCATAAGCCCATTCATTCCAAATCTTCACATCATTCTTCACCAGATATTGGATATTGGTATCTCCCCGCAAAAACCATAACAACTCATGAATAATTGCTTTCAAAAAAACTTTTTTAGTAGTCAATAAGGGAAAGCCTCGGGATAAATCAAATCTAATTTGTGCGCCAAAAATACTGCGCGTACCAACACCAGTACGATCCTCCTTACTGACGCCTTCATCTCTGATCTTTCGCAATAAATCTAAATATTGCTTCATTAATTTTTTATTAATTTATCTAATTGCTCATACAGGCCCGGCAAATCACCATTATTATCCATGGTGATATCAGCAATCTTCATAGTATCCAAAATAGTCAATTCTGTTTCCAGCTGATGCTCAGCCACAAACTCCTCCCAAGTCTTATTCTTATCATCCTCATTCTCACCTCTTTGCTTGATCCGCTCAAATCTTAATTTCATATCTGCGTCAATACCTACTAGAGTAAAACCAGCTACTTCTTTAAGGTATTTAATATCTTCCAAACGACGAATGCCTTCCACTACCACTAAACTGGCTGGAGACTTTTCTACATCCTGGGCAATAACTTTAGCTAATAGATCCTGACCGAAAAATTCCCGCAAGACCGTGGAAATACCGGATAAATTCTCTCTGGTATGCGGCAGATACAATCTGTCCATCACATCCCGCAAAATAGTAGAATAGCGGAAAGTCACCGCCTGATACTTATCTTTAAGATACTGGGCCGCTGCTCCTTTACCGGAAGCCGGCAAGCCAGTAATGCCAATGATTCTTTTTTCTGTCATTATTGATTGGGATAATTTTCTACGCTGGCGTCAAAATAATCTAATTGCACACCAGACTGTTTAAACATCGCTTCCGACTCTTCACCGGCATGGTATTTTTTCTCGCAAACCACTCGCTTGATGCCGGAGTTAATGATCAGCATGGCGCAAACGCGGCAAGGAGTCATCTTGCAATATAAAGTACCTTCATTGATGGAAATTCCTAAGTGAGCAGCCTGGACAATGGCATTCTGCTCAGCATGAATGGTACGTACGCAATGCGAGCTGGTGTGTCCGTCCTCATGAGTCACTGTTTTCATCTGGTGGCCGACTTCATCGCAATGAGCAAAACCTTTGGGTGAACCGACATAACCAGTAACCACAATCTGCTTGTCTCGGGCAATAACGCAGCCGGAACGGCCGCGGTCGCAAGTGGCGCGCTTAGCTACGGCATTAGCCACTTCCATAAAATATTCATCCCAGGAGGGACGAATGTATTTTTCTTCCGCCATAAATTTATGCATTTAATTATGACAAAACCGTCTAAATTTGACGGTATAAAAACAATAATAAACCAATTTTATTTTAACAGACTTGGGTAGGAAAATCAAACAAAAAAATGAGATTAAATTTGCCTTAATTTTCCCCTGATTTTCCGGTAGTCCGGCATGGTTCTGGCCACCAGCTGCCAGAATCCCCGCCCATGATTCATTTCCTGCAAATGGCATAATTCATGGACAATAATGTAATCAGATAAGGCTGGGGGTAATAAGCATAAGCGGCAGTTAAAATTAAGGTTCTTATTCTTAGAACAACTGCCCCAGCGGGTTGACTGGTTGCGCACAGTAATTTTTCTATAGCTGAAATTATAGAACTGATTAAAAAATAATAAACGCTCTCTTACCAAAGTATCGGTTAAAGCTTTTAATTTCTTAATCTCACTTAAGGAAAAACGGCGGGAAAAAATACTTTGCTGGCTAGCGATTTTTTGCCAATTAGCCAATAACCATTCCTGTTTTTGACTAATAAACCTTTGGATTAAATAAAGCGGAAAATATTTAGGCGCTGATACTAAAATATCCCCATTCTTCTTAATAGCTAAGCGCAAATGGCGATTACCTGCTCGCCTGTTTAATTTATAGGTTAAAACCAGCGGTCCTAATTTTATCTTCTTCTCCAGCATTGGTATTATTATACTGCAAAACAAAAACCCCGCCTAACGGGGTTCTTGGTTTGAAGTTTACTATACTTTATTGTTTCAAATAAAAATAGACAAACTACAAAGGCTTAACATTGATGGCGTTAAGTCCTTTTGGTCCCTCACCGACTTCGTATTCCACTTTCTGTCCTTCTTGTAAGGATCCGCCGCCTTTGACGGCTGACTTATGGACAAACAAATCTTCACCTGATTCCTGTTCAATAAAACCGAATCCTTTGGTGACGTTGAACCATTTAACTGTACCTTGTGGCATAGTTTTTTGTTACTTAATTAAAAATATTCTAATTAAAAATATTGGACTAGAATACTTTTAACTAAAACATCTTCAGTATAGCACAAAGGTTTAAGTTTGTCAATTAAAAGTTAAAAACAAAAAACCGCTCAAGCCTAGCCCAATAGGCTGCGACTGAAGCGGTTTTAATCTGTGCGTGGAGACTCAAGAGGCAGGATTATGGATCTTCTCTTTGGGGAGTAAGTCATCATAGCCCGAGGGGAAAAAGATAATGCTCTGTTTCTTGTTTTTGATCATCAAAACGTGGCCGTTAACGGCTGGGTTAGGATCAAAGTCAGCCAAGTTGAATTGATCGCTATCGCGATCCTCAAATACCCAGTGAACATTGTTACCTTGGCCCTGACCAAAAGCTGACCAATTATAGCTCAAAATCAGCACACCATCATTGGTAACAGCTATGTCTTTGATTTCTGCACGGTGAGTGGCGTGCTTGTCTGGGGAGTTCCTGGTGATAACTTGCACCTGTCCTCCGATAAAACCCTGGAAGGTTTCTGTAGTCAGCATGTTATCCTCGGTGGTAAAATATTTGATGAATGATCTTTTCGGAAAAAAGTAGCCAGGTCGCCGGTGGGCAAACTGACAATCAGGTGATCAGCTGCGACTTGCGCGTAGCAAATTCGCAAATCCCAAAAGTACTTTGGACGATTAAGCGGTAAGAAATTATTGCCGTCTTCAGCCAGCGCATTCCAAGCTAAGACAATAGTCAGCTGTTCATCGGTAAAAACAAAAGAAGACAACTGTCCGCGCTGAATAGCTCTGCCCTGCCGACCGCGAATTTCTATTTGTCCCCCAAGATAAGGAGACAATGATTCCTGGTTCAATTCCATGGAGTCTCCTTGTGAAAGAACATTTGCTGGTTTAAGCGCTACCTGCCAGAGTGTCCGGAAGCCAGCGATAAGGAGGGTCATCGCGGCCGGCACTTACAGATAGCGCCCAAACCACCATTGCCAATTAAGGTCTTTGTTGATACACTAAATTAACAAAGAAAAGCGGATTAGTCAAGTTAGAAAAATTACTGCAGTTATGGCTAAATTCGTAATCAGCGCTGACGAACAAGCAGTCAGCCGGACCTTAAGCCTTGTCCTCTCCCCCCTACCGAAAGAAAACGGGGTGTTTTTGTGGTGTCTGGAAAATAATAAAGAGGTAAAAAACTACTATGACTTGTTGCTCATTTGGCAAGAGCATTGTAACTTAAAAAATAAAATTATTGCCTGGCCAGATAAAGAGATTCCCGATTTAGCCACGCTTTCCGCTCTCTACCAAAACCAACCAGCTATTATCTTAACCACTGCTAATAATCTTAACCAAGCCATACCTGACTGGCAGCAACTGAAAGACCAGCGGCTTAGCTTAGAATTAGGACAAATAATAAATCTTCCGGATTTAATACAACAATTAGTATCTTTAGGCTTAAGCCGGGAAAATGAAGCCTGGCATAACCAAACTTTCAGTGTTAACGGTAGCTTAATTAACCTCTGCCAAAACAATACTCTTTACCGCCTTAATGTCTGGGAAAATAAATTGGAGAATATTAAAGCGATCAATCTTTTAGATAATAACACCAGTGAATTAAAAAACTTAAATATCTGGCCGGCTAAAATAGTCCAAACTACCAAGCTTGGCAATAACTGGCCAAACCGCTGCACTCTAATCACTGACCAGCCGGAAATTTTAAAATTTAATTTCAGCAGTAATAACATTATCTTTGACAACCTGTCTGTTAAACCGGATTTTAAACTGACTTCAGAAAACATTGACCTGAAGCTAAGCCAAAATGAACAGCTTAAATTCCTTTTAGCTAAACAAGACTGGCAAGTATTCTGGTTTAATAAAAACCAGACTTTAGCTCAAGAATTAATTAAAAAACAAAAATTAAACATAACTTTACTAAACTGGCAGCAAGGCTTAAGCTGGCCGCGCCCGCAAATATTCCCTGACCAGAAAATCATTGTCGTTAACGATAATCTGTTTTTCCTAACCGATGAGGAAAAAAGCCAAGCTCCTTTCAAAGAATTCATGCCGGATTTCCAAATTGGCGACTTGGTAGTCCATCGGGATCACGGCATCGGCCAATTAGAAAAAATAACCGAGCTGGAAGTTGACGGACTTAAACACGAGTATCTGGTTTTAAGCTATGCAGATAATGACACGCTTTTTGTACCACTGGATTTGGCAGATAAGGTGGAAAAATATGTGGGACCGGCTAATCCTAAAATAAACCGCTTATCCGTAGGAAATAACTGGCCGCAGACTCTGCGGAAAATTAAGGCGGAAACTTGGACACTGGCTAACCAGCTATTGCAAATTGAAGCTGCCCGCAAACTGCACCTTACTCCTTCTTTCACTAAAACTGACTTATTAAACAAAGTAATAAATGATTTTCCCTACCAAGCCACTCCTTCGCAAGCTCAAGCAATTAATGATGTGCTGCGCGATCTCAAAGCTTCATATCCCGCTGATCGTTTAATCTGCGGCGATGTCGGTTTTGGCAAAACCGAAGTGGCGTTACGGGCAGCAGCGGTAGTGGCAGACAGTGGCTGGCAAGTAGCCTTGCTCTGTCCCACTACTATTCTCGCCCAACAGCATTATGATAATTTCACCAGCCGCTTAGAAAAATACCATGTCCGTATTGGCTTGCTTACCCGCTGGCAGACAGACAAAGAAATCCAAGAAACCTTGGGTAAAATAAAAAACGGCGAGATAGATATTATCATCGGCACGCACCGCTTGCTGTCTCGGGATATTCAGATTCCCAAACTGCAATTATTAATCATCGATGAAGAGCAAAACTTCGGTGTAGAAGACAAGGAAAAACTGAAAAAAAGAAAGGCGGAAATCAATGTGCTTACTTTGTCAGCCACTCCCATTCCCCGCACTTTAAACATGGCACTATCCTTAATTAAAGATATTAGCCTAATCACTCACCCCATTACCGACCGCAAGGACATTATTACCCAAGTCTCCCCCACTTCAGATAAAATAATCCAAGAAGCAATTAACAGGGAATTATTAAGAAAAGGCCAGGTGTATTTTCTGCATAACCGGGTGGAAACCATTAATTTCGCTTACCAGAAAATTAACAAACTTTTCCCGCAAGCTAAAATTGCTATTGCTCACGGCCAAATGGAAGACAAGGAATTAGCCGAAGTCATGCATCAGTTTGACACCGGTAAAATTAATATCCTAATCTGCTCTACCATTATTGCCAATGGCTTGGATATTCCCAATGCCAATACTCTAATTATTACTGAAGCGGATCGCTTTGGCTTGTCCCAACTTCATCAATTAAGAGGCAGAATTGGCCGGTCCCATAAACAAGCTTTTGCTTACTTTCTATACAATGCTCCTAAACTGCCGAAACTTGCTGCTCAGCGCTTAGCGCACTTAAAGCTGGCTTCTGGTTTGGGCGATGGCTTCAAAATCGCCCACCGGGACTTAGAATTAAGAGGAGTTGGCCAGATCTTAGGCAAGGCTCAGAGCGGTAAAGTAAAAAGCATTGGCTTGGGTCTTTACCAGCAATTAATCGCTGAAACTATTGCTGAACTAAAAGGCAATAAATACCAAAACTGGCGGGAGGTGGAATTAAAAATTAACTTAGATATTTCCCTGCCGGAAAAATTCTTTAAGTCGCCGGAAGATAAATTATCTTTTTACCAAAAGATTGCCAGAATGCATAATCTAGCAGAGCTGGAAGCAATGTCTAAAAAAATTACCAACGAGAATCACCTAAATCTGCTCTGGCTACAAAAAATAAAAATATTGTGCCAACAAACTAATATAACTTCCCTTAACACCTACCGGGGACAAGGTAAGGAATTTTTAAGCATTAATTTCCTGCCGCCTTTAAATTACCAAGCCGTGGAAAAATTACTGAAAATAAATCCCGCTTGGAAATTTACCGACAGCCAATTAAAAATAGATAAAAGCCAATTAGGTAATAATATAAAATTAGAGATAGAGAAAGTAATAAGTTTATTCAAATAGAAAAGCCGCAACTTCAAGTCACGGCTTTTTTGTTGGCGGAAAAAACTCAATTATCCAAGTATCCGGCAGCTTCATACAAGCTGTCAAATTTCTGCTTGGCCGGCTGCCAGTACTTCCACGCATCTTCCAGTCTACCTTTGGCGATGGCTATCTTCATGCTCATCTCGGAATGGATGGCGCTAGGAAAATATTCCGGCGCCCTCAAGGGCAATAGATAGACTGGCGACAACAACTGCTGGGGAAGATTGGAGTAAATAAGACCTGGCGACTCGTATAACACATGAAACAGTTCAGTCTCATGCTGAGAGACATCTCTTGCCAGGTGAGCATACTCCGCATTCAAGCCGGGCTCGTCTTCATGACCGAAATCAATATCTTGGATTACCACTTTCTGGTATTCCATTATCGCTTCATGGTAATTGATGCCGGCCAGCTCAAAGAACAATAAATGTTCTTGCAGCTGTTGCTGAGCCTCCTCTTGGTTGTTGCAACCTACCACTCCCAGTAAAGCAAAAAACGTGACAGCGGTAAGAGTAACAAAGCGAAACCAATAAAAAGACTTCTCCATCTCACACCTCCTTAAGGCATGTTTGTGTATGGTGCTAATTAACAATGCTTTATATCATAAAACATCATAATTGTCAACTATAAATAAATATGTTAAATTTACTCTACTATGCCTATTCTAGCCCACAACAAGCGAGCAACCTTTGACTATCAGATTGAAGAAGAATTTGAAGCTGGCTTAAAATTGTCCGGGGCGGAAGTAAAAGCCGCTAAATTAGGACATATTAGCCTACAAGGCAGTTTTGTGACTATCCGGCATAATGAAGCCTGGTTAAGAAAAATGCATATTTCCCCTTATCAGAAAGCTAGTGGACAGCAAGTAGGCTATGAACCGGAACATGATCGCAAGCTACTGCTAAAGAAGAAAGAAATAGCCCATTTAACAGGAAAAATCCACGAAAAAGGCTTGACAGTAATACCCATTTCAGTGTATACTACGCGCAGGTTAATTAAAGTAAAAATTGCTTTAGTTAAGCCGACTAAGAAGTTTGACAAGCGTCAAATCATTAAAAAACGCGATTTAGATCGCGAAATAGCTCGCCATTTGAAAAATTAAATACTTTTATGCATTATTATTTTATGCGGGGATGTTTTATCTTCGCTGGCAATTAAAATAATAAATCGCAAGCTGAGCCGATCACCTCATAAAACTGGTCATTAAATTAAGTGCCAAAAACTTAGTTGCGAAAGCCAAAGAACTTTTCCAGGTTCCTCAACTTTCACCAGTCTTAGCTTAAGTGCTCAAGACCGTCTCTTAAGGCTTGTTTGGGGCTTTAAGTCAGGCGTCATTTTCCAAACTTAGAAATGCTTAATGGCCGGTGAGCATTTCAAAAACTTTCGGCCTGCAATTAGTAGTGTTTTGCTGGTTTTAGAGCTATTAATCAAAGTGGAAAAAACCAACTAAGCTTGTAGAAGTTTGTTAGGCTAATTGTTAGACAGGGGCGCAATCCCCCTCATCTCCACCACTCAAGAAGCGGTCTAAAGCCGCTAACGGGGACCAAATTATCATTAACCAAAAAAATATAAATAACTATTTCCAAAACCGCCAAGCGTCAAATAACCGACGCTATCGGATCAACCAATTCATTCGCGTACCGGAAGTGGTCGTTATTGACGAGAACGGCAATAATTTAGGCGCAATGCCGACCAGCCAAGCTTTACAGCTGGCGGAAGCAAGAGAATTGGACCTAATTGAAGTTTCGCCACTAGCTCAACCACCAGTTTGCCGCATTACTGACTACGGAAAATTCCAATACCAACAAAGCCGCAGCCAGCAAAAAGCCAAGCAGCATATTAAAAAGGTTGAAGTTAAAGGCGTTCGTCTGTCTTTCAAGATCGGAGAGCATGATCTGGAAGTTAGGCGCAAACAAACAGAAAAATTCCTGGAACAGGGGCATAAAGTAAGAATAGAAATGCGCCTGAGAGGAAGGGAAAAATCCCCGGCTTTTAGGGAAAAAACCAGGGAAGTGATTCATAAATTTATTTCCGGACTAAGTATTGAAGTCAAAACGGAAAAAGCAATGGATCAAATGGGCGGCACTATTACTATCATGATCAGTAAAAAACAATAATCTTATGAAATTGAAGACTAAAAAAGCTTTGAAGAAAAGAGTAAAAATTACCGGACGCAAGAAAGTGATGATCCGTACCGGTGGTCAGGACCATTTTAATTCCCGCGAAAGCGGCAAAGTCACCCGCAATAAAAGACGGGATAAATCCATTGCTGATGTTAATGTAAAAAACGTTAAGCAATTATTGCCTTATTTATAAACCAGCATTAACAAAATACTATGCCTAGAGTCAAAAGAGGAACTAGTCACGTTAAGAGACGAAAAAACTTATTAAAGAAAACCAAGGGATATAACTGGGGACGCAAGAAATTAGTCCGCTTAGCTTCTACCGCTGTTAAAAAAGCCGGCCAGCATGCTTTGCGCGACCGCCGCAAAAAGAAAAGAACTGCCCGCGCTTTATGGCAGACTAAGATAAACGCTGCTGTCCGTGAGCATAGCCTAACCTACTCCCGCTTTATCGATGCCTTGAAAAAATCAGGCAGTGAGCTAGACCGCAAAGTCTTAGCTCAATTAGCTGAAAAGCATCAAGCAGCTTTTGCTAATTTACTCAAAACTTTAAAATAATCTCAACGAAAAAAGCCGTTTCGCAATAAGCGAAGCGGCTTTTAAGTTGATCCTGAAAAGAATCAGTTGGAATTTTCTTCCAGTTTGAGCTTGGCAAAATGGCCAGCGCGGATGTCAGCAACAAAGCAAGCAACATAGCCAGCAACACCAACCCAGAAAAGAAAGGCAGGAAATCCAGACAGCAAATCAGTGTAGAAGTAGTGCCAGAGACAAAAAGTTGCGACTGCTACTCCGAAACCATGGTAGAAGGAGTGAAATGTTCCGCCCCAACTAACCTTTCCAGCTTTCGGAAATCCCCAGTCAGGTTTATGCCTCTTATCTTTCGTACACATCTTACTGAACAGGCTTGAATCAACACAGAAGATGATCACGAACACTACAGTGTTGAAAAATGTTATAGCCCCTGGCGCAAACAACAGCAAGTGCCAGAAAGCTATGAACATACCGTTCAAGAACACCGTGTCACCAATTCTCTGCGCGTGGAAATCCTGCCAGTGCAGGAATTCCTGGCGCGTGCCGGGAATGATGCTTCCGCGCTCAGCAATCTTTCCCTTAGCCAGCTCAAGCTGCTGGATAAGGAAGTTTATGGCGATAACCGCCAAATTCAAGAAGATGACCGTCAGCGTCAATGGAAATGAAAATTCCATTGAAAAACTCCTTATTTTAAGTTATAGAGAACGATTAACTAATTACTATATATTAGCATATTTTCATATTTTTGTCAATAGTATACCAAAATACCCTATTTTACCATATAATTAAACTATGAAAAGACTAATAATAATTAGCTTTATTAGCATTATCCTTACTGGCTGTTTCAACCAAAATAGCCAAGTAAACACCAATATCGAATCCAATGACTTCAGCAATAACCCTACGGATAATGCCCCTATAGAGTCATTTCACCCTCCCCTAACTCTGGTCAAGGAAAGAATAACCAAAAAACCTTTTGGCTTGAAAGTGTCGCCACAGAATTCTCCTGTAAAGCCGGAAATTTTTTCCGGCTATCATACAGGCACGGACTTTGAAATTTTCCCGGAAGAAGCAGATTTAGCCACTCCTGTTTCAGCCATTTGCGATGGTAAAATAATCTCCGCTAGAAATGCCAGTGGCTATGGCGGCGTAGTAATACAATCCTGTGAATATAACAATGAACCAATTACTGTTGTTTACGGACATTTGTCTTTAAGCAGTCTGCTTAAAGAAGCTGGCGAGGATATTAAAGCTGGAGAATATTTAGCTAATTTAGGTGATGGCTATTCTCTAGAAACAGATAATGAAAGAAAACATCTGCACTTAGGCATTCACTTAGGAACAGAGATAAATATCAAAGGCTATGTGCAGAATGAATCGGAGTTATCTCAATGGCTGGATTACCAAAAAATAAACAATTAAAAAATCACCACATAATAGCGGTGATTTTTTAATTAGCTTACATGCCAGTAGTTTTCATACCGCCTTTGTCGCAAACCTTACAATTACCCTTGTGAGTAAATAATTCATAGAGAGCGGAAAGACCTACCAAGATATAAATTATTCTGGCTGGCCACATATCCATACCGCCAATCCAAGCACCGACATCAGTCATAAAAATACCATAAAGCAACCAATTCAAGCCGCCGATGACCAGCAGGATAAAGGTTATCATATGTATTCCTTTCATATTCTCACCTCCTCTCTCTGTCTTGATTAACCTAATTTAAGTATATTATATTGGCTAATTTAAGTCAAAACACTAAGGTATTAATTCACTCCAAGCGCAATTAGCTATTTCCTGATTACAATTATACCTAACTTTTCTGGTAGCATTAGTGGTAGAAGCTGTAGCCTGGATATTGGAATTGCATTGCACTTCTTCGCCACAACCTTCTGGCCAAGGGGTAATCACTAAATTAGCGTCATCAAAGCTGAAATCCATTGCCGATTGTACCGTATGCCTTTCCGCAAAATAAATCTCTACAATATTATCTCCAGCTCGCAAAAACAAAGTTCCAACTTCCGGAGTATTAGCATGGGTACCACTATTATTCACCACCACAATGCCATTAACTAAAATCCAACTATCATCATCCGAAGCCAGACTAAAGCCATAATTGCCGTCAATAGGAGCTGTCACTCTAGCCCGCCAATGCATACCAAAATGGTAATCATGATTATACCCCTCCATATTTTCCCAAACCGTGCCGTCATACGGATACCAAGAGCTGCCAAATAATAAATCCGCATCAATCTGCTCGTGGGTTTTGTAAATATCATCATACCAATCATGCTCAGTAGGTGTTGGTGTGGGGCCGGGATAAGGATTAACTTCCATATCTGGATGGGTGACGGAATAATTAAACCATTCTCCCCACCAGCCGGAATCCGGAACATACTGACACTCGGGAATCGGCTGGCAAGCACCTTCTTCTTCAACAAATTCGCTACTGACCGGAATACTATCCACGCTTAAAATTGGAAAGGTATAATTATTATGATCTCTTCTTAACTGCATTAAAGACTCTCCTACTCCCGATTCAGCCGCATAAAAACTCTGGATAGAATCAGAAAAAGAATTAAAGCTTTCTTTGGTATTTAAAAAAATATGCATCAAGGACAACACAATGGATAAAATCCCTCCGGTAATTAACAAGGCGGCAACCAAAACCGCTGCTCCTGATTCAGATTGTCTTATTCGTTTAATCATCTTAAGCTAAAAAATACTTCAAATTGCTTTTGGTAATACCCATAAAATTCTTCGGGCTGTCCGACGGTTAAAGTAAAGTTAATCAAAACCCCCTGATTGGCATTGCCTTCACTATCGGCAACAGTGTCAATAGCAAAGTCAGAGACTGCTACCTGATCATTATTTAAAACTACTGGCTCCGCGGTAGACTGTTCAGGAAATCCAGTACCAGTATCTTGGACCTCCTGGTAAACTAAATCATTATTCTCTAATTTTAAACTAAAACGCTTATCTGGAATCTGGTAAAAATGCCAACCTTCTGGTGCCGGGGAAACATCATCTATTAAATCAACGTTATGCACTTTATTGTTCAATAAATTAATAATAAACCGGCCATTGCTCTGAACTAGATCGGCAGCACGGAATTGACGTCGGGTATTGAAAACATTAATAGCTACCGAAGCGATTACCAAAAGTAATAAGCCCATGATCATAAGATACAAGAGTGTTTCTAATAAAGAAAATCCTTGTTGTCTATTTATCTTCATCATGGATAAGTTGAATAGCTAATAGTTACCTCTTCCAATACCGGGCCTTGCAATTGGGAAGCGCTGCTTAAATACAAACGATAACGGAAATACCTCTGATTCAAATGATAATTATAGTTTATATACTCTTGAGCTGCGGTAGTGTAATAGGTGCCACTGGAAGCATCTGGACCGACAAAATTCCAAGGACCATTGGCATTATTGCTGGTTGCTAATTGGAATTTAATCTGCGTATTCAATGGTTGTGATCCGCTCCAAGCAATCCAATTATACGCCACATCACTTGCGCCAGTATCAAAAGTGGATGATTCTAAAATACCGGCATCAGTATAGCCGCAATCAGCTACTTCCGTAGAGATAATAAAGAATTCCCTGGAATTTCCAGTAGTTGCGGCATAAATAATGGAACAATTAGCTGACATGCCTTGAATATAACCTTCTAAATCAAAGCTGGAAATTTCATTAATCGTCGCTGGATAACTACCGTCCACTACTACTAATTCTTTATTGCCAATTTCTGCTCCTAATAATACATAAGGGCCCACGACCGCCAAGGAATAAATTCTGGCGCCGGCATTATAGTCTCCTAATAATAACGGGCTAGCTGGCGCGGAAATATCCAAAATGAATAATTCTGAGCCAGAACTGTTGTTCTGGGTCGCAAAATAAGCACGGTTACCTCTAACCGCCACGTCTGTTCCTAACAAAGATCCCGGCAGATTATATTCACCAATCTGATTCAAATTAGCTGGGTTTGTAACCTGAAAAATCTGCAATTCTTTAGTACTGTTTTCCGTAGCAACATACAGATTATCCTCTGATAAATAAATCTCCCGAGCGGTATTATCTGTGCCAATGCTATCTAAATACTGTACATTCTCCGGATCAGTGATGCTAAAAGAGTAAATATAGCTGCCGCGAGCTAAATAAACTTCAGTTTCACTGACTGCTACATCATAAGCGTTAGTAGTGCCAGATAAGTTATAAGTTTCAACAATACTTGGTCCATAAGGATTACTAATATCTACCACTGTTAGTTCGGCATTATCATGGTAAGTGGATAAATAAGCATAATCATCTTTAACTACTACCGCCGTAACCGTAGCTCCGATATTCAAAGAAGAAAGCTGCTGGGGGCTATATTTATTACTGACGTCTAGAATAAAAAATTCCGCTCCGGAAGAATTATTCTGTGTGACTAAATAAGCTTTATTGTTTATAGCAAAGACATCGTTCTGGTCATAAGTGCCGGGAGTGTCAAAGTAAGCAGTGGTGGTTGCTTGGTTCCAATTCAAAAATCCTGATTGCAAAGTAGCAATACCGGCAGTAGAAATATCAATACCGGAATCACTGCTGAAATATCTGGTCTCATCTACAAAAGCCGCTTGGCCGTCACCTCCCGACCAATCATTCTGGCTCTGCCGGCTGGCCTGCCATTGATAAAGATAAGTTTCCAATGTTTGAGTCTGGTTATTGCCTAAAATACTGGGCCAGCTGACGGAAATAGTAATTTGCTTGGTGTCCGGATCCCAAAATCCTGTTTCAGATATTTCCCCATGCACTTGACCATTGGTAGAGTTTTCCCTATAAACATCGGAAATAGTGACAGTTCTGGTGTACTTATTCTCCAGCAATTCACTGCCGGCAGACAATTCCCACTGCTCACCATTTAAAACTAAATGGTAATCTGCCGGAATTAATTCATCCCATGATAAGAGTTTGACTGCTTCCATGGCATTAGCCGCATAAACTAAGGCCATCCCCTTTTCTTCATTGTAACGCCGCAGCTTATTATTCACCGAAGTTAAATTAAAAATCAGCACCACTATTACGGAAATAAAAGTGATCGCTACCATCAATTCAACCAAAGAAAAGCCTTTTTGATTTTTAATAAATAACATGCTTAATCTATTCTTCCTGAAGATAATATTTGTAAAGACTGGTTAACTTCTGAATTCTGGTCATAAATCATCTGCACTGTGCCGGTATTGTAGGTCTGGCCGGTGAATTTAATAAACACTACATCACTGCCCAAACCGCCAACGCCGTCGGATACAGTGGTGCTGGCATTTAAAATCTCAATACCAGATAACTCTTTAATAATATTTAGGGGATCTTCTTCGTTATAGAAACTTCCAGAAAACAAAACATAACGCTTGTCTTCCAAGTGCACTCCCCAGTTATTATTATTAGCCGCTGCGGTAGCCAATTGCTGTGCTCTTAACAAAGTGCTTTTTAACTCTTCTTTACCGTTAATTAACAATACATGGTGCCGCCAATTAATATATCCAGTAACGCCAATGGAAAAAACAATGGCCACAATTGCCAATACCATAGTTATTTCCACTAAAGTTACTCCTCCTTGGGATTTAATCATTTAATAAACTCCATAACTATTAGTCAGCTCATACATTGGACTAATCACCGACAGGGCAATAAAAGCTACAGCTACACCAACTAGAATCAATAAGACCGGCTCCAAAATGGTAGATAGATTATTCAATACATTATTGACCCGCTCTTCATAAAATTCAGCTAGCTTGGTGAGAATATTCTCCAATTCTCCGGTACTTTCCCCTACTTGTACTAATTGCACTGCCAGCGAAGGAAAAAGATCTGACCTTTCCCGCATAGCTTTTTCCAAGGATACTCCTTTTTGCAATTCTTCAGACATCGCTAAAGTCTGTTTGCGAAATTTTAAATTGCTTAAGGTTTTAGCCACAATATCCAGAGCCTGGACAATAGATAGTCCTGAAGCTAATAAAGCATGTAAATTACCGGAAAATCTGGTTAAAGATAGTTCTTTGACAATCTTACCGACAAAAGGCAATTTAAGCCAAAGCCAGCTTAAAAAATACTTGGGCTTAGGAAATTTAAAAATTATCCTCAAGGCGATGATTAAGATGATTAATGATCCTAAAGTATACCAACCATAAGTGGTCAGTAATGCATTCAACTGGTTAACAACCACTAAAATAATCGGCAATTTTACGCCAGCATCATTAAATAATCCTATTAACTGAGGGAATACCGACAAGGCTAAAAACAAGCTCACACCAACTAAAGCAATTAAGACAATTACCGGGTACATCAAAGCACCAAAAACTTTGCTTTTTAATTTGCGTTGGGCTTTTAAAATAGCTGCTAAATTTCCGGCCGCTTCCGACAATTTACCGCTCTTTTCCCCTACTTCAATAGTAGCGATAATCATCTGGTTAAAAACTTTGGGATATTGCTCCATGCCCCTAGATAATAATTGGCCATTCTCTACATATCTTTCCAAAAAATCAATAACATTAGAAAAATATTTATTCTTAATTTCTTTTTTCATGGTACTCAAAGCTGGAGTTAAAGATAACCCAGCTTTCAGCATGGTAGATAAATTGTCCAGAAATAAAATCTTTTCAGTGGCTTTAACACCACCCAAGGCTAACTTAGCTTTCAGTTTATTAACCTTAGTCTTCTCCGGCAAAATCGGCTGAGCATCTTTTATTGGCTGCTGTCTGTTGGGACGATACAACTTAAAAGATGTCATTTGCTTTCTATTGGAAGATAAAGTTATTGTCGGCTTAGCACTTGGGTCATCATAACTTTCATTCCTGCCTCCTAAATACTCCATTTTATTCCCGCTTAATTCTCAGAACTTCTTCAATCGTCGTTACTCCTAATAAAGCTTTCTGCATGCCATCTTCAAAAATGGTCACCATGCCCTGCTCTACCGCTGCTTTTTCTATCTCATTGGAAGAAGCATTTTTAATGATGCAATTCTGCACTGGCTCAGTATTTTCCATGATTTCAAAAACCGAAGTACGGCCGGCGTAACCGGAATTATGACAGCGTTCACAGCCCTTTCCCCGATAAAAAGTCAGTTCAGAGAATGAATTTACTTCTTGCTTGACTACTCCTAATTGCTTAAACCTATTAAGCATGTCATTGAGATTAAACTCCTTGCTTAAGCTCACTAATTGCTGCTCATTTAGATGGAAGCTTTCAATGCAGTCTAAGCAAATTTTCCTGACCAAACGCTGGGCAATTACCACATTCAAAGTACTAGCTACCAAAAACGGCTCAACTTCCATGTCCAATAATCGCGGGGGTGCGCCGGTAGCATTGTTGGTATGCAAAGTAGATAAAACCAAATGTCCAGTCAAACCGGCCCGGACGGCAATCTGAGCAGTCTCTTTATCTCTAATTTCTCCAATCATAATAATATCCGGATCCTGGCGCAATAAAGATCTTAAACCAGTAGCAAAGTCGTAACCGGCTTTGACATTAACCTGAGTCTGGTTAATCCGACTAATACCGTATTCAATGGGATCCTCAATAGTAGAAATATTAACATCCTCAGTATTTAAAACATTTAAAATGGCGTACAAAGTGGTAGTCTTGCCAGAACCGGTCGGACCAGTGACTAAAATCATGCCAAAAGGCTTATCCAACTGACGCTTCATCATCTCCATATTGCTGTCGGTAAAACCCAGATCTTCCAAAGTTAAATCATGCGATTCATCGGTCATTAAACGCATTACCACTTTCTCACCGTAAAAAGCCGGAATAACGGAAACACGAACCGATTCTTCTTCCCCCTCTATTTTAAAAGAAAATCTACCGTCTTGCGGTACGCGGTGCTCATCAATGCGTAGATTGGATAAAATCTTAATTCTTGCCACTAAAGCATCATGAATCTCCAAGGGTAATTCCACCTTGTCATGCAAATCGCCGTCAATGCGGAATCTAACCACCACAGCATCCGGCAAAGCCTCCATGTGGATATCTGAAGCTAATTCAAAAACCGCTGCTTCTAGAATAGCATCCACAATCTTAATCACCGGCAATTCAATATCTACTGACTCCCCTTTTTCTTTGAGGATTTTATCGTTAATAATATTACTAAGCTCTTCCTTAATATCTTTTTCATAAAGATGGGCGCCGTAAATAAAATTCTTGTAGCTAGTGAGGAATATTTTTATTTTCTTACTAGTGGTTTTTTTAACCAAATCAACTTTAGTCACGCTTTTAGGACTAACAAAAGCTACAGACAAGGTGTTGCCATCCAGCTCAAAAGGTATAGCCTGGGCTTCTCTGACTATTTTTTCCGGCAATTCATTCAATACTTCCGGCTTTAATTTACGCTTGCGTAAATTAACATAAGCAAATCCTAACTTATCCCCGATTAACTCATACAAGTATCGGTTATTAAAAAAACCCCGCTCAATCAAAATCTCTTCCACCCCCCGGCGGCGGCGATGAGCATTCTCCGCTGCCTCTACCCAGTCTTTTTCCTTAATAACCTGAGTACTTAACAACAGCTGTTTTAACTCGTCTTGAGATATTGGTAATTTAGAAGGCATAAATAAAAATAAAGTGGTAATTTACCACCTTATTATACCATAAATTAACAATTAAACAAAATAAAAAATGTTTAGTTTAACTGCCAAATAGAAAAATTTAAAAAAGCCGCAAAGCTTACCCACAATAAGTAGGGAAGCAGAAGATAAGAAGCTAATTTGCTAACTTTAGCAAAATAAATAATAGTCAGTAAAATAAATATCCAGAGCAGTATTATCTCTGCAAAAGCTAAAGCTGGATTCTGTTGGCCAAAAAACAAAAATGACCAAAGAATATTTAAAATCATCTGAGTAAAAAATAAAACAATGGCTTCTTGTTGCTCTTTCTTTCTTCCCCTCTGCTCCCAAACCAAATACAAAGCAATGCCCATTAAAGTAAATAACAAAGTCCAAACCGGTCCGAATATCCAATTAGGCGGATTAAAGCTCGGTTTAACAACTTCTGCATACCAAGTGTTTACGCTTTGACTGGTAGCCAAAGAGCCGATTGCCCCTAGGCCATTACAAATGATTATAAAAACTATTGCCTTTAAAATTCTCATTTTATTTTAATTAGCTGTAAAATAAGCGCTTAAATAACTAGTAGTCTGATTTAAATCCGCTTTAAGTATTTTAGCAGAATTACTATGCTCAATAATCTGCAAATCCTGAGCTTGGCTTAACTCCATAATCTTTAGTAAAGCATTGAGCGAATCCGGAGAATCCAGATAGTCGCTGTTTAAATTACTAAGCAGTTGGTAGTCCTTGTTTTTAATCGCCGACAAGGTAATTTGATCATTCCTCTCCGCTTGCGACAAAGGCAGATAATGGGATAGATCCAATGAATTAATCACTACCGTTCTCTCGTCAAGCCAAGGCAAAATTGCTGCCGCTAAAGAAAAAGATTTATCATTGGTCTGATGGGAAGTGAAAATAATCGGCGCTACTTTAGCTTGAGGAAAGTACTGCTTAATAAAAGGCAATAACACTGCTACTGAATGTTCTGGCTTAAAGTTGTCCAGATCATAAGCAATAAAATCATCTTTAACCAACTGATCTAAAATTTCCTGATCCTGCTTAACTTCTCCTAAAAAAGTCTGCCAATTAACCGCAGCGGAAATAGCTGGTGCTTTTGCTAAATCCCGATGATTAGGGGCTAAAATAACAAAAGTATCTACTATCTGATTTTTAGATAAGGAAAGGAAAAAATCTGCCAGCAAATCACTGGCCAAATCATGGTGCGGCAAAATTGCCCCCATTACCCGTTGGCCATTATGGATATATTTTTCTCCCGCTTGAGCAAGAGACTGGTCAAATAAATAATTATTGGTCTCAACTGTAATTACTGGGTAGCTTTCCTGACTAATACTGGTAAACGACTGGGTTTCCACTGACTTAAACATGGTGTAAATTAAAACCAGTCCAACCGCTAAAATAATAGCGGCATTGAGTTTAAAAATGTGTCGGCTAAACCAATTCTTCATTATGGTTGAATGGTTACTTGCTGGCTATCGGCAAAATTCATAATCTCCGGGACATTAAATGATTGGATGATAATCGGCTCAGCTTGGTAAGTCCCTGGATTGGTAATGCGGGCATAATAACTAAAGTAATCCTTTGCGCAGCGGGACTGTTTCCAATCTTTGCTGATACTGAACTTAACTTGCTGCCCCTCAATCTCATAAGGATAGTAATATCCGCAATCTACATAAGCCCCGCGATAATACGGACGAGTAGTAACTTTCAAGCCGCTGGGCAGCAAGTCAATAATCTGGTATCTGCCCTGCAAAGCGCTGCTGGAAATAAAAGGATAAACCCTAACTTCTACCAAATCACTTTCTTTAAAGCTACTAGTCTCTACGTCATTGACATAATATTTTCTGGCAATAGCGATATTGCGATCAACTGTCGCATCGCTAGCAGCTAATGGTTTTTCGTAAGTACTTACCAAGCCAACTTCTCCCTCAATATTGCTGAATTTAATACTAGCTAATTCCTGAGGACTTACTTTAATTCTCCAGCTCCGGCCTTTATCTAAAGTCTGCTGATGCTCCTGCTCACCTACTTTAACCGTAAATTTAACTTCTCCTTCTCCTAAATTGGGCAGAGTATTAGCCACATAATGCAATTTTTCCAGATTAATCAATACCTCTTTAGTGCGGTTTTCTACAGTATACTGCCATAATGGCTCATGCAGTTTGTCATTCAAGCCACCGGCTAGAATTGCCGCTAAAGCAGTGACAGATAAAATATCGTCCATATCGCCGCCAGTATTTATTCGGGCATATTGCTCGCCATAATTTTCCCCATGTTTTTCTATTAACTCTAAATAAATACTCTTAGCCAGCTGATTATCCCCTAAACTCTGGGCACCTAAGGCAATATATAATTTCTCTTTAATGGTTAAATCCGGCAAAGCGGCAAATTGCTGAAGAACCAAGAGAATCGGCTCATCTAAAGCTGCTAAGCCGGCCAGAGACATCACTACCTCTTCCTGGTTGGAATCCTCATTGTTCAACTTGCCGTAAAAATAATTAGCTAAACTAGTTTGATCAAATTTATCAGCGGCCACCATTGCTGTTCTGACGCTTAATTCCATTTCCGGATCGCTGTAAGGCAATAACGTGATGCCGCCGTTGTATTGGTATAATGATCCTTCAAATTCCGGCACATAAGTTTGGTCAGAAAAATAATCTTTAATCAACTGACTGCCAATAACTCTAGAGAACTTCTGATCAACCCGATCACCATAAGCCCAGGCTAAATGGGTTAAATAGCGATATAGGCGGCCGCGATTGCGATCAGAAAAAGTCAAAGTAGTAGCTGAATCCGAACTGCCTTTCACCTGCAACTCTGGAGATAAAATATAGTTTTCCTCCACTAATTTGCGCAAATGGGAATTAGTAACTAGAATCGGCAAATTAACCGCATCCTGATATTCTCCAAATTCCACCCCATAGGTAAGATCATATTCTCCTAAAGACAATTGCGGTATATTAATATAACTTGGCTCGAAGGCCTTGCCGTCAACCGTAGTTTTATCCAAGCCTAAAGTGGCAGCGTCCAGACTAAATCTGACCTGATCGCCATTACGCAAGGCATCACCATAAGCCCGCAATTTAACCGTCGGCTGGTCAGCTGCCAGATACTCTTTAGCAAAGGTCCCTTCAACAAAAACCGGCAAGCTAACCATAATCTTACTGACTCCATCACCAGCATATAGATCTTTGGTAATTGCCTGGGCGGTTATCCTCCAGGAAGTAATATTATCCGGCACGGTAAAATTAACTGTCGCTTGTCCATTGCCGTCGGTAATCACTGAGGCAAATAAGGCATTGTCGGTAAAGTTGTCTCTAACTCCGCCACTTTTTTGGTTATGGACGTAAATACCGTCCGCTAAATAAGTATGATAATGCTTGGTCTGTAAATTATATACCTCCGCCACCTCTTCTGACTGCTCGATGCTGAAAATCTTAACTGGCTGACCATGATCATTCATCAGCCAATCGCCTACCGCTGCTTGGCCGATTGGCTGCCACTTATTATTCAATAATACTATATGCTCTGGCGTCACCTTCAATTGGTTGTTGATTATCAGATAACCGGAAACAACATGATAAAAGGTTTTTTCTACTTCTGTCGCCACTAATTTTCTTTCAAAGGGTGAAACAAAAGTCATTATCTGTTCACCAACAGCGATATCTTCAATATTCTTGGTAGAGCCATCTGCCATAGTCACTTTAGTGCCAGCCAAGAAACAGCCACCTCCTTCCGCGCCCAAGCCAAAGTCTGCTAATGCTTCCAAACTTTCTGCCTTATTAGTGCGATAAGAAGTAATTTCTCCTGAAGAGATATAGCCATTGTATAAGGTTTCCAAAGGATTAACATCGCCACCGTAACTGATATCATAATAGGCTTCATCTACTAAATTAACGTTAACACCAGCCGCTACCGGATTATTATTAAGATCGCTGACTTTAACCTGTAAGGTAACTTCTTCACCGGGCTTAAATTCTTCCTTATTAGCTTCTACTTCCACTTTTAACTCACGGTCGGAATATTTAAATTTAACAGCCGTACCGCCACTACCACCCCACCACCAATAATTTCCCTGGCTGCCGTCATGATAAGACCGGCCATCAAACCAAACGCCTTTAACATAAACCACGGGTACATACTGAGCAGTAAAATCAAAACTGAATTCCGGCGCATTACTTAAACTATAATCCAACAATCCTTGCTTGAGCTTGAAATACAAGTAATTTTTCTGATCGGATGTGGGTAATAATTCATCATTCTTCAAGAATTCGAATTCTACTGCTTCGCCTATAGAAAATTGCGAATTATCCCGTTTATCCTGGCTTTTCAACCTCAGCTGATAATAATCATAGCTGCCGCGGGAATCATAGCTACTGTTATAATAATAACTGGTTAAATAATCATTCCTGCCCTGACCGTCGGAAACAATCACGTCTACCCGATAGCTTTTATCTTTCTCCACACTTAACCGATAACGATGCTCTCCCTGCTGATTGGAACTGCCGCTATAGGTGGTTAATTGCTTTTCTATGCGGTCATAGCGGTACTTCTTTCTAACTACTTTATTGATAAAATCATAATATTCCCCATCTTCTTTAGCCTCATAGCTAATTTCGGTAATCTTAGCAGAAATGGCTTTATTGACTGCCGGATCCCCTAAATAATCCTGGTAACCAGTAGCTTCCCCATTATTAATTTTATCCAAATCAACATTATTCACCTTAGTTAAGATATCTACTGACACTGCACGACCAGCACTGTCTTCTTCATTCTCAAATTTAATCTGACCAGCTATTTTAGGACCAAAAACTCTAACAGAAGCATAGGCGCTAATATCTGCCTCTTCGGATTTTACTGGATTAACATTAATGGAATAATATTGCGGATAATCGCAGCCATAATAATCTCCGCTCTGCGGACAATCCTGGTATTGCGTTGGCAAGCTTAAATGCCCATTGCCAAAAATATCCGTCTTCAACTGGCCCTCTGGCTGTTCACTAGCCTGATACTTCAATTCTAAATTAGCTACCGGCGTTCCTTCAAAAAAATTAGCCTTAACATCTACCTTTACATCTTCACCGGCAAATAAAGCGTTTTTCTCCGGCTTAGCTTCTATTTGGTAAGCTGGCTTAACATAGCGCTCTACTGTTAAATAATGAGTGCCAATTACTTCTTCTCCCAATAAAATCTCCATACTATACCAGCCTGGCTCAACATTCTTAAGATCCAAACTACCGGAAAAAGTATTAGCTTCAGTTAATATTACCTGCGCTTGGGCGGTGGAAATTCTTTCTAGATAATAATTATAATAGCTCTGGCCGTTAATTAACTTCACTGTCAATTCTTGGCCGGCGTTTATTTCTCCTGCTCGCGGCTTAACAAAGCCCCAAAAATTAACTTTATCGGTTGGCTGGTACATCGTTCGGTCGGTATAGAAATAAAACCAGTTATCCGGCCGAGTATAATCGTCCATTTGGAAAGAGACTGCCACTACATTAGTATAGCCGCCGCCGGTGATTTTAAGAAAATGGTAATTCCTTGACCAATCCTCATTTTGGTCAAAACCGGCGGCAGTATTCATAGTTGCCAAACCGTCATTGTTGGTATTCTGGATAATGCCTTTATCTACTGAGGTAACCTGCGCTTCGGCTATTGGTCCACCAGTATCCAGACTATTTACCCAGATCAAGGTATTGTTGGTGGTAATATCGGCATAGATTGCCAAATTATTTACCTGGAAAAAAGCCTGGCTGACAAAATCATCATACTTCATTTCAATCAGATAAAAACCATTGGGTAAAGTCTCGGGTAAAACCAGATATTTAGCATATTCATATTCTACCATCGGCAGATTATGCTCGCCTACCTTGGTTAAAGACTGCGGATTGTAATAGTAATTATCCCGGTGGTACCTGGCCCAATACGGCCATCTCTCTTTATCTTTAGCCGCTTCAATATACTGGTCAGCGCTGGCAAAAGCATAGACTGTTACCGGTACATTCTTGGATTCTTGGTTGTAATAGGCAGTTAAAGGAAATAGCGGCGGAGTATCCAAGGAAAATTCACTGAAACTCTCAGCAAAACCTACCCGCCTATAATTACCCTGGCCATCTTCCGTATTAGCCGGCTCCGTCTCAAACCTAAAGATATGATCATTATTAAGCTTCAAATCACTGCCCTCTAAAGCAATACTTTTGTCCACCGTAACCTGGTAAATAGTGCCGTTTTGCAAACCGCCGCTGGGAACAAAAACCAAGGTTCTTTTATGCTTTTCATAACGCCCCTCTATTGCCGGCTCAATTTTAATCTTGCCTTCGTAGTCAATAAAATTCTCATGGCTGAAAGTAATTTCAATACCGGTATTAACCGGCACATAAGAGCCTTTGTCTCTGGGTAGAGTGTTTAAAATCTTAAATTGATCCTTAACCTGAAAAGCCCAGGAATAATTGTATTTCTGCTCCTCACCCGCTTCATCCAGATAATTGGAGGTAATCTTCACCCGGTAAACTTTCTTTTGCTCCAAGGGATTTTTAGGAACTACTTCAAACTTATTCTGGTCAATGGTTTTAAAGTCAAAGTCAACTGTGGGCTCCAGGCTAATGTTAGAAGCTAATGCCTGAGGGTCCACCACATCCTTACTGGTAATAATAAAGGAGGTGGTATCTTCTACTCCAATACTGTCTGCTTTGGTAGGAATAATCTCAAAATTATCCTGAGCAAAAGCGGAGTTAATAAATAATTTAGTAAAATTGCGGGTATCCACTAAGCCCTGATCTTTAGGCCAAAGATAAAAATAACCGGCTAATATTGCCACAATTAAAAAAATAGCAATAACGGGCACCCAGATTTTTGCTTTAAACATATTTTTTTGGTTAATAAATACGAGATTATTATACCATAAAAACTAACTTTTTTTAACTTTAATAAAATGAAAAGCCGACCAAATTAAATTTGATCGGCTCTTGACTTATTGACTCCGAATGAGGATATCAGTCCACTCGCTTAAAATACGAGTAAAAACTTTTGGCCCTTCCCTCAGTAAAGACGTAGCTATCTGCACGGCAGTAGCGCCTGCTCGCTGGAAATCAACTACATCCTGACCGGTGCTAATTCCACCGACACCAATGACACTAATCTGGTCAGTCAAAGCTTGTCGCCACTGATAAACTTGTCCCAAAGCAAAAGGCTTAATAGCCGAACCTGACAAGCCAGCTAGGCCATTAGCAACGGATATTACTGTCCGACCATCAGGAGAAAAACTCAAACAATTAGGAACGGTATTAATCACCGTTACAAAATTTATCAATTCATTGCTATTTAACAAATCAGCAAATGATTTGATTTCTAAGGGATTAGTGATTGGCGAGACTTTAACTCCTATGAGCGTCTTCTTCGCCTGTAATGCAGGCAGCGTCCACAATCTGTCTAAAATTCGCTTAACATATGGGCGATTGAAACAAGCAATACCGTGTTGTCGGCCGTTATCCAAAACATTGGGACAACTGAGATTAATTTCCATGCCGTCAACTTTGCAAGCAGCAATGTGATTAACGAGGCGCCAATAATCATCCTCGCAAAAACCAGCCACGCTAACAAATATTTTCTTACCCCTCGCCCCAGCTTGGTCAACCAAATTCTTTAAACATGATTCATAATAGCGTAATCCTGGATTAGGTAATCCCAAGGAATTAAGAGCGAAGCCATCACTCTGATGATAAACATCGCCTTCATTACCTAATCTCCTCTCAACCGTAATTGATCCAATCATGACAGCGCTGGCGCTAGATTGCAATAAATCTGAAAAATTCAAATCTCCTTCAACTTTCTTGCAAGTGCCGGCTGCATTCATCACTGGATGTTCTAATTCCATTCCCGATAAATCAACAGAAAAATCCATGTTGACCTCCTTTGAAAAGTACTTAGTATTTAATTTAGATATTAAATAAAACCGCAATAAATGTCAAATAATATAAATAAAAAAACCTCCAATAATTATGGCGGGATGGAAGGGACTTGAACCCTCGACCTCCTGCGTGACAGGCAGGCGTTCTAACCAACTGAACTACCACCCCCTCATAATCATTGAAGATTTACTGCAATAATATACAGCATTTTCTGTTGTTTGGCAAGGGGTTAGGTTAAGAATATCGGCAACCAGTCTGGATGGTGGGCATTAATTAAGGCCAAAAACAAAATAAAATCCAAAGTTAAGTGAATGGTAATAATATAAAGCAATGACTCGGTCTTTTGAAAAATATAGCCTTGGATCAAAGCAAAAATGAGAATCATAATCCAACCCCAGCCGGTAAACCCTAATTCATACAAAAAAGAAGTGAATAATATTGCCTGGAAAAAATTAGCAACATTAGCAGATAAATACTGCCGGAAAATGGCATAAACCGTGCCGACAAAAAACAACTCATCCCAAATACCTAAAGCATTGGTACCAATGAATAATTTGAAAATATTGTAAGCTCCAGGCTCCACTGTCCAGTTCAAATAAGCGCCGGTATTTTCAAGGTAGAAAGGCAGCAGTAAATAAGCAATAATTGCGGTAAAAAATATATAAAATATTTCCGACTTAAACCACTTCCGGCCATGATGCCAAGGAAAGCTAATGACCTTGCTGCGATAAATATACTTTACTACCAAATAAGGCAAGCTGACCGCCAAAATCAAAGCGATACCCATCGCCAGCATGTGCTCTCCACTAGTATCAGTATTAATTTCCGTAACAGCCAATAAGGCTAAGGAAAAGTAAAGCAAAATTAAATACTTTCGGACTTCTCCCTTAGCTAATAGCAAAAAGACTAAGCCAAGCAGCCACAATATCCAACCGACTATTTTAATCTGTAAACCAATGAGCATTAAGCCGCTGACCACTAACAATAGCAAGCCTAACCACTCGGTAAATTTTAATTTCTGTGCCGCCGCCATAAACTAAAAATAATTACCATCAAAATAAGTAAGAGGCTATAAATTTGCGGCCAGCGCAAACCTAAAATCATCGGTGCCGGATCCAGCCTAATGAACTCCAGGCTAAACCTAATGATGGCATAACCAATAAGGTAAACAGCAGTAATTAAACCTGAAAAATTCTTAGTTTTTTTAACCAAACGCCAAATAATAATAAAGAGAATTAAACTAAGGACGGACTCATAAAAGAAAGTGGGATGGAAATGACTATACTGCTCAAAACCCGGCAGACGATTATCTATGCTAATAGGAATCCCCCACCAACCAGCTGTCGGTAAGCCATAAAGTTCCTGGTTAAAATAATTACCCCAGCGGCCAATAGCCTGTCCTAAAGCCAAAGCTGGCGCTAGCCAGTCAGCTAAAGACCAGAAACTAAGATTATGTTTTTTAGCCCAATAATATAAAACTAGCATTACGGCAATAATAGTACCCAGAATAGACAAACCTCCTTGCCAGATAAAAAATATTTCTACCAAATTTTGGCTAAAGTATTCCCAACTGTAAAAAAAGACATGACCTAACCTTGCTCCGATCAAACCAAAAATTATCAAATAAAAAAACAGGCTGTCTAATTTATCCGACTTAATTGCCGGACGATTAACAGCCCGTAAGGCATAAAGCCAGCCAGTTAAAATTGCCGATACCATGATTACTCCGTACCAATGCACTGGCCAAGCTGCTAAAGAAAAAATAATTGGCTGTGGTAAATAGTTATACCAAAACATTACTCCGCTTCCTGCTGAATAATATAAGCCAAAATCTGCTCCCACAGATCAAAAGTGATAGCTCCCGGTATTAGCTTACCATTAATCACATAACTAGGGGTACCAACTACCCCTAAATCCACACCCTGGGCAAAATCCTGACGGATCTCTTGAGAATGCTTTTCATTATCCAGACAAGCGTCAAATTCCGCAATATTAAAACCTAGATTCTCCGCATAACTTTTTAGATCTGCTTTGGTGTGTTTACCCTGATTAGCAAATAAAACATCATGATACTCCCAAAATTTTCCTTGATCTTGAGCACAGCCAGCTGCCAAATGAGCAGAAAAAACATCAGGATGAAGACTTTCAGTGGGAAAATCCTTAAAGATAAAGCGTACTAAACCCCCATATTTTTCCATCATTCTCTTAATGTCCGCCTGATTTTCTTTACAGAATGGGCAACCAAATGACTGGTAGGAAACAATATACAATAGTGGTTGATCAGTTCCTAAAAAAGGATCATCTTCGGTTAATAAAGAACTGACTCCCTCCTGACTCTGATGATAATCATTTTTACTAATCCAAATATTCAAATCCTTATCAAAAAAATCTCCGCGACTAAAATGCCAAAGATGATTGAAGAAAGTCAAACTGAAATATATTGCTCCCAAAAAAACCAAAACAATAATTATGGTAGCAAAACGGCCAGGCAACCTTTTACGCCAAGGCTTATAATAACTATTTCTAACTACTTCTTCTAATTTATCTTTTATTTTATCTTGTGTTCCCATTTTTTTCTATATAATTTCCCATAATAAATAATTTTTCTTCCTGGAAGCTGTCTGCTAAAAGTTGCAAACCAATCGGTAAATTATTACTGTCCTGTCCAATCGGCTGTACTAATCCGCAAACACCTCCTAAATTAGCGCTGACTGTAAAAATGTCAGATAAATACATTTGCAAGGGATCGGAAATTTTCTCTCCTAGTTTAAAAGCCGTCGTCGGAGTAGCTGGAGACAGTAAAACATCAACCTCCTTGAATACTCTGGAAAAATCCCGCCTAACCAAGGTGCGGACTTTTTGCGCCTGCTTGTAATAAGCATCATAATATCCCGCCGAAAGAATATAGGTGCCCAGCATGATCCTGCGTTTGCTTTCTGCGGAAAACCCCTCTCCTCTCACCTGCTTATACCATTCATCTAAAGTTAAATCTTTTTGCGGACGCCAGCCATAAAGCAAGCCGTCAAAACGAGCTAGATTAGAACTTACTTCCGCCGGCATCAATAGATAATAAGCTGCTAAAGCATAATCGCTGTAAGCTAAACTTACTTCTTTAATTACGAAACCGTCATCGGCTAATTTTTTAATCTGCGCTTCTAGGCAATTTTTAACTTCCTTATCTATTCTATCATTAAAAAACTCTTTTGGCACGCCCAGACTTAATTTCTTAGGATCGGATTTTTCTAGAATATCCAAATAACTAGGAACAGCGCTCCGAGAACTAGTCGCATCCGCCGGATCATAACCAGCCATTGTTTGCAACAACAAAGCAGCGTCGCTAACAGTTTTGGCAAAAGGTCCAATCTGATCCAAAGAAGAAGCCATTGCTATCGAACCATAGCGAGATACTCGACCATAACTTGGCTTAACGCCAACTATACCGCAAAAAGCTGCCGGCTGCCTAATTGACCCGCCAGTATCCGTGCCTAGAGAAGTGGGAGCTAGATTACCAGCTACTGCTGCCGCCGATCCGCCACTAGAACCACCCGGCACTCTAGTTTTGTCACGAGGGTTTAAAACCGGACCGAAATAAGAATTCTCATTAGAAGAGCCCATAGCAAACTCGTCGCAGTTGGTTTTTCCCAAAACTACCATGCCCTGATCCGTTAAGCGCTTAACAGCTGTCGCCGTATAACTGGCTAAATAGTCTTCCAAAATTTTTGAAGCGGCAGTAGCTGGCAAGTCTTTTACCAAAATAATATCCTTAACTGCTAAAGGCACGCCTTTAAGCCAATTGCCTGACTCACTGGTGAAAGATTTGTCAATTTCCTTGGCTTGCTCAATCGCTTGATCATTAACACTAATAAAGCTATTTGTTTCATCCTTACTGATTTGCTCTAAATAACTAGACGTTAATTCAACGCAGGAAAATTCCTTATCCAGCAAAGCCCGATGGATATTGCTAATATTTAATTTTTCTAATTCACTCTTTGACAACATAATTATTTTTTAAAAACCGCTGGTGAAACCACATAACCTTCCTGTAAATTAACTGCCTGTTTAATAACCGAGGGAGTTGAATCACTAGCTTCATCATTCCGCAACTGATGCTGGCCATGACCAATGCCAGTTAAACTAGCCTCTATAGTAGACAAATTTAATTCTTTGAGCTTATCTACATAATCCAAAACTT
Organism: uncultured Gammaproteobacteria bacterium; assembly: GCA_964638415.1. Classification (GTDB taxonomy): domain Bacteria; phylum Patescibacteriota; class Patescibacteriia; order UBA1558; family GWA2-36-10; genus CAZWYP01. The sequence goes on from CAZWYP010000005.1 coordinate 68,230, forward strand.
CCTTCAGCTGCTGCTGATACTGTTCAACTTCTTCTGAAGTTAGTGACAGCTTAGCTAAATTAGCTAATTTTAATATGTCTTTTTTATCTAGACCCATAATTATTAACGCATTAATTTCAAAAACTGCTCTTCAGTTAAAATTTTAATTTTTAATTCCTCTGCTTTTTTTAATTTAGAACCAGGTTTATCTCCTACCACCAGATAATCCAGCTGTTTGCTTACTCCCGATAGAACCTTGCCTCCCTTGTCTCTGACCAGTTGCTTGGCTACTGCTCTTTCTAAATTAAGGCTGCCGGTAAATAAAAAAGTTTGACCGGCCAATTTGCCGCTGGGACGCTGGGGATTAACCAATTCAATTCCGACAGCCAATAAATCTTCAAATATTTTTTGGTTTTGCTTATCATTAAACCAGTCAACAATAGAACGAGCTACTTCCGGACCGATATCATCAAGCTCCTGCAATTCATTTAAACTAGCTTTTTGTAATTTGTTAAAATCCCGAAAATGATTAGCCAGTACAATAGCGGTTTCTTCACCAACGTGCCTAATCCCTAAGGCAAAAATAAATTTGTTAAGGGCTATTTTTTTAGCTTTAATAATGGCGGTTAATAGATTATCTGCTTTCTTTTTAGCAAAGCCTTCAAGTTCAGATAAATCGCCAAACTGCAGTCGCCAAATATCTGCTGGATTACTAATTAAACCCTGATCAACTAATTGCATTATAATTTTATCTCCTAAACCGTCGATATTAAAAGCCGGTTTGGAAACAAAGTGGATTAATCCCTCAATATTCTTAGCATAACATTTCTTATTAGGGCAATAATAAGCCACCTCTCCTTCTTTACGAGTTACCGGCGTGTAACAGACCGGGCATTTTTTGGGAAAAATAAATTTACTGCTATTTCTCTCTCGCAATTTAGGCAGGGTCTTAACAATATCCGGAATAACATCGCCAGCTTTTTGGATAATTACCGTATCACCAATTCTGACATCCAGCCGATTAATTTCATCCTGATTATGCAAAGTTGCTCTGGATACTGTACTACCGGATACTGACACTGGATCTAAAATAGCTACCGGCGTCAAAGCGCCAGTTCGGCCAACTTGTATTTTAATATCCCTAACCTTGGTAGTAGCCTGCTGGGCGGCAAATTTGTAAGCACAAGCCCAGCGGACATGCTTAGCTGTCCTACCTAACTGACGCTGCCAATCCAAGCGATTGACTTTAATGGCAATACCGTCAATTTCAAAAGCTAAGCGATTCCTTATTTTTTTAATGTCAGCAAAAAATTTTTCTGCCTGGCTGATATCTGTCAATTTAGCAAAATGCTTATCTACCCTAAACCCTAGATTTTGTAAATATTGTAGTACTTCCTGTTGAGTAGCTGGTTGCCAACCGTCATAAATGGTGTAAAAAAAGGCTTGCAGATCTCTAGTTGCTGCTACTTGGGGATCTAACTGCCGAACAGTACCAGCAGCGGCATTACGCGGATTAGCAAATTCAGCCGACTTGCCTTGCTTGGCTAAACTATTTAATTTGTTAAAGCTTTTAATCGGCATATACACTTCTCCGCCCACCTCAATGTCTATTGGCTTCTTCAGTCTCAATGGTACGGTTTTTACTGTTCTAATCGTATGAGTCACATCCTCGCCGACTACGCCGTCCCCCCTAGTAACAGCTTTCTCTAATATCCCTTTTTTATAAATAAAAGTCATATTAAGGCCGTCTATTTTCAGCTCGACATTATATTCCACTTTTTCCTGATCAGAAATATTTAAAAAACGCTTCACGCGCTGGTTAAATTCCAAAACTTCGGCAAAGGAAAAAACATCATCCAAAGAGTATTTGGGAACCTTGTGCTTAATCTTAGCAAATTTCCCCAACGCTTTTCCGCCAATACGCTGAGTAGGAGAATCCGGAGTAATAAATTCCGGCCATTGTTTTTCTAATTTTTCCAATTCATCTTTCAAAGAATCCCGGGCCGCATCCGACATAATCGGTTTATCTTCAACATAATAAGCATAGTCAGTTTCCCACAACTGCTCTTTTAACTTAGCTATGCGCTGTTTGGCATCAATCTTAGTCAACATGATTTTAATAACCTTTCAAGATTTCCTGCTCGGAAAATATAACATAACTGAAAATATCCGAAATCGGGCTATGAACCGGCAAAGTAGCGGTAATCGTATGGAAAGAAGAATGATAATTTCCAGTCACGGTAATACTGGCTTCCCCTGGAATAACCGAGGGGCTAGTGGGGCAACTAACTGCATCTTTATAAGCCTGAAAAGTTGTGGAAGCCACATTATTGTCAAGCGGTCTAAAAGAAAAACGATAAAATTTATTTTGGTCAATATCGCTACCGGAAAAAGTTTGACAGCTATTAGAACCAAAAACACAATTACACACCGCTGTGTGCTTAGTAGTAGTAGAGTAAGCAAAGCCCTGATCTAAGGATGTAAAAGTAATTTCTAAACGGTCCGAGGCGTGGCTGGGAAAACAGTTATCAATCCGCCAATCCAACTCATAACAATTATACTGATTGGCTATTAAAGACAGGTCAGCGCCTGGCTCAATTAAATCTACGTAGGCAAAAGTGCTAGTGGTTAAATCTTCTGCTGTAAAAATCTCATTATCTAGCTCAATAGCACCATAAGTGAAAGATTGGTCAGCATAAAAACTAACATCATGATTAGTTGAAGCCAAGGCGGTAAAATCAGTATAATCATCAGCAGCTCTGGCTTGTTTTAATTCATATAAAGCTTTTTCCATGCCGGATTCTGCTGAGTAAAAAGACACTATGGCATTATCGGCATAACGGATGCTTTTTACTTCACCGACTATTACCTGAGCCAAAGCTAAAACCGACACCATCATTACAGTTAAGATCATTAAAGTGATTAACAACACCACCCCCTGATTATCTTTAAATTGTTGCTGATTATTAACCATTAACGTTTATAAACTCTAGATGAAATAGTGGTCTGCAAATGAAAAGTTGACCTTTCAATATCCCGCTGGGTATCCGGCTGGACTATTGATCTAATGGTAACTTTAGGCTGCTGATTCGGCCCGCCATCAAGATAAGGATTAGAACTTGGCTCAACGATAAAATCTATTTCAACTATTTTATGCATGTTAATTAATTCCGTCAGTTCCCAAGTAGCACCATCATAAACTGCATAATAGATCTCCGTGCTGTCATCGTGCCCGGCAAAAGCGAAAATCGCTCCATCCTGACGTTGTAAACGCAGGCAATAATCAAAATCATTAGAAAATTGATCTTGCGGACAAGCCGGAGAAGCTGGATAATACACAGCATTATTTCTAATCTCCCTAGCCATTACTTCCAAGGCATACTGACCATCATTTAAAACTTTTTGGCCAGATTGCGCTCGCAATTGATTATTGGAAAAGGCTACATAGACGCCAATAATAACCATGATCAAAATAGAAAAAACCGCAATGGATACTACCAATTCCATTAAGGTAAAGCCTTGGGAATATTTTTTGTAATTATCTTGATCAATCCACATAGTCCTGCCAATTGTAAATATTATCATAAATTCTAATGTCCCGATGATTGGAGCCGCGATACCAGCGAACCAAAGACATTACTTGCAAACCAATTTGCGTATCTCCTCCATAACAAGCAGGACCTTCATCTTCAACATACTCATTACCGGAAATATCCAGACAAATCCCCATCAAATAAATAACCCGAGCGAAATTAGTAGGAGAACCGGCAATGTCATGGCTATAAAAATTACTAGCATCACGATATAAACGACAAGTACCATTACCATAACAAACATCAATTAAATAGCCAGTCACTAAACTTGTTGTTTCCAGATTATAAGCTACTTTCAAACCATCGGAAGTCAAATCTTGGCGCCAAGTGCAGATCTGCCGACCATTAACCGGGTTGCCATCACAATCTTCATTGGCTTCAATTTTCAACCAATTATTATCCCTGATATTCCTTGTTAATTCTATGCCTTCCCTGGCCAAATTAGCGCCTAAGATATCAAAATAATTCTCCTGAGCGGCATTAGTATTAGCTAAAGATAGACTAAAAGCAGCCATAATGCCTACAGTAAATACTGATAAAGCAATTATTAACTCTACCAAGGTAAAACCTGACTGGTTATTATAAATGATGTTAATTTTTAATCTATCAATTATCTTCATAATTAACTTGAATATTTCCCCAGGTATAGCCATCAGCTGATAAATCATAAATATCAATTACCCCTTTTTTTGATGCTGAAGGTACGAACACTTCTACGGAATAACTGCCATTAACCATATCGGTAAAAACTTCGTGCTCATTCTTAAAAATAATACTAAAAGTAACATCTGATGGATTAATGTAGGAACGAATACTAACTTCACTGTCTGGATTAATAATTACCTCCTCTACCAAAGAATCTGATAGCACATTGTAAGAATTATCATTATCATCGTCACCAAATAAAACATAGCTTCCTGTTGATCCGTCAAAAAATATCCCATATCCCCCGGCAGGATAACTCCCGCCGGCGTTAGCGATACGGGCGGTAGTTAAATTTCTAATCTGCCGCAAATGGGAAGCCAATCTTTCTGTAGCCAACTTAACATGATCAATATCCCTAACTTGAATTTGCACGATTATCAAAGTGGAAATAAAAGCCATAATCGCCATCGCTAGCAGTAATTCAAACATGGTGTATCCTCCCTGATTTTTAATCATCCTTATAACCATAAAGACCAATACCATTTAATAATTTCCTGGCCATAAAGCATGGTTAAGATGGTGGCTACTGTTAAAAATGTTCCAAAAGGTAATTTGTCCTGCCACCCCTTCTTTTTGGTTAATAGTAAACCAATTCCGACAATGCTGCCTAAGACATAAGCTAAGAATAAAGCGGTAATAATTTGCGGCCAACCTAAAATCATACCCATTAACAAGCCTAAACGGATGTCGCCGCCGCCAATCCAACGTCCCTTGGATAACACAAACTGAAGCAAGAAAAAGCCACCGCCGGCTAAAGCAGCGATCAATAAATTTAACCAGGAATCTCCTAGTAGTAAATTTCCAACGAAAGCAAAAACAATAGCTGGTAAGGAAACCTGATCTAAAATCAAATAATACTTAAAATCGTAAACAAAGATGACAATCAGCCAGGATGCCAGCAGCCACCAGAATATAACCTGACTGGCTGCCAACCAAGTAACTTGGTCAAGCCAAATCGCTAAGTCAGCCGTAGGAAAAATCCGCCACCAGATTAAGACAAAAGCAATAGCGGTAAATAATTCCACCCAAAAATACTGTTGGGAAAATCTTTGCCTACAATACCGACATTTGCCCTTCAACCAAAGAAAGCTAAATAAAGGCACTAAATCTTTGGGATAAAGGCGGTGTTGGCAAAACAGACATTTAGAAAACCCCTTAATAAAGGACTCCGCCCGATGGAGACGATAAACTACAACATTCAAGAAACTGCCGAAAAATAAGCCTAAAATAAAAACAAAAACCATTGCCATAATGGCTTTATTATAACATAATTAGTACTTTAAATAAAACTTTTGCTGAACAGTTTAATTACTGGCCGCAATTTAAAACAACATTGTTAGTCAAGCGGCAGCTCCCGCCAAAAAAATTATCTAACTGCCAAATTGGCCAGCTGTTCTTTAAAGAAAATTTAATCAAATAGTTTTCCTCTGAACTAACTATAGTAACTGGCCGCGGCCAATCAGCAATACTCCGATAATAAACTATATTCCCATTTTGATTAACTCCATTTTCAGTTAAAATCTTTACTTGTTCAACGCTGATTTCTTTAATCTCCGGATAAGCATTATACCGATGGTAATAGTTCTCCAAGCTACCAGCTAAAACTTGAGCCTGGGAAACCGTCTGAATATCCTTAGCCCGGTTGCTGTCCACATAAACAAAAGCCAGACCAAGTAAAAGCAAAAATAGAAAGGCTGTTAAAAATAGTCCAATTTGTTTTTTGGTATAATCAAACATATTTTATGGCATGAATTGTGATGGCGGCTGTGGAGGCCCTCCACCACCAGAGATATCAAATCTGGAGTCAACACAACCATTACTGCTACAATCCACTCGCCAGGTTTCTCCAGCAGATGCCGTCTGAATAGCGGCAATCGACCAAGTCATTCCTTGATCATCATAGCTAACCTGCTCATAATATTCCCAACCGTCCCTGGCTAAATCCGGCCAATCAGCATCAGAACCATCACAAATTTCAAAACCACCAACGGCAGGTGGTATATCTTCAGTAGCTCCGCATTCCGGACTGCCTACCAACAAAGGATTTCCGCAATATAAATCTTTACCGCCATATAAACAAAGCTGAATAGCTGGGGCTAGCCTGCTTAGCTTTTCCATGGTTGCTACTTTTTTGGCAGTAATTTTAGTTGAACTCAAATTAACCACCGCTATTTGGGAAAGGATCCCAATAATAGCAATTACTACCAGCAATTCAATTAAAGTAAAGCCATGTTTATTAAACTTGGACATATATTTTAATTAATTACACCCCGCATGAGCGCAATAAAAACTATTATTCCCTTGAAAATTTATTAATTCTATCACCCAGAAAGAGTCTTGAGCATCACTAGTTACCTGTTCATAATGCCAGCCTTCGTCAAAGAATAAAGGCCAGTTGATTTCTGAATCCTGGCAGATAGGTAAATTATAATTTTCTGGTTCTACACCATTATTTTCTTCAAAAATCTGATTATACATATCTTCATCAAAAGTGAGTTCTTTACCATCTTCAAAACATAACAGAATTAAGGGTTGTAGTTGCCTTAATTGATCCATCGCCGCCGCTTTACCGGCAACCTGCTTGGAAGAATTCAAATTGACTACTGCCACAGAAGATAAAATACCAATAATGGCAATTACCACCAATAATTCTATAAGGGTAAAACCCTTTAATAAATTCATAAGTCCTTATTAAAACCCAGTCTTGGTACAACCAACTTGAGTACAGTTAATAGTAGGAATTCCCGGCAAGTTGTTAGCAATAGCCTTGATCTCCCAACTATGACTAGCTGCATCATAAGTAAATGAAGGATTATATTCCCAATTGTACTGCTCTAAATTAGGCCAGTAAGTACCAATACCCTCGCAGATTTCTATTGAACCAGAAGCACCTTGCCCATTATTTGCCGGCACCATTGCTCCGCAGTAATTAACCGGGTTGCCGTCCTCTGCCGGCGGAATATTGTCACAAAGCAGGTTTAAACCATTATCCAAACAAAGATAAATAACTGGAGCTAAATCGCTTAATTGATTCAAAACCGATACACTTTTGGCCTTATTTCTGGAAGAATTTAAATTAATTACCGCGACTGAAGATAAAATGCCAATAATGGCAATTACCACCAACAACTCCACTAAAGTAAATCCTTTGTAAAACCTCATTAATTCTCCCAAAATTTAATCTTTAATCTATGTATATTATAACATAAAAATAAAAAAATATTAACTACTGAGTTAATATTTTTTCTTGGAGAGACTAATGACAAAAGTCGGAGATAATATTCCAATGCCTTTAGTTATCTTCCTTTTAATAAAAATATAAGGGAAAAAACCATAAAAGTCCGCTTCAGGGAATAATGCTTTGATATCCTTAAAGCTAAAAAACTGCTTATGATCTGGATTCTGTAATTTCTGGGGAGTTAAACCGAAAAAATTTAATAGTCTCATCAGCCAAAAGTAAGAATTGGGGGTGGTAATAATTACTTGCCCGCCAGGCTTAAGCACGCGCCAAAACTCATTTTTAGCCTTCTCCGGATAATGCAAATGCTCAATTACTTCACTGCACCAGATTAAGTCAAAGCTGGCATCGGCAAAAGGCAAGCCTTCGTCAACATTTACCAGCTGGCATTGATCATAATTCTTTTCAATGTCAATGGAAGTAACTTGGTAGCCTTTACTTTTAAGCCATTGGGATTGGTAGCCTTCGCGGCAGCCGACATCCAGAGCAGTCTTATTGCTACCCTCCCCAACCAAAGCCATAGCAATCACTTTGCCTTGGGTGGTAAAACGCAAGTTCCCCTGTCCCAAATCAATGGGGACTTTTTTTAATAAACCTAGTAAGCTCATTAATTTTCAAAATTTATCTTTTCTTTAATGCTGTAAATCTGCTTATCTTTATGCTCATAATAATTTCTCATCAGCATTTCGGCCAATAAGCCCATGAGAATAAACTGCACGCCCAGCATAAAAAAGATCAAAGTGATCAACAACAAAGGTGTGGAAGAAAAGCTGCGGATGCCTAAAATCTTTAAAACCAAAGCCCATAAACCGGTAATAAATGACAAGCCAATGGACATGAAGCCGGCCGTACCGAAAAAATGCATGGGCTTAGTAGAATAGCTGGTTAAAAACTTAACAGTTAATAAATCCAAAATCACTCGGAAAGTCCTGCTAATGCCGTATTTAGTCTGGCCAAATTGCCGAGGATGATGATTAACTACCACTTCAGTCACTTTAGCACCATGCCAAGCTGCATAAGCTGGGATAAAACGATGCATCTCCCCATAAAGCCTTACTTCCTTAATTATCTCCGCTTTATAGGCTTTCAAAGTGCAGCCATAATCATGTAATTTTACCCCGGTAATACGGGAAATAAGCCAATTAGCTATTCTAGAGGGTAAAATACGGCTTAAGGACTTATCCTGACGGTTTTTACGCCAGCCAGATACTACATCATAGCCTTCAGACATTTTAGCTAACAGCATAGGGATATCTGCCGGATCATTCTGCAAATCTGCATCCAGAGGAATAATTACCGGTGCTGAAGCGGCCTGAAAACCAGCAGCTAAAGCAGCAGTTTGGCCATAATTACGGTTAAAGCTAATAACTTTAATTCTTTGGTCAGTTTTAGCTAATTCTTTTAAAATGCTTGGGCTTTTATCGGCAGAGCCGTCATTAACCATAATTGCTTCCCAATCCAAAGACAAAGTCTTTAATTTTTCACATAAAATCTGGAGGCTCTCCTCTTCGTTATAAATAGGGATGACTAAACTTACTGCTGGCATAGTAAAAATTATGTAAAAATACTAGCATTTTTATTTAAATAAAGCAAAATCCGCCACCTTATGAGCAGCGGATTTTTTAGTAAAAAATTTATAACTATTGAATTGCGCAACCAGTTTCTGCACAGATAATATCAGTTAAGCCAGCAACGGTATTTCTTGCCATTACGTTCCATGTAAGTCCGGAAGTAAGCTGGGAAGATCCACCTGCATTGTAATTAAAACCATGTTGGTTAATCTTTGGCCAATTTACATTAACTGCTGTCTTACTATTACACAAACTATTATCACTTTCCACTCCGGTAGCCGAAAGACCAGATAGATTTAAAGTACTGCCAGCATCTGCACAAACAATTATTGGCGTTGTTAATTGAGCTAGTGTGGCCTGTGCCGCGGCAGCCTTAGCCTTGTTTCTAGCTGAATTTAAGTTAATTACCGCTACTGATGACAAAATACCAATGATAGCAATAACTACCAATAATTCTACTAAAGTAAAACCTTTTTTATTCATTATTGACACCCCCTTCCTTGGATTTAAGCATTTTAACTTACTAAAGATTGAGATCTCAAAGCTCTAATAATCTGTTAAAAAGCTTAAGGATTTTAATTTTAATATAAATAATTATATCATCTTTATTAAAAAAACAAAACCTGCCGTTATTAACACGGCAGGTTTTTCATCAAAAATACAGATTTATTGAATAACACAACCTGCTTGTGAGCATTTAATATTAGTTAATCCGGCAGCAGAATTGTTTAAATTAAAGTTCCAAGTAAGAGCTGATGGCGTACTGACAATTGACTGATTTTCATAATCATAACCATGTTGGTTAATCTTTGGCCAATTTACAGTAACGGCAGTTGCGCTATTACAAAGATCTGCTGTTTCTAAACCACTGTTTGATGCAATAGTATTTAAATTTTGACCTGAGTCTAAACAAACAATAGCTGGAGTAGTTAATTGAGCAACTGTAGCCTGAACAGCAGCTGATTTAGCCTTGTTTCTAGCTGAATTTAAGTTAATTACCGCTACTGATGACAAAATACCAATGATAGCAATAACTACCAATAATTCTACTAAAGTAAAACCTTTTTTATTCATTATTGACACCCCCTTCCTTGGATTTAAGCATTTTAACTTACTAAAGATTGAGATCTCAAAGCTCTAATAATCTGTTAAAAAGCTTAAGGATTTTAATTTTTATGTTGATATTATAGCATTTTTATCCAATAATCACAGCTGTTATTATTGATAAAAATGAATAATTACCGTAGAATAAGTATAGCATAAAATTGATAAAACATCTATGTGGAAAAACATTTTAACTGCAATTTATCGTAATTCAAATACTATTTGGGCCTTAATAATAGTAACCTTCTTAATCCTGTTTGCTAGCCTAAAGATGAATACCAATGACTTTTGGTGGTTATTAGCCTTGGGCCGTAATTTCTGGGAAACTGGGCAAATAAGTAATTATGATTTTTTGTCTTATTCTGTGCCGGGCGGATTCTTTTGGAACCACAGTAGGTTGTTTGATGTTATAATCTATTGGCTTTACGAAAACGGCCGTTATCTGTCATTACAGATCTTTATGTTTGCCATTACCGCTGCGGCTTATTGGTTTTTCTACAAAACCATGTCTCTGAAAAAACAATATTGGCCGATTAGTTTATTAGTAACATTACTAACGATCATATTGTTAAGTACTAGAATATTATATCGTCCGGAATTAATGTCATTGTTATTCACTCCTCTGTTTCTGTTTATCCTTTACTCATATAAATACAAGAACAGTAAAATAATCTGGCTTTTGCCAATTTTACAACTACTCTGGGTAAATTCTCATGCTGGCTTTATTTACGGTATAGCTTTAATTGGAGTATTCTTGGGCAGTGAATTTATCCGCTTAGCTACTGAACACAAGAATAGAATTATTCTGGCTTTTAAAAATAAAAGATTTCTAATACTCTTAACTGTCTTTATCCTATCCACCTTAGCTAGCTTCCTGAACTCTTACGGATTCCAGATTATTAGCATTGTTACCAGCTTATTTGCTAATGATGAGGCTAAATACCAAATCCAGGAATGGAAGCCTTACACTTGGGAAAACTTGCTTAATTTAGCCAATCCTCTCTCCTTGTTAACTATTGGCGCAACGTTGGTAATCATCTACAAAATATACCTTTTACCTAAACCGAGAAAGATAAAATATTTCCCTTGGGAAGATATTTTCTTATACATACTATATCTCTATTCTCTATTAAGCCATGTTCGCTTCTCCCATTTAACTAGCTTAATCATGGCATTAATTATTGCTAAAAACGCTGTTGCGGTTTTACCAAAGAAATACGCTCTCCACTGGTGGCCACATGCGCTTTTATTAATATTTTCCTTGGTTTTGTTGTTTAGATTAGAAAATCGAGAAATCGGCCTAGGTCCCATTAGTAACCATGAACCGGAACAGGCTGTCAAATTCATTATTAACCAGCAAATTCCCGGCAATCTAATAAATGAGTATGCGGAAGGAGGCTATCTAGCTTTTCATCTTTACCCCTACAAACAGATCTTTATAGATGGACGCACTCCCAATCTCTATGATAACGATTTCTTCTGGCGCTATGACCAGCTGGATAATGCCAATATCCGCCAATGGATAATAGATAAATACAATGTTAATTTCTGGCTTTGGCCTCGACAAAATCGCCTAACTGATTTGCTCTGGGACGATCCATTGTGGACACCAATCTATTTTGATGACATTTCTGTAATATTTATTAAAGACACTCCAGATAACCAAGAATTAATAAATAAATTCGGATATAAATTCTTCCAGCCGCAAGCTGACCAGGATTCTATTAAAAAAATTTGTGAAGAAAACAAAGACAATAAAGAAGTTAATTTAAAAGAAAAATTCATAGAAGAATTAAACCGCGGCTTAGAACACAGTCCGCAGAACTGGCTATTAATGCGCAATCTAGCCCTAGTCTATCAGCTCTGCGACTATCAAGAGGGTGATTTCCCTAAAATAAAAGAATATATAAATGAAGCCCGTAAAATAAATCCTACTGATGTTAACTTATTATATCTCCAAGGGCATATCCACTTGCAGGAAAAAAATTACAAATCCGCTATTACCTTCTTTAAAGCTTCCGGCGAACAAGCACCAAGCTTAATTGGTTTAGCTACTGCTCACTACAATTTAGGTGAATACAAAAAAGCTTTAAATAATTTGATTAAAGTCAGAAACTCTGGAGAAAAAATAACCGATCCTAAATTCTACCAAACTTTAGGCAGAGTCTATTACTCCCTGGATGACGATAAAAAAGCCATTGAATTCTACCATCGTTATCAAGATTTAACCTTGGACTATTCAGCAGAAAGCCAGACAGACCTTGCTCAAGCGTATTATTACGACGGGCAATTAGACAAAGCCCAAGAATACCTAAGTAAGGCCTTGGAAAAGGATCCGCAATACCCCTTAGCTTTAGAGCTTCAGCAGATTATGAATAATTAAAAAAAACCGCCTCTCTTTGGCGGTTTTTTATAACCCTTGCGCTAGTTTAAACATTGGCAACATAATCGCTGCTACCATCACGCCGACACCGACACCCATCACCATCAAAATCATCGGTTCAATTAAGGAGGTTAAGCTGTTGACTAAGTTATCTATTTCCCGGGAATAGAAATCGGCTAATTTTTCTAAAATATTATCCAACTTACCGGTTTGTTCACCGACACTCATCATCTGTGCCAACATCTTCGGCATTAAGTCTGATTTGGCAAACAAAGTAGAAACGGAATTACCATCCTCCACTTCCTTAATGGTATCAATGATCAGTTGGCGGTAAGCTTCGTTATCTACTACTTCGGCAGTAATTCTTAAAGAAGCGGCAATCGGTACGCCACCTTTAATTAGCGTGGAAAAGCTGCGGCTGAAGCGCACAATATAAATCTTCTGGAATAATGAGCCGAAAATAGGAATTTTTACCTTAGCCGTATCCCAGGCAACACGCCCAACTGTAGTTTTAAGCCATAGTTTAAGCATTACCAACAAACCAATAACTAATAAAATAATCAGCCACCAGAAATTCTGCATGAAAGAAGAAGTAGTTATTAGAATTTTGGTTAGGAACGGCAGTTCAATGCCTGATTCAGTCAGCATGGCGGTCATTTTAGGAATAACAAAAACCATCATTAGAAAACCGACGGCAATCATGCCGAAAATGACAAAGACCGGGTAAATCATCGCTCCTCTGATGTGGGAAATAAGATCATAGTCCTTTTCCATCTGGTCAGCTAAGTACTGCAGAATCTCATCAAGTTTACCTGAAGTTTCGCCGGACTTAACCATGGAAGTATAAAAACGGCTAAAAATCTTGCTGTGCTTAGCCATAGCTGAAGACAGCTTCATACCGCCGTCAACATCATTGGACATTTCCAAAATCTTATCCACAAAAACCGGATTACTGGTCTGCATAGCCAAAATCTTCAAGGCCTGAACAATGGGAACGGTTGCTGACACCATAACTGACAGCTGGCGGGAGAAAATAACAATATCCTTATTTTTCACCCGACCAATATTCATCTGCAAGCCTTTACCGCTTAAACTGGAACTTTCTGACAATGACAAAACTATTAAACCTTTATCTTCTAAAAGTTCAATAGCAGCTGCTTCATTTACTGCTTCCACTTTGCCGGCGCTAATGCCGTTCTGCTGATTTCTTGCTCGATATTTAAATACCGCCATATATTTAACTAATACCTATCCAGAGTACTGGAATCGGTCATGTATTCCTTGGCTACTGCCGGATTTATTTCTCCCAAGTTAACCAGATTAATCAATGATTTATCCATATTAATCATCCCCTCTTCTCGGGAAGTCTGCATAATATTATTAAGCTGCAATAAACGGTCAGATTGAATAATTGACCTCACGGCCGGCGTCATGGTTAGCACCTCATAAGCTAAAATTTGCCCTCCAGATAAGCGTGGGAGCAATTTCTGGGCAATAACCCCAATTAAGACCTGACTTAGCAAATCCTGCCCCCAAGATCGGCGACTGGGATCTAAATTGCTAATAAACCTTTCCAGAGCGGAGATTACCGAATTAGCGTCCATAATTAAAATTACTAATTTTCCCGACTCTGCTAATTGTAAAATAAGTTCTTCTTCCCCTTCTTCTGACAATTCATGGATAACGGCAACATCAATATCCGATTCTAACATATCTTGCAGTCCTTTGATAAAACTCTCAGTATCTTTACCAACTTCCCGCTGTTCAATTACCGACTGGTTATTAGCCAATAAATATTCAATGGGCTTTTCCAAAGTTTGGATATGCACTCCCTTGCCGTGGTTTAAAGTCTCCAGCAAAGACGTAGCCGTAGTCGTACGTCCGCTGCCAAACGGACCGGTAATTACCAACAAGCCTTTATCTTTATCTATTAACTGGCTTAAGACCGGCGGCAAGCCTAAATCTTTTATCGTCGGTATTATCTGGGGAATAAGCCGCAAGGAAATGGCTAGAAAGCCTTTTTGGTAAAAAACCTTGGCGCGGAATCTAGCCCGATTAGCCCAATTGTAAACACTAACTACTTCCCGCTCCTGCGCTAAACGTTTCTGATCATCAGCGGATAAAAAACTCTCGGCCATTCCTAACAGAAAGTCCGGCGTTAAAACTGCTTCACTGGTCAAAGTAACCAATTTACCGTCAATGCGCAGTACCGGATAATTGCCGGGCGTTAAATGAATATCCGTAGCTCGCCTTTCGGCAGCCATATTCAGTATTTTATTTACTTGTATGTTCTCTACTGTGGCCATTAACAGCAGCTAATTTACTTAAGTAAAATATTTTTTATTTTAGCAATTACCTCCGAAGGTACGAAGTGAGCTTTAATCAAATAATCTTCAGCTCCTAAATCTAGACAACGATCAATGTTCTCTTTCTGGGCAAAATTAGTCAGTACCAACACTGGAATATTCTTAGTAGTGGCATCATTTTTTAAATTCTGCAAAACGGTAAAACCGTCCATTTCCGGCAGGTTTAGATCTAATAAAATTAAATCCGGCATTTCTTTCTGAGCTACTTTTAATCCTTGAGGGCCAGTCATAGCAGTATAGACTATGAAATTCTCCAACTCCAACTTGGCCGCATACATCTGCAGTAAAAAATCATCATCTTCAACAATTAAAATTCTGGGGTTCTCCATGTTATTTAAATTAATTATTAATTTAAGCCTTACTAGCGCGCATTACTTCTTCCATGGTAGTCAAGCCGATTAAGGACTTAATAATACCATCTTGATCCATGGTGATAAAATTCTGCCGGATTAATTCCTGGTCTACTAAAGCTCGGTCAAAGCCTTTGGCAATCAACTGCTTCATTTCCTTAGTAATATCAATAGTCTCCACAATAGCTACTCGTCCTTTGTATCCGGTATCATTGCAGTTTGGACAGCCTTTGCCTTTGTAGAATTGCAATTTTTTGGGATCAGCACCTCCGTAAAAAGCTTCCACTGGAATCTTGTCTAAAGATTTTTTAACCTGCGCTACGACATTATCCGGCAATTCATCGGTAGTTTTGCATTTATCACAAATCCTTCTGACCAAACGCTGGGCAATCACCACATTAAGCGTGCTAGCCAGCAAAAAAGGCTCTACGTGCATGTCAAACATGCGGGGAATAGCGCCTAAAGCATCATTAGTATGTAAAGTGCTTAAGACAAAGTGTCCGGTCAAGCCAGCGTGGATAGATAATTCCGCCGTCTCATTATCTCGGATCTCGCCCACCATAATAATATCCGGATCCTGCCGCAATAAAGCGCGTAAACCAGTAGCAAAGCTAAAGCCTACTTCCGGCCTCACCTGCGACTGATTAACCCCCGGAACATAATACTCTACCGGGTCTTCCAAGGTGGTAATATTAATACCCTCTTCGTTTAAAACGCTTAAAGCAGCAAACAAAGTAGTGGACTTACCAGAACCAGTTGGACCAGTAACTAAGAATAAACCATTAGGGCGCTGAATGGCATCCTGCACATGTTGGGCATGCTGGCCCAAAAAACCCAACTCCTCAAAAGTCGGAGCTTTATCCGGGGTTTCTAAAATACGCATCACTACTTTTTCCTGGCCCATCAAAGGAATAGTGGAAATACGAAAGTCCACATCCTTATTATGCACTTTTAAGCGAATACGTCCGTCTTGAGGAACTCTAGTTTCATCAATTTTCAAGTTAGCCATTACCTTAATGCGGGAAATTAAAGCCGAGTGAACATAAATCGGTAAAACAATAGTAGTGTGCAAAACGCCGTCAATGCGGTAGCGGATCTTGCTCTGGTTTCCTACCGGCTCAATATGGATATCCGAAGCACGTCCTTCAATGGCATGGCGCAAGATAACTGATACAATCTTAGAAACCGGGGCGCTTTTAACTACTTCCTTGAATTCCTTGCCATCATCTTCCAGAATATCCTCCTTGGGAGCAAAAATAGCTTCCGCGGTATCCAAAGCCTCTCCTACTTCCTCGCCTAAAGTCTCATACTGCTTCAAGGCTGTCCGATAACTGTCTTCAGAAATAACATAATATTTAAGATCGTAGTTATTCTTCCTGGCTAAAAATTGCAGAGCTTCAATGGCTTTGAGATTACTGGGATCAAGTAAGCCAACCTCTACTTTACTGGCTTCCTTATTAAACACCACCATGCTGTAATTTTCCGCCAAATCCTGGGGCAAAATATTCAATATTTCCGCATTGATTACCTTGCCAGCCAAACTGACATACTCCATATCAAAAAAAACCGCCTTTGCTTGCGTCCAATCTTCATCGGAAACCAGCACTTGTCTTCTTATCGATTTTTCGGCTTCCTTGAAATTAGAAAATTTCTTTTCAGAAAATTCCTGGTACTGATCATCATCAATTACTGACTTTGCTTTCAAGAAATCAAGAATTTTCTTGAGCTCTTTTTTCGTCATAATGTAAAAAACTTAAAATTATTCAGTAGCTGTTTCTTCCTCTTTGACTGGTTGCTGGAAAGGAAATTCATTGCCTGGATTATTTAAATTAAATCTAACTTCCGGCTGAGTTTTGTCTAATTCGTCATATTGGAAACTGCGGTCAAGTAAACTCCATAAGCTTGAAGTGGCTATTTCTGGATCAAAAAATTCCAGATTTTCTTGGGCAATATTCTTCATCTTTTCTACTTCAAGATCGGTTTCCAATTTTGCGGTATCAACATCCGGCGCCTGTTCTGAATTTAAAGTCTTAAAAAATAACCAGCCGCCAGCGATTAAAATCACGGCGATGCCTACTACTATGTAAATTATGGTTTGGTTTTGTTTATCTGGCATATGTTAATCTACTACTGGCTTAGGAAGTTCAGGTGCTTTCAAACCGGTGCTGCTTTCAATTTTATCCAAATCAGAATAATAGGTAAGAATAGTAAAATTAAAGGTTAATTCCGTAGCTTCCGGAACGCCCACTCCTTCAAAGCTGACTGTTTGGACATCAAATAACCTTAAATTTGTTTCCAAATCGCTTAAGAAGTATTTAAAAGATGAATAGGAGTCCACCTCTGGCGGATTATCTGGATCAATGGTCTGAGAAACTGACATATTAATCATCATTGGCTTTAATCCCTCTGGATATTGGGAGGTTTCCTGATCGCCTAAGGCTTCCGAGGTATTGGAAAAATCAACCGAAGACATAATAAATCCCCGATCTAAAGCTAATCTTTCGGTAATAACGAATAATTCAGCAATTTGGGGATCGGCTGGCACTACCTGCTGCAAGCGCAATAAATCCCTTTCCCGCTGTTTTTGAATAATATCATATCGCTCATTTAGCTCGGTTACTTTTTTAACTAGATTATCAACTTCAACCTGTTTAGCAGAAACCTCTTCTGAAGTTGATTTAGAAACTTCAATATTGTTTATTTTCGGCTGTAAAACAAATAAGTAACCCAATAGCAAAATAACTACTACTGTTGCTAATAATAAAATCCACAAATATTGGTTAACCACCAATAGCGATGGTGAAGGTTGATCAAATTTTAAGCCTCCTTTATTTTCCATAATTATTTAATCCAGCTCTTGATAATAAAATAAATCAGGATTTAAAACTAAAGTAACAGTAAATGAAACCCCTTCGTCTGTCACCGATGCTGAAGATATTTCAGCTTCTACGGCAAATTCTTTGGCTTCCGGCTGCTGTAAAATTTTTAACTGCCGGCCAACATCAGCATAGGTCTTAGCAACAGCATCTAAAGTAATTGCCCCATTGTTACCAGCGGAAAAACTGGTGTAATAAACTTCCGACAAACTGTATTTTTCCAACAAGTTAAAAAAGTTACTCCAATAAATATGTTTGTTTAAAACCTGATAAACCAAGCTGATTTCTTTTCCTTTTTTATTTATCTCTTTATTATCTTTGCCTAAGTCTAACAGCTTCTGTTCAATTTCTTCAATTTTATCTAAAGTTTCAGCGCGATTAACCTCCAAGGTGGTATTCCAGGTTAATAAACCAAAGTAAAAAATAGCTACTATCACCAACGAACTGACAAGAGCAATAATAAACAGAGTGGTAATCTGCTTCCAGCTTTTCACTTGCACGGAACTGGGCACTAAGTTTACTCCACCTTCTTCTACAAAACGGGCACGAATTATTTTTTCCGGTTGATGAAATTTACTATCTTTTTCCGGCACCGGAATAGGAGCTTGGTTAACCGCTGGCGGCATCATCTGATCAACTGGGGGCGTTGCCAGTAAACTCCGATTACTTTCTTGAGTGATTATATGCAAAGGTTCCCGCTTAATTGGCTGATCATTTACTTTAACAGGCGGGACAATATCATTACTAACCGGTTTATCTTTCTTGGCAAATAATTTGCCAATATTAGCAAAAAATGATGGCCGAGAACCGCTTAAATCTTTACTAGTTTCTTTAACCTTTCCTGCTTTTTCTGGCATAGCTAAATCAGGCTCTTGAATAACTGGCTGCTGTTTTTCCCTAGCTTGCTGTTCCTTCTGACGTAAATCTTCCGGCATTAAATTGATACTATTGTCTGCCATATTTTAATAAATATCTCTCATTGCCAAACCAATGCTAGTGGCCATTCTTGGACCGATTTCCTGCAAAACTGGTTTAAGATCTAAAGGATAAATTACCCGATCCCAAGGATCACCAATAATTACCGGCAAATCCACTAACTTGGACAAATAATCAGTTAGATTTGGCAAAAAAGCGCTGCCACCGGCTAAAACTATTTTTTCAATAGTCAACTCTCCTTGGCGATGGTATAAATCAAAAACATATTTAATCTCATTGATAATCGGATTCAAAGAATTCTGGATAGTCTGAGGCACTGAACGATTAGCTTGGGAAATGAGGCCAAAATCTCTTTTGAACTGTTCTGCCCTTTCCCAATTGACATTCATGCTATTCATAATAGCTTTAGTAATGGAATTACCGCCGATATCAATGCCACGATTTAAAATCGGTACCCCCTCTTCAATAACGCAAATGTCAGTATTATTACTGCCAATATCGACAATCATCACTGAAGACAAATCATTACCCATCAGAGAGCGAGCCAGAGCAAAAGCTTCAGTTTCCAAGCTCAACAAGTTAAAAGGTGTTCTTTTAAAAATATCCAAATATCTGGCTACTAAATTCTTGGGAGCAGCGGTTAATAATATACGATAATTTTTTTTATTTAATATGCCAGCACCGCCTAATTCCGTCGGATTACTAACTTCCTTCTTTATTGCTTCTTCTTTAGCTGCCGCTCCTTCTTTTTCAGTTTTATCTGAAGATTTCTTGCCCAATAATCCTCCCAGATTACCGGCAATTGTACTTTCAGTTTCTTTTTTATTTAAAATTTTCCAGTCCAAAATCATCTCTTCTATCGGCAAAGGAATGAATTTCTTAGCTTCCCACTTAATCGCTGCATCCAAATCTTTCTTTGGCATTGGCGGCAAGCTAATAATCGAGGTAAAAACGGAAAAAGTTGGCAAAGCCGCAATTACCTGCATAGACTCCATATGGGATTTTTTTATTATTTCCCGCAGATATTCGGCAATAATCTGATTATTTCTATCCGTAGTAGCTCTTAATATATTCGTATTAATGTCTACGTAACCGTAACTTTTTAACTTAGCTTGGCCTTTAAAATTTTCCAATTCAACCACCTTAATACTAGCGGTACTAATGTCTATTCCTAGATAACTGGCAACATTGGAAAACAATTTCATAATTAACAAGCTTTTTTACTGTTTATGTTCTAGGTAATTATAACATATTTTACCGATTAACCAAAGAGTAAATATGTTGATAAAACTATTTTAATTATTGTAGTTAAAAATCGGCATATTCTTAGCAAAATCAGTCAAGCCAGTTGGCGGATTAATGCGTAAGCGGCCATCATTAACGAATTTTTCTGAAGGTTCTCCGCCTGTTCCTCTTGGCCTAGTTAAATTAAAATTCTTAGCCATCACTCCACCATAAACTGTCAAAGGATTGGATCCCCCGCCTAATAAATCAAACTGCCCGCATAAATAAGGCATTGGTTCAGTGGAACAATCACTCCCGTTTCCCAAAATAATAAAGGTGCCAGCCAATTCCGTGACATTAGGAGCAATGGTTAAAGTTCCTTTAATTATCCAGACTAGGGAAGCGATATCTTTTATGCTGCTGGCGCTAGTGCTGTCATAAACAATATTCTCGTTTAAAATAACTGAGCCATCAATAACTATTACCCCAGGGCCTCCAGCGCTATTAATAGTCACTGTACCTGGAGGTGTGCTAACCCAAGAACCATCATAATAATAAACCTGATTATTCAAACTAATCGCTCCACCGCCATTGTCAAAATCACCAATACTATTAACAATATCCATACCGTATTTATTTTTGTCAGTAACTCCGATTTCCGTAATTAAACCGTCAAAATCTATCTTGCCTAAAATATTCTTAAACTGACCAGTACCAGAATCTGCTGGAAAGTTAATAATCGGCCGGTTAGTCAATAAACTAGGCGTAGTGGTGTTGTAACTGAATAAATTATAGATAGTATCGCCGGAAGTCTCAATTAAATAAGCATTATATTTATTAAACGGCGGCGGATAATAGCTGCGAATATTACCTTTGGAATAAATATTACCGCCTTCTACAGCAAAATAAGGCTGAGTTGAGGTGGTAATACGTGGAGAAAACTGCAGCCAACCCACGCCATAATACAAAGGATCATCATAATAAGCATGCCAGCCCCAGCCGCAAATAGAGCCCATGCCATTGGCATCCTGGGTGTAATCTACCATTAAGCCTGGGGTGTTATAACGATACTGGCAAGTACAGGTATTAGCATTGGACTGGTAAGCATTAGCCTGGCAGCTAATCGTATCATCAAAATTATTACAATTAGTGCATTGGTATCCGCCGATTACTGAATGCAATAATTCCGTAGCACAACTGCCCCCTGGACAATCCCCCACAGCTGTACAATAACCGCCGTCATTACTGCCACCTTGGCAGAGACCGTAATTATACTGTAGACAATTGTCACAATTATAATCAACATCGATAACCTCACAAGTACCTGGCGGGTCACCGGGATTACAGATATTGGGATCAGCTGTACAATCTGAACCATCATTATCTCCGCCAAAACACTGCTTAGTCTCTGAGCTTTGGCAATTAAAACAGCCATTAACCTGTCCCGGGCCAACTATGGTATTACCAATAGGGAAGCCAAACTCATGAGTCCAGACATCACCTGGATCTTCAAAGAATAAAATGCTGGGATGACATTCAGCATCTCCAGTATGACATAAGGAATTAATTACCTCATTAGCAGCCGGCAAACCGGTAAAGTTAGGATTAACACCAGCATTATAATAATCATTAAGATAAATGCCTCCCGTCGGCGCTTCCGTACACTCTGATCCCGGCGACCCATCATAACAAGGATCGGAAAAACAAACATACCAACCAATATTGCCCGCCCAAGCACAGCCTTGCACTGATCGCTCGCTTTCATTAGCACCGGTTACTTCGAGATTAAGACTGTAATCAGCTAATTGCGGGCCATAATCATCATAACCAGGATGAATAGACAAACAGCTATTTTCTAATTCCCCGTCACCGTCAAAATCGTTTAAGCAGTTTAAGCTTAGCCAGCCCATATTAGGCGACCAGGCCCAGCCGGAAAATTCCAAAGGCTGAGCGATACCGGTAACTTCCGCATCTGAAGGCACTTTTTGCAGTAAAGCAAAAAAGCCAAAACCAATAATGGCCAAAACAAAAATACGACTGTAAAAACTAAAATGAAAATCTCGTTTCATTGAATATATTATACCACAAAACAAAAAATCCAGTAATAAATACTGGATTTCATAATTTAATAACTTTATTTAGGATCAACAACAATATCCCCTAAATAGCTGTCAGCCGCTGCTTTAAAAGCGGTCCATTCTGCCTTAGTTTTGTTAGGTATAAAATAATCCACGGAACCGTTTAGATTCTGCACATCATGACTTACTCCATCTGGATCAATTACCTTAACCGTAGTGCTCTTAGTGGCCACATAATAATCCAAAGGGCTCGCTGCTAAAGCAATACCTCCTGCTAATAAGCTGACTAATAAAAGGATTAGATAAATTTTTCTTACTTTAAACATAAATTAATAATTACCGCAACGAATCATGCCTTGCCAAAAATTATTATTATATTCATTCATCTCGTAATTAGCAGAAAATTGTCCACCCGGAGGCGTACCAGTGTCGGCATTAATAGTAATTCCAGAAATTACATTGCCTGACGGTGGGCATTGCAGGCTTAAATTAGTTACCTGTTCAGCGCCCGGCGCTAATATTGGAATAGAAAAGTTTTGGGTGCTGCC
Organism: uncultured Gammaproteobacteria bacterium; assembly: GCA_964638415.1. Taxonomy (GTDB): domain Bacteria; phylum Patescibacteriota; class Patescibacteriia; order UBA1558; family GWA2-36-10; genus CAZWYP01. The sequence continues at coordinate 91,181 of CAZWYP010000005.1, forward strand.
ACCGACTAACCATGGCATAGAAACCGTAGTTTGAGAAATAGCAGAAGAGCCGGATCCATTATTTCTGGTTATCATCTGCACATTAAAAACTTCTCCCGGAGCATGAGGATCAATTAAGACTTGGGGGTTACCTATGGCAATAACTAGATCCGGCATTGGTGCAACAGGTGCATAACAAGTATTGCTACTATAAGTTAATCCCGCACAGCATTTAGCAGCACTATTCACCGTCGCCCCTGGTCCACCGCAACATCTTTGAGCTAAAACTACAGTATTATTAGAATAATCCGAATCGGGGTTATTATGACAAGCATCAACAGTAAACAAAATATTTCCTTCTGGATGATCTCCTTCTTGGCCGACTGGACAAACATTACTCCGGTCAGGATTCAAGGTACTGCCGCCAATAGTATTAGGAGCTAAAGCAACTAATCCGCTAGCCACCCAGGAATTAACCGGCCTGGTTAAATAACCATAAAACCAAGCTAAACCGGCGCCGACTGGAGTGCCATCAAGCCAAGTCACTGTTGGGGTTAAACGACAAGGAGAGGTTAAATTCTCGCTGGTTCCCGGACCGTAATTTCTAGCCCTGACATTATAAGTATAATAACCGTAAGTGGGAATCTCCGCTGGCGGACTAGACACAAAATATGGGCGTAAATCTGCTAAGTCCGTGGTGCGCTCCACCCGCAAATCATTGCTTAAATAACTGTCAGCAGCATTCCTAAAAGCATTCCATTCAGCCACGCTATTATTAGGGATAAAATAATCCAAGGCCGTGCTGTAATTATGCACCCACCAATTAATACTATCCGCACCAGTCAAGGTTAAAAATTGGCCATGGTTTATTCGGTAAAAAGTCAGGGCATAAACAGCAGCAGCCATAGCAAAGATACCAATGACTGCGCTTAACCAAAAACTTTTTTTCCTTAAATCAAATTTCATAAAACTACTGCTTTTTAAGAGTCTTAATCTCTTCTTGCAATTGTTCTATTTGTTTTTGTTGATCTTTAATCGCTTCTACTAAAACTGCCGTAATGTTCCCATACTCTAAATATTTCTGTCCATTATTCTCGTGGACTAATTCTGGCAAAACCTGCTCTACTTCCTGAGCAATAAAGCCTAAGCTGGGCTGATCACTCCCTTGCCAATTGAAGGTTACGCCACGCAAATTTTTAACCTTAGCCAAAGGATTAGTAATGGTTTTTACATTATCCTTTAATTTAGCATCGGAAGAATAAAGAAAAGCAGCGGCAGTGACATTGCCGGTAGCGGTAATATCTCCGCCAGTTTGAATGGAAACCGTAGGTACTACTCCCACACCGAATTTACCATCATCAGTAAAAGTAAATCTGTCAGAGGCATCTTTCCAGAAAACCAAATCATCAGAAGTGGCATTGTGGTAAATACCCCACCAACTGGAAGCAGCAGCGGTGCTTTGGATATCTATTTCTGCATTAGTAGAAACATCATAAACATGAAATTTCTTATTAGGATTAGTGGTGCCGACGCCAATTTTACTGCTATTCTGGTAAACCACGGAATTACCTAAAGTAGTGCCGGCGGTAAAGCGGGGAAGATAATTAGCTGTTCCAGAACCACCCACTCCAGACGGCCAGGCAGTAATACAGCTAGCACCAATACAATATTCATCAGAAGTCACTTTCAAATCTACATTTAAATTTCCACCAATTTTTGCCACGACGTCATAAAGAATATCCATGTCACCATAAATCTGGCCATCACCGCTAGCGCCAAATGGGCCGTTAAAATAAGCCGCCCAACCAGCACTAGCATTACCATAAAGACCGACGCTGGCCGAACCATCAGCAAAGCCATATACGCCATAGCTAGGATTAGCTCCACTGTTATTAGTATGTCCATAAACACCTACAGATATAGCATCGGAAATAGCATTCTTAGCGGCCATTGCTTCCAACCCATAACAAATACTAGCTGCCCCGGGAACACAAGAATCAATATTGCTGATTCTAAATCCTCCAGCATCTAGACTAGTAGTCATTGGATTAGATACATCACCAGTTGGCCAAGCGGATTGACAGTCTCCGTCAATGCAAAGCTGGGTGCCGTCAATATTAGCAGCTGTAATCCCATCTACATTAACAATATCATTATTATTTAAATCTAAGTTGGCAGTTAAGGGATTGGTCAAAGGCGGATTAATCGTATCCTGACCGGGTAATCCCGTAGGATTTTGCCATTGAGCATAAGCGCTTTTAACCAACACCACGCTTAGAACCAAAGCTAAGGCAATTAAGAATGGTAGTGCTTGTTTTTTACTTTGCATATAAATATCTTAATATTCTTAATATTTATTATAACACATCTAAAGCTTTTGCTCCAAATAAAAAAACCCCTTAAGGTTTTAAGGGGCTATTTTTTATCTAATTATTAAGCTGTGACCAGCCGGTAGAACGGCATCCGTAAAAATTGGCATTGGTAGTATTATAGTAAATAGCTCCCCGATTATTGTTATCACAAATAGGAGCAGAACTGAAGGTGGCTCTAATCCAATTATTACCGAAATCAATGCCGTGGGTAGTACCAGCATCATTGCCGACAAAAGACATCTTAGAGTAAAAAACCGGACTAATCGTTGTAGATTGACAAGTCCTGCTATAAACAAAACTATTGCCGTCACAACTGTAATTTACCTGATTCAATTGCGTATCACCAACATTGCAGCTTGTGGCATTGCCCCATGTCCAATTCTGGCATTCATCAGCTTGAGCTTTCTTTAAGCCGAAAAATCCTTTAACTTTTGCCAAAAATGAGTCTTCCTTACCCAAAGGATCGCCAGAGCCATCATTACAATGACAATAGCCGAAATTCTGGTAAGTACTGCCAGAAGAAACATTCTCCACATGGTAAATACCGGAAGAAGTAATCTTAGTATGCGGGCTTAAAAAGAAATCACCATTGCCATTAATAGCCAGGACATCTTCTCCTCTAGTTCCCGACCAAATACGCAAGCTATCATCTTCTTGTTTATTATATATTGACCAATGATCATTAGCATTACCACCCCATTGTAATTGCAATTCCGGATTCTCAGCAGTATCGGTAATTCTTAACCTGGCTATACCAGCCGTGTCATCCCTAATCTCAAACTTTTCATTAGGGGCCGTAGTTCCCAAACCAAGCTTACCATCACCAGTGAGGCGCAATCTCTCTGTGCCGTTGTACCCTTGAGTCATAAAAGAAATTCGATCAGTCGGTCCTGTACCGCTAGCTATCCTTAACTCTCCACTTTGGACACCAATGGAGTAACCATTAGCTTGTGAGCCATAAAGATGAATCTTCTGGCCGACGGCGCCGGCAAAAGTCAAAGGAGCATCGGGAGAAGAATAACCAATACCAATATTAGTGCCGTTATTGTACAACAAGCTATTACCTACCCAATTAGCGCCATCATACCTCAAAGTCTGGCCGGTGACACCGGCTGGCAAGCTGGCACCGGCTGGCCAAGCAGAACGGCAATCAGCACCTATACACAATTGCGTACCTTTAATGTTACCGTTGACCTCCAATTTTTGAGTGGGAGCAGCTATACCAATGCCAACATTGCCGCCATCTAAAATAGCAAATCTACCGCCCATCACCCCAGAACTGTCAATATAAAAATTACCCCGGCCGCCCATGCGAAAACCAACACCGCTAGCGTTAAGATCCGATGTTTCTATGTGCAGCCTGGCATCAGGCGTGCCTTTATGAATACCAACATTTCCCGAAGTTTGCTGCACCACAAACTGATCATCCCAAGCGCCAGGCACAATAAAGGTTCCATTATCCAATAAGCTCATGCGAGAAACCGCCCCTGAATACCATTGGAAATCACCAACACCAGAAACATTAAAGCGCAAGTTATTATTAGCAATAGCAGAAAGATTAGAAGGGTTTGCTCCCCCCAATAAAATATTACCAACAACATTTAAGCGCTCTGTTGGGCCATTAGTACCAATACCGACATTGCCGTTATTTAAAATCGTCATCCTTTGAGTACTGTTTGTCCAAAAGCGCAAATTAGAACCAGACAAATGAACATCTGCATTTTCAGCGGCATTACCCTTTAAAAACAAATCATTATATCCCTTAATTTCATCAACACTTAAAATATCACCTTCAGTAATAGCGCCGCCGTCAAGCTTTACATTGCCGGCCACTTGCAATCTTTCTGTTGGATTGCTGATATTAACACCTACATTACCCAGATTATAATAAATATTACTGCCGCTTTGCTGCCATAAAGATTCTCCGCCGCCGCCAGAAATATCTGACCAATTACTAATACAGTCACCGGACAAACAAAGACTGCTTTCTACTGACAACTCTCCCCCTGAGCCGGACTGAGGATCAATTAGAACATCTAAATCTCCGTAAAACATCGCTGGACCAGTCACTCCAAAATTGCCATAAAAATATCCAGCCCAACCGGAATTACCCTGCCCAAAAACACCAATTCCGCCAGTATTATTAGAAATACCATACAGGCCGTAACTGGTTGCGCTACCCGAGCTAGAGATAGTTTCACCCTTAACACCAGCTGAATAAATGCTAACATCGCCAGTTTCATTGACTTCTGCTACCGCCTCTACTGCGCTGCAACTTTGACCTTCTTTTGGTTGACAACTGCGCAAATCAATAATCCCGAACTTATCATCACCTCTTAAATCACTACTTAAAGGATTGGTCACATCTCCTGTCGGCCAAGTATTTTTACAAACCCCGTTGATACAGACATTATTACCTCGTAAAATATTGCTCTGTAAAGTTCCGGAAAAAGTTCCATTTTGGGCATTGATAATATTATGGCGCGTTCCCGATTCGTCCTGAAAATTCAAATCTACCTGCAAAGGATTAGTTAATGGTGGATTAATATCTCCCTGACCAGGACTAGAGGGCGGCGCTACCCATTGCGCTGAAACTTTGTTTTGTAAAAATAAAAAAGCGGCTACAGTTAAAACTAAAGCCAGCAATATTAATTTTTGTTTTTTGTTAAACATAAAAGGTTTTTATGCTTATTTAGTCAACAATATTATAACATATTTCCCTTAAATAAAAAACCACCGCCAACTAAGCGGTAGTTTTAATTTTATTAATTAGTCAAAGCCATATAATCCCAGCCTCTAGCAGCACCCATACAGACATACAATCTATTATTGGTAGTATCAATGCTGATCCTGCCTAATTCTCCGGCTGCATCACAGTCAGTGGCTGGTGGCGCTCCAGCATTATTATCTTGGAATTGAGCATAATAACCATCGGCCAGATGCAAAGCTGAACTAGGACTAAACAAGTTAGGGCCAATGGCAAGATTTCTTCTTAATAAAATATTGGCTCCGACACCTTGCATCGCCCAACTGGAACCATCAAAACCGATCATATACCCGCCGGCTTCATCTATTTCTAATAATTTATTAGCCGTATTAGTGTTAACCTTAAAAACACTAAATGCATCGCCACCATTATTACCAACATCAATAATGTTATAAAGACTACTTTCAGAAGAAACACTTCGTGATGAAACTCCAGTAGAAGCCAGGGCGATGTTGCCATCAACAATTAATCTATTATTGACATTTCCTCCTTGTCCTAACCAACCAGATGCTGGCGGCGCCACCACGACATAATTAGTGGCATTAAATATTTGGCCAACCACCCGATTATCATAAACCTGACCAGTTGTGCCATAAACATAAAATGGATACTGACCATTGCGCTTAAAAGTCAAGGCCGCCCCAGTGCCTGTTCCCTGGTAAATTTCCCATTTCTCAGCATCAGCTACATTACCTTGAATGCTTAAATTTGATCCACCGACAGAATTATAAAGATGTAATTGAGTTGTGGGATTAGTCGTGCCAACTCCAATATTAGTACCATTATTATACAATAAGCTATTAGCCACCCAATTAGTGCCATCATAACGCATGGTTTGACCAGAGATTCCGGCTGGCAAACCAGCAATGGAGGGCGTAGCACAAGTTAAACTTCCTCCCACCGCTGTAACATATTGTCCTGCCGGACAAGCAGAAGGAAAACTAGTCAAATTAGCCCATGGTAAAGAGCTAACAGAAACAGTATTCCAAGAAAGCGTGCCGCTGCCATTATTCATCAAATAAGTATTGTTTCCGCCCTGGGCGGCCGGCCAAGAATAAGTGACATTTCTTACCTTAATCAAATCACCGGAAGAATTAACCTGGAAAAGATCGCCGTTGCCAACTGACAACAATGATGCTGGGCTATTATCTCCAATTCCTAAACCAGTGGGGGTAATACGCATTCTTTCTGTGCCAGCATATCCTCCAGTATAAAAACTAGTAAAGTCAGTGGCACCTAAACCAGTAGCTAATCTTAATTCACCAGATTGTACACCAATAACATAAGCATTGTTATTACCTGCTCCGCCATAAAGATGAATTTTCTGTCCAATAGCGCCGGCAAAAGTCAAAGGAGCATCGGGAGAATTCTGGTTAATACCAATATTAGTGCCATTATTATATAGTAAACTATTGGCTACCCAATTAGTGCCATCATGCCTTAGAGTCTGGCCAGTGGCGCCGGCTGGTAAGCTGGCTCCCGACGGCGTAGCACAAGTTAAACTTCCTCCCACTGCTGTGACGTATTGTCCTGCCGGACAAGCAGAAGGATAAGAACCCAGCCTAGCCCAAGGCACAGTGCCAACTGCCAAAGAACCATTCTGATCTACCCGGAAAATATCGGCATTATCTGCAGAATTTCTAATGTTCAATGGGCTCCAATTATTAGCAGAGACCAGACGTAAAGCTTCTGTTCCAGCTGGGGCATTAACCTGCAACCGGCCAGTTGGATTATTATTATTCACACCAACATTGCCAGCGTTGTAATAAATATTAGAACCATTAGCCAACCAATAAGAAGCTCCACCACTAACCTCTGACCAATCATTTATACAATTACCGCTTAAGCAAAGTTCTCCATTAACACTAACTGGCCCTACGAAAGCGCCAGCCCAGCCGGCAGTAGCTGCTCCGAATATACCAAAGCCGCCAGTATTATTAGATAAGCCATAAACTCCATAGCTGTACCCTAAATTAGAGTCGCTCTGGGTTTGAGCATACACACCAACGGTGCTGACCGTCGGATCAGCGTCAATTTTATTTAAACCAGCCACAGCCTCTAAGCCTCCATAAATCCCGGGCTTGTCAGCATCAAGGCTCTTAATATTAAAAATATGGTAACCTCCTGCATCTAGCTCTTTGTCCATTGGGTTTTTAACTTCTCCCGCTGGCCAGCTAGCCTTACAATCTGCGCCAATGCATAAATTAGTTCCCCTAACTGTACCTCCTTGCACAGTGCCGGTAAAAGTGCCGTTCTGGGCATTAAGAATGCTATGTCTGGTGCCGCCAATATCCTGAAAATTCAAATCAATATTCAATGGATTGGTTAACGGAGCACTTACCGAACCACCACCAGGATTAGAAGGCGGCGGCGTCCATTGGGCTAAAACTTGCTGCTGAACAAAAAATATTGATAAAGCAGCCAAGACTAAAGCCAGTAAAGATAAAAGAGTGTTTCTTTTAATCATAAATTATTTTAATAGCAATTACTAAATATATTATACCACAAACCTTCCTAAAAACAATATAGTTTGCTTTCTTTGGTATTATTTATTATAATTAAGGTATTAAAAATAAAAATATGTATAAAAAAATACTGCTAAATATCCTGTTAATCCTGCTTTTTGTAGCCTTAGTCGGTACTTTGACTAATTTTCTATGGCAATTCAAATCAGTAGAAAAAAATAATCCTCCTTCTTTAAATACCAATCAAGAAAATATAAATAATGGGAACGATAAAACCGAAGAGTTGTTAAGACCGACAATTATTGAGCCGGAAAATATTGATCGCTATGAGGGCACTATCCTGACTATCGAAGAGAATCTGCTGACTCTATCTACTGTCTTTGGGGAAAAAATTGTTGAATTCAATAATGATACTGCCTGGAAAAAAATATTTCTACAAAAATTCCCTCCGATTCCTGGCCGCGCTGATACTGTTAAACAAGTTCCTAATCCAGAAACAATTTCTGTCGCTGAGGTGTCTTCCGGTCAAAGAGTGGAAGTAGTTAGCGACCATAATATTAGCGGCCAGCAAAAATTCTTTGCTAAAGAAATTAATTTAATAGTTAAATATAATTAATCCTAAACCTATGAAACTTATTTATGCTCTAGTTATTATTCTCGCGCTGGTCGTCCTTTGGCTAATAGCAGTTTATAACAGCTTAATACGCCTGCGCAACCGCACAGATGAAGCCTGGTCGGATATTGATGTACAATTAAAGCGGCGGTATGACCTTATTCCTAATTTAATGGAAACTGTTAAAGGTTACATGAAACATGAGGAAGGAGTTTTAACTAAAGTGACTGAAGCCAGGTCGCGAGCGATGCAGGCTACCGGACAAGCTAAAGGTGAAGCGGAAAATATGTTGTCTGAAACTCTCAAAAGCCTGTTTGCCGTAGCAGAGAATTATCCCGATCTTAAAGCCAGCCAAAACTTTCTTCAGCTTCAAGATGAAATTTCCGATACAGAAAATAAAATCCAAGCTTCCCGGAGATTCTACAATAGCCAAGTTAGAGACTTCAATACTAAAGTGCAGGTTTTCCCTACCAATATAATTGCTAATATGCTGGGCTTTAAAAAATACGATTTCTTTGAGGTGGGCAATGAAGCAGAACGGGAAAATGTCAAAGTAAAATTTTAAATCTACCGTATAAAAAACCGCCAGCAAAAAATTTTGGCGGTTTTTTATTTCATTGACAGAAAACCTTTTTTATTGTTAGATAAAAATAATAATCAAACAAAAAATGTATAACCAAATTACCAGTAATAAAAGAAAAAGCCTATTATTTATGGCTTTGTTTATTATCATAATTTCCGGCCTAGTCTGGGTATTTAGCCTCTATTACGGAACGGGCAGTATCATTGTCTTACCAGCCGTTATTATCTCTTCCCTGCTGAGCCTCATAAGCTTTTATGCTGGAGATAAAATTGCTTTGGCACAATCCGGAGCGCAAGAGATTAAAAAAGAAGACAATCCTTATGTCTGGCGCTTGGTAGAGAATCTAAGTATTGCTTCTGGCTTGCCGATGCCGAAAGTATATATAATCCAAGATGAGCATATGAATGCTTTTGCCACCGGCCGTGATCCCGAACACTCCTCTATTGCTCTGACCACCGGACTAATTAATAACCTAGAAAACGAAGAGTTGGAAGGAGTAATCGCCCATGAGCTTTCCCATATCCAAAATTATGATATCAGATTAGCTATGGTGGTAATCATCTGCATTGGAGTAATTACCTTATTAACCGACATGATGCTGAGGGTGCACTTCATAAACCATAACCGTAATAACGACAATAAAAACGGAGCAAATATTATTATACTGATCGGCGTAATATTAGCTATTCTCTCTCCAATCTTCGCTAAATTGATCCAATTAGCTATTTCCCGCAAACGAGAGTATTTAGCTGATGCTTCTGGCGCTCTAATGACGCGTTATCCGGAAGGATTGGCTAAGGCCTTAGAAAAAATTTCTCATCAGACAACTTCTTTGCAAAGAGTGAATAAAGCTACCGCTCATTTATATTTTGCCAATCCATTAACCAGTAAAGCTTTGAATAATTTATTCTCCACCCATCCCCCTATCGAGCAACGGATCGCGGAATTAAGAAAAATGTAATTTCAACCAATGGAAAAAAATAACTTCCACGACATTCTAAATAAATTCACTTATCACTTTAAGCGGGTATTAATTAATGCCCAGAATTTAGCTTATGCCAAAAAACAACAAGAGATTGAGCCGGTAGATTTGCTTACTTCCCTAATTAACACCAAAGGCGCTTTAGGCTTGGAAATACTGCTCAAACAAAAATCTGAAGATGTTAACCTTAAAACCGAAGTTAACGCTTTCAGCGCGCCTTTTGACTTGGATCCTTCTCAATTACCGCAGCCATCGGAAGATGCCCAAAAAATTATTGAAAAAGCCGTCACTGCCGCTTTCCGCCACCAGCATAAGTATATCGGCACAGAACATCTGCTATGGGGACTAACTGAAAGCGATAATCTGGAGCTGCTGAAATTATGGCAGGAATATCGACTGAACATTAAAAGCATCCAGCAGAATCTTAATTTAATGCTAAAAAGCACTTCCAAATTCAATGAATTAACCGGAGAAGAAACCACTGACCGGGAGTTGGAAACCTTGTTGGAAAACAACACTGGAGACAATAGCGCTTTAGGCAGCTTTACCATTAATTTAACTGATCGGGAAATCCAAAAAGATATTGATCCGGTTATTGGCCGGCAATTGGAAATTGACCGCTTAATCCAAATCTTATCCCGCCGCACCAAAAATAATCCAGTACTCTTAGGTGATGCCGGCGTCGGTAAAACCGCCATCATTGAAGGCTTAGCTAAAAGAATTACCGAAGGCAATGTGCCGGATGTTTTACTTAATAAAACTATTCTCACAGTAGACCTGTCTAGCTTAATTGCCGGCACGATGTACCGAGGCGAATTTGAAAGCCGTCTCAAGCAATTAATTGCCGAGGTGACTAAAAACAAAAATACCATCCTATTCATTGATGAATTGCACACTATTATCGGCACCGGAGCAGTCGCCGGCTCTCTAGATGCGGCTAATATCCTAAAACCGGCTTTGGCTCGCGGCCAATTGCGCTGCATTGGCGCCACTACTTTTGAGGAATACAAAAAAACCATTGAAAACGACAAAGCTTTAGAAAGGCGCTTCCAGCCCATTGTCATTGATGAGTCAAGCGAAGAGGAAACTGAAGAAATTCTCCGGGGCTTAAAAGAAAACTATGAGCGCTTCCATAATGTTACTATCACCGATTCAGCTATTACCACCGCTGTTAAATTATCCAAGAAATTCCTGCCAGATAAAAAACTACCAGATAAAGCCATTGACTTAATCGATGAAACTGCCGCTAAGCTTAAAGTCCGGGAAACTAAATCCAGCTTAGCTAAAAAAATAAAAGAGCTGGAAGGAGAGATAATTCTTTGCCAGCAAAATAAGCGAGAAGCTATTTTGGCAGAAAATTATCTGCAGGCGCTGGATTACAAAAACCAAGAGGATGAGCTGACGGAAAAACTGCTGCGCTTAACTGCTCTGCAGGATAAAAACCAGAATAAAAACTTAGGTATAATTGACGAACAGGATATTAAAGAAGTTTTATCTAAAATTACCGGCATTCCCCTGCAATCTCTGACTCTAGATGAGCAAAAAAGGCTGGTTCATCTGGAAAAATATCTGGCTAATAATATTTTTGGCCAAGACAAAGCCTTGTCCACCGTAGCTTCCAGTATCCGCAAAGCTAAAGCCGGACTAGCTGATCACAATAAACCCCTGGCCTCTTTTATGTTCTTAGGGCCCACTGGCGTTGGTAAAACCCTAACTGCTAAAGAACTTTCCAAATACTTATTCGGCGGACAGCAGAATTTAATCCGCATTGACATGTCGGAATTTTCCGAAAGCTTTAATATCTCCAAATTAATCGGCGCGCCAGCCGGCTATGTCGGCTACAAGGAAGGCAATAAATTCACTGACCTAGTCAAAAAGAAACCTTATAGCCTAATCCTCTTCGATGAAATAGAAAAAGCCCATCCTGATGTTTTTAATCTCCTGCTCCCGATCTTGGAAGAAGGAGAATTAACTGACGCTACCGGCCGCACTATTAACTTCCGCAATACCGTAATTATTATGACTTCCAATGTCGGGCTAATGGAGTTTAATCAAGAGGCAACTTTAGGATTTAATCTGGAAGAAAATAAGCAAACTGACAATTTCCAAAAAACCAGCCAGAAAATTCTGGAATCATTGCATCAATACTTCCCTCCGGAATTTCTCAACCGCTTGGATAATATTATTGTCTTTGAAGCTTTAACTAAAGCTGCCGCCAAGCAAATAATTAAACGGGAGCTGGAAAATCTCTCCCTTAAACTTAAGGAGCAGAATATAACCTTGGAATATGATACCAAAATAATTACTCAATTATTAAAAGACAGCCAAGCAACCAAGGAAGGAGCCAGAAGCCTAAAGCGCTTAGTGGATGAAAAAATTGCTAATCCTCTGGCTGCTAAAATCTTGGATCAACCAACAGATAAAATAAAAATAAGCTTGGCTAAGAATGAGATCAAGCTAAAATAATACAATAAAAAAGAAAAGCGATGAATAAATTAAATAATTTTTTTAATTCCCTCTTAGACTACTTTTGGCCCCAATTTTGCCTTAATTGCCGGCGCGAAGGTAGTCTTTGTTGTACTGACTGTTTAGCCAAATTAGAATTACTGCCCATAGATTACCACCCTTGGCCAGAGCAGATTAACTTTTCCTTTGACCACTGCTATGTCTGTTTAAGTTATAGTGATCCACTCATAGAGAAGCTAATTAAAAATTTCAAATACCACTATCTCAAAAATCTAAGTTTTATTCTAGCTGATATTTTAACCCGGCAGATAGCTAGATTAAACTTGCCAGAGGCAATCATTACCAATATTCCCCTGCATATTAGAAAAAAGAAAAAGCGCGGTTTTGACCAGACGGAAATATTAGCTAAACTAGTAGCTAAAAACTTAAACTGGCCATACCAGCCATTGTTAAAGAGAATAAAAAATACCGCTACCCAGGCGGAATTAGCCAAAGCTGACCGAAAAGAAAACGTACAAAATGCTTTTGCTTTAAATACCGACTATGACTTAAAAAATAAAACTATTATCCTAATTGACGATGTGGCTACTACCGGCTCTACCTTGAATGAAGCAGCTAGAATTTTAAAAATAAAACAGCCTAATAAAATATTAGCAATAGTCCTGGCCAAAAATTAAACAGCTCCTTATTAGGAGCTGTCTTTTACAAATGCAAGGTATAGAAATTAACCAGACCAGTGCCAACTTGCTGAAAGCCTAGCTTTAGGTAGAGCTTATTAGCCGCTACCCGATGAGGGTGGCTAGTTAAATCAATCCTCCCTAAGCTTAATTCTTTAGCCTTGGCAATTAAAGCTTCTGCTAACTCTCTACCTAAGCCTTGGCCGCGGTAATCAGCGTGAACGACCATATCCTCAATCCTGCCCGTCTGATGAGCTGGAGCAATAATAATTGCCAACTCCCCCATACCGATTATCCGCTCACCATCGCGCATGACCAAAAAAATTCCCTTAGCAGCAATCTTTGCTAGATAATCTGCTTCAAGCTTAGTCTCTCTTAAAGTCAACTGGTGCAACAGAGTGTTAACTTCTGCTACTTCCTGCTCAGTCCAAGCATGGTCTGATTTGATTTGTTCTATTTTCATTTGTTTTCTTGCTTTATCTTGATGAACTATTTTCGCTTGATTTTAACTGAAAAAATACAAATTGTCAATTATTATTTAGCAAGTCCAGCTACTACTTTCAATGCTCTCTGTAAGTACTTAATTTTAATTAATTCTGGCTTATCTAAATCGCTATGGTAAAAAGACATTAGCGGTTTTAAGTCCATAGTAATAATCGATATCTTTTTTCTAAATAACTCAATATTCTTCAAAGGAAAAGCCTCATAAACAATTGACTGTTTATTGGTAATTACCGGATCCATAAAACCTAAGCTATCCACTACGTAAATATTCTGAGCTTGCTGCAAAGCTTTAAAATATTTCTTTTCAAAAAATCTATAACCAAATCCCCAATAAGCCGGCTGTTGGTCAAAAGATAATTCTTCAGCACCAGCAATTACATACAGATTATCTTTTAATAGTCTATTATTAACAATTACTGACATTACCACTGCCGTACCACTAGCATTATCTACCGCTCCCGCATGATGGCAGTCATAGTGGCAGAAAAAAATATTTTTTGGGTTTTGTAGATTACCAACCAAAATATTAGAACTCTGGTGCTTAATTTTATTTACTTTCACTTCTGCCATGACTGTTTCAGCTTTAAATAATTTCGGCAAATATTTGCTAGCCACCGCTACTGCTGGCTGCCAAAAAAATAAACCTGGCGAAATCTCCGGGCAAAGCGGATTAAAATTTATATTAGCTTTTGTTGAATTATAAGGCTGTTTTAATACATTAACTATTGTCTTTTTACCAACAATTTTACCGCTAACAAAGCTGGTTCCTTCACAAGGAATCTCTTGGCTATCAGCTAACAATCTAGCCTGGGAAGCTGGCATAAAATTATTAAAATACTGACGGCGGTAAACTATACCGTGTTTATCAAGAACAGCGCAGATGTAATCTGCTGTTTTCTTTTCCCCCGCCAATTGTCTTGGTGAAAAAGATACTAACTTCTTTATAAACTCCAATTCATTAAATTTTTTCATACTATTATCTTAACTTAGTTTTATAAAACATTCAAAAAATAATTTAAAGGGTAACCGGCGGGTAAATTAATATTTACCCGCCGGAAAAATCAACCAACCATCGCGGCTTCAAGAGAACCGGGATACCAACACCACCTTTCTTCCTGAGATATTGCCGGAGGCAGAATAGGGACAATCAGCGGATTTAAACCAAACTGAGCTTTAATGGAAGCTAAAGCTGGATCAACAATCTTCTGCACGAAAAACTGCAGCTTAGAATTATCCGTCTGATCAGTAAAATCCTCCAAAAGCACGCCATGGCAAATAAACAAAGACAGAAAGTAAGGGTAATACAACTTGGCTTGGCCACCGTGCTCTTTCAGCCACTCTGTGTCGTCATAATGGCTGACGCCAGGCAGAACCTGTTCAAACAACTCTTGATGCAATTTAACCAAATTGCGGCCATCAATGGTCATCACCTGATTAAGTGCCACCTTCTCGGCTTGGTTAATATCCACCAGAATATGTCGCTTGGTTTTCGGCCCTTTATTTCTCCCAAATCCCTGCAGAAATACTGGGCGAACTAAATGCATCTTTTCTGAAGACAGCGAAGTAAAACGATCGCCGGTATACTCCCAGACTGCCGGATCTAGCCCTAATTCCAAAGCTAAATCTGGCAAGCACATTTGTTCAAAATTAGGCGTCGCTACCGGACGAGCCATTACTGCCATTGGTCTCTTCTCCAATCCCGGCGGCAAAAAACCGAGATAATTTTCTACCTTGCTCATTAATTGAGCATCTTGACGGCGGCGGCGCAACTCAACAACCGCGGCCTGACTGTCAAATAATTCCATTGGGCACCTCTCTGGTTGACTTTATGTGATGAAAAGAACGATTATTCTAATGTGAAAACTTTAGTCTCCACGCCAAAGTCTCTCTAAAACTCAGGCCTGAAGAATAAAAAATACCTCCCGTTCCCGAGAGGTAATTTATTTAATACAACTTACTATTTACTAAAAACTAGTTCATAATTTGCCTATCAAAAAACCACCTCTCTGTAGGGTAACCCAATAAACAAAGAAGTGGTGTGGCATTGCAACCAAACTAGTAATAAGCTTAATCTGTAATTTATCCAAATTTTTCATACTTAATTTCAATATATCGGAGCAAATAAAAACTGTCAAGAGCCGGTCTAATATTTCTCGTAAGTATTATAATCTATAGTTAATTCCTCTCCTGCTTTTATTTTCCTGGCAGTGACAAATTTAAAGCCGTCTTTAGTCTTTAAATTAGGCTTTTTAGAATGGTTAACAAAAAAAGAAATATCAATACCATTTAAGCCATATTCTGGAATATACACCGTATTATTTTTCTCTCTGACAAAAAAATCATCAATCATTTTCAAGACAGAAGTCGGCAAGTCTTTTAATTCAGCCAAGCTGAATTTATGCCAATACTCTTGACGCATACCTAAGAAAGGATCTATACCTTTAGGAATGTCTCTGACGGCAAAAATGCCAACACCCTCAATCTTAGAACCCTTAACTCGGCAATAGGTGTTCTTTAATAAATGCAGTATTTTATCTTTTTTTGTCATTTTAATAGTAATTTTAATACTGGACAAAGGATGTCCAGTTTTTAATTAAATGGCGGTGTGCTTTCGAAAAAATTCGAACTGATTTCGCCCAAAATTTGTAGGGCGGGCGGAATTCCCCCCAGACCCCCCTTCCGCCCGCCCGCAGAAGCGACTCTTTCGGATTGGACGATTTCAAGTTTTTCATTCCGCTTTTAGCGGAACTCTGGGCTTCGCCCAGTTTGGCGGCAAATTCTTTTTATTTAAAAATTTCCTTAAAAACTACTTCTAATTCTTTATCGATATTGCTAGGTAATTTTGTATGTGGAATTTTTAAGTTTTTTAATACTGTATCAAATCTTTCAAATCCACCATCACTTCTTAATTCAACCCATTCAACTTTTAAACTATTTAATTGTTTTTTGTTAGTATCAGAAAGTTTGTCAGCTACAAAAACTTTACTATCTCGTGCGATAACCGCATCTGCACTTTCTGGATTTCCTCTTCCCATTAATTTTACTTCGCATTTATACTGATTCGTTCCTTCAACCAAATAAAAATCAATTTCTCTTTCAAAATCATCTTCTTCAATATCTTTGCCTTTTATTCTTAAAGCATAGTTTGCTTCGGGAACACCATATAATTTACAAAGAGTTTGCATTAGTGGTTTTTCTACTCTCTTTCCCGCAGTACTCCATAGCCCGCCTCTTAATTCTGCTCTTTTAACTGCTAAAGTATTTATTACAATCAAACTCTCACTAACATTTAGATCAACGCTTACGCCTTTGAATTTGATAGTTAAGGTAAGCTCAAGATCATGTTCTGTATCAACCAAATTCTTTATAGATTCATATAGTAAATCATAATGTTCATTTGATGCGTCAATCACTATTTCCTTTGTTGAGGAATTAAACATATTGTGGATTGTCTTTTTATTCAATCCAGAGTTTATAGCAATTTCCTTAGCTGGCAAATTTGGATTTAAAAATGCTTTTTTATACCAATCAACAGTAATGTCTTTACTTTTTAGTTTTGCATCTACGATATGCTTAAAAAAATCTATTGCGAATTGTAAAAATTCAGCGTTAATCAATGTTACAACTTCAATTCTATAATCTTCGCCTTTCAGCAATTTCTTGATTATATTTTTAGCAACTTGTTCTGTTATTGTCATATATTTTCCTTAATTATATTTATAAAATTTTTTATGTCGATGAAGTTTGGTTGATTATTCTTTTGATTAAATAAATCATCTTTTTTAATTAAATCTTCTTTCATCCTATTTACATATTTTGCTTCTTTTTCTGTCAAGAAGAAATTCCTGTTAAGATTGGCGGCAGCTCTTCCCAGTGTTCCACTTCCGGCAAATGGATCAAAAATTAAATCATCAACAAAAGAATAATATTTTATAACTCTATTGCATAATTCCATTGGAAAAACAGCACTGTGAACCCTGTCGAAAGTAGGGTCTATACGCCAAACATTCGTGGTTTCGTATTTGTCTTGAACTTTGCTTTTCTTTACTTTATCCCAACTATATTGGTGTATATTCCAGTCTATTAGTTTATCTGTCTTTTTTCTATAAACCATTAGCATTTCAGAAATTGCGTTGGGCTTATAACCTAGTGGTTTTCGATGTTGTAAAAACCCTGCATTTCTATTTTTTACACTTGCTTCAGGTTTTACCCAAACTATATCGTCGATAAACTCCCAACCCATTTTAACCAACAAAGGATGAATGTCATATGGGATAGGGTATCTTTTACTTGCGTGGGCACGACTTATTCTAGGAATTATAATTGGTGAAGTATTAAGGACAAAAAATCTACCTTCTTTTGTAACCCGATGAACCTCTTTAAAAACTTCCTCTAAAAATTTTAAATACTCATCATAACTCTGATAAATTGAATAATCTCTGGCATTATAATAAGGCGGTGAAGTAAAAGTTAAATGAACAGATTCTTCGGGAACATATTTTAATGCTTCTAAAACATCTCCTTGAACAATAGTATTTTTTAAATATTTAGGAAATTCATCATGCTTGCCGCTATTTTTTGAACCATAGCTTACACCATTAATTTCCTTGCCTATAACCTCCTTTATTAACTCATTCGGATGATTAATTAATTTAGATAACTCTTTTTTAACTTGGCCATTATTTGAAAAAACAAGTAATCCACGAATGGCCTGCATTACAACTTTCGGATCTTTATCTGATAGTAATTTTATCAAGACTGGAATAGTATTCTCGTTTCTTAATCGCCCGATAGCAGAAACTGATTCTCTTCTAACTTCAGTACTTTCATCTTGTTTTGCGAATTTTACGAAAGTATCTAGTAAAGAAACATCGCCAATTTTTGCAAGATTCTTCAAGGCAAGTGATCTTATTGTCTCATTATTATTCTCTAATAAATTCAATAGTGGTTGTTTACTGTATCCATTTTCCAATCTTCCTAATTTTTCTAACACATAAATAATAGTGCCGTCATTTTGATCTTGCAAAAATGTTAAAAGAGCTTTTGTGTCATTTTTCAAACTATCAATCTGCTCTTTGTTTATTTGTTTACTTAAAACTGATCTATTCATAATTTTATTTTATTAAACTATCAATAGTTATACCTAACCCGTTAGCTATCTTCATAACTGTTTGAATAGTGGGTTTGGTTATAACATTACTTTCAATTTTAGTTAGTGTTGTATAGGGAAGGTCGGATTTTCTCGCTAATTCGTCCTGCGTTAATCCCTGCTTATTTCTAAGCTGTTTTATCTTATCCCCAATGGTTTCATTATTGTTTTGACTTTTCATAGTTTCCTAAGTATGATAGTATTAGTATGGTTGCTTATTTAACCCTTCATAAATATACTAACAAATTTTATGAAATCAATCAAATTTAAAATGAGGGAGGCCCGCTTTTGGCCCAAAATGAAGTTCGAGCCGATATTTTTTCAAGTTCTTTGGCAGTTTTTCAATCCGAAAGAGTCGCTTCTGCGGGCGGGCGGAAGGGGGGTCTGGGGGGAATTCCGCCCGCCCTACAAATTTTGGGCGAAATCAGTTCGAATTTTTTCGAAAGCACACCGCCAGTTAGGAAATGTCTTTGTTGGCTCGCCCTCTGCGAGGGCTCGCCAGCCGATTTTAAGCG
>CAZWYP010000006.1:0-66550 GCA_964638415.1 uncultured Gammaproteobacteria bacterium
AATAAAAAAGTCGGGTCTTCTTTTAAGAAAAATGAATTATACGTCTATCTAAAATCTGAAGGAATTGATTATCAAAAATTTATATCAAAAAGATTACTACCTGATGACGCTATATTTGTTATTATAAATAACACTTTCTTTATATTAGAAATAAAATTTCAAGAAGTGGCTGGATCAACTGATGAAAAATTACAGACCTGTGATTTTAAAATAAAGCAATACAGAAAACTTCTATCTACCCTAAATGTTGAAGTTAAATATATTTATATTCTAAACGATTGGTTTAAAAAAGATGAGTATAAAGATGTGTTAAACTATATAATATCTATAGAGGGTTGCTCTTATTATTTTAACTACTTACCACTACAAAAAATAGGCTTACCTGTACCTAAAGCCTAAAAAAACCGCCTGTTTGGCGGTTTTTTTTATTCTTTACGTAAAGGATGAAACTGAGTATGCACTTTTTCAGCATATCTATCAGAAGCATGGACATACCTAGTGGTAGTATCTAATGACTCATGTCCTAATAATATCTGGATAGCAGCTGGATTAGCTCCATTTTCCGCTAAATAAGTGGCAAAGCCATGTCTTAGAGAGTGAGGAGAGATGGGTATGTTAATACTTAATAACTCTCTATATCTTTTAATCTTCATCTGCAAATAATTTGCAGATATTTTTTTATTCTTATCAGCATTATTCCTACCACGGTAGGGGATAAACACATAAGGAGAATTATCTACTCGAGTTTTAAGATAAGCCTGCAAGTGGTTAATAGCTCTGGGGGTTAAATACACAAATCTTTGTTTCTTACCCTTGCCCATGACATAGATACGACCGGTCTTATCTAACTGTTCTCTTTTTAAAGACAGTAATTCGGAAATACGCATACCGGTAGCAAATAGAGTTTCCAGCATCGCCCGATTACGCAACTTAATATTCGGTTCTTCTTCAAACTTCATCGGCGCTTCAATGACTTTGATCAATTCATCCATCTCCGCTACCTGAGCATACTTTTTCTCAGTCTTAAGCAATTTAACGGCATCAGCTGCTACCGGAGATTTGTAATCCATATCAGACAAAAATTTTAAATAAGAGCGTAAAGCAGATAATATTCTGTTAATAGAATAACTGGATAATTTAATTTCACCCTGCTCATGTTGGGCAGTCTGCCTCGAAGTAGAGGAGAGGTAGGCCTTAAACTTAATAATCCCTCTTTTGGACATTTCTTCAAATGGGATTTTAATATCTTCGTTCAAAAAAATTTCAAACGTATTTAAATCACGTTCATAGTTGTAAACAGTTTCAGCAGAGTAGTTATTAGATTGGATGTTCTCCAAGAATTCATCGAGGAGAGGAAGAGTATATTGCTTAGCCATGATTTAATTATATCTTAAGGGAAATATGCTTGTCAAATTGAGTGTAAGAGATATTATACCCAATTCAATATATTAAATAATATAGCCTTAAAACTTATCTCTAAGGCTATTTGAAGTACACCCTCTCTCCAAAACGCAAATCTATGTAATCTATGTCCTGGCCTACTATATTCCCCGCTAAAACTTTTTTCAAATTATTTATCTGCACGGTATAATCATCAGTCGGATCAAATAATAAATAATAGCCTATTTGGGTTTGGGCCCTCACCTGGCTCAAATCATCGTTTAAGGCTATTTTGGTCAATTTCAGGCTAGACATCAGCTCTAACCAGGCTGTGTACAGCAAATTAATGCGGTTAAGCTCCTCTGCGCTTAAAATCTGGCCTCCAGTAGGTGGATTGACCCGCTGGTCTTCTAAGATCAAATACTGCTCGCCCGGCTCGCCAATTTGGCGGTTAATCTGCCCACCTGCGTCTAACAGGTAAATTTTGCCATCAGCGGCCAGCCAGACAAACTGAGAGACCTTCTCCTGCAGCTTAATTATTAGCTCATCAGGAAAGTTTTTATTGAGCTCAACGCCAGTTAAATTATATTCCTCCAGCAGTTTTTTTTCTAAAGCGCTTTTGTTGAACAAGAAATAATTATTATTCTTGAAGATAACAAAACGGCGCTGGCTTAATACTTCATCAATAGCCGGCTTAATCTCCTCCAGGGTTAATGATTGGTTAGTTTCGTAATTAATCTTATCTAAGCGCAGCCAGCTAATCTGGAATATCGCCTGCAATAGAAATAAAATAAGGATCGCGATTATAATCTTCTTCACTCGCGATTTCTGCTTCACTGCCAATTCCCCATAGTAGTCTTTGTTTAATAATCTATGCGGGGCAGACGGCACATGCTTGCGCCAAGAATGGCTGGTTTTTAATCTCATACTCTCCTCTTTTCTAAAGCTTACTATCTTTTGTGTCGTTTAATATTAAACAACGATGCGCTTAATATAACTGTTGATTCTGGTAATAACTTCGTAATTAATAGTTCTGGCATGTTCAGCTAATTCTTCCACCTTAATTTCCGGACCGATAATCTCCACTTCCGTGCCCATCATCGCCTGGTGCTTAGCCGGCAACTCTATCATAGTTAAATTCATGCAGATATTGCCTCTAATTGGGCAACGCTGCTTATTTACCACCACCTCCGCCTTATTGGACAAGCTGCGGTCATATCCCTCATTGTAGCCAATGGGTAGAATAGCGATATCGCAATCCTTATCTGTCACATAGGTGCGGTTGTAGCCAATGCTCTGTCCAGCTTTTAATCTTTTAACTTGGACGATCTTGGTTTTCCAGGATAACACTGGCTTAAGTTTTAAGCCTAATTTCAAGCCTCTCTCCTGAGCAGCGACTGACGGCCATAAGCCATATAAAGATATGCCTAAGCGGATAATATCTCCATGGCGGTTATGCTGGCTTAAAGCGGCCGCTGAACAAGCCGTATGATTCTTGTACTTGGGGAAATGCTGGCAAACGCTTTTAAACACATCAAGCTGTTCGGTAGTAAAAGTCTGGTCATCATTCTCAGATTCAGCATAGTGGGTATATAGGCTGTCGATTTTAAGATTTTCCAAGGTTTCAATATGCTTAATGGCTTTAACCGCCTCCTCTGCCCTGAAGCCTAAGCGGGAAGTTCCCGTATCTATTTTAATAGACACTAAAAAGCTCTTGCCCAAGGTGTTAAGGTAATGGGCGGTATCTAAGTCATAAATAGGCAAGGCAATCTGCTCAGCAGAAGCCTGTACCAACTCCTCTTCTGAACGGTCAAAGTAGCTTAAAACCATAATGGGCTTTTTGGTTAAGCGCTTAAGTTCAATAGCCTCTGACAAAGATACTACCATAAAGCCAAAAACATGCTTATTGGCGTCTAAAATCTTAGCTACTTCCGCTAAGCCATGGCCATAGGCATTGCTCTTAATTACCGGCCAAATGGGCAGATCGGGAGACAATTTATGGTACTGATCTACATTATGATTTAGATTTTTACTGTTAATTTCCAGCCAAGTAAGCATAGTTTTTAGTTAAAAATAACAGTTTAATCTTAGCAAAAATTAGGCAAAAGAAAAAGCCCGGATTATCCCTTGATAACCCAGGCTTTTATGATGATTTCCGTCCTAACTTTTGGTCTTGCTGGCTTCCCGCAAATTGCGAGCACTGGCTTCTTCGGACTTCAAGTTAGCAACTGTCACCCAGTCGTAGAAAACAGAAAAAGCTTTCCAACACAATTGCAGAATAGCTCCACAGACTACGAGAGTTAGAATAAGCAAGGCTGTCAGCACAATGCCGACCAGAAAGCTCCAGTAAATACCGGAGGCACCGCCGAAGATCAGGGCAATTGCCAAACTGCCATAGAGAGAATCACGGCCCTTGAGCTTAGGATGATTCATCAGGCGGAAGAACAAGAAGATCATCAAAGCGGCAAAGATGGGATCCAAGATCCTTGGACTGGAGAAAGGCAATGGGAAGCGGAAAATATCCCGATACAATGTCTGGGTAATAGTTTCCCCTGCTTCCGCTTGTGCTTCAGATACAGCAGTAGAATCTTTGGCAACTGAATCTTTTGCTGTTGAATCAGCCAGTGCCTGGGTAGAGTCGCCAGCAGCTTTGGCCGCTGGTTTTTTGGTTTCCACCACCTGGCCAGTGGCTTTGCTCAGGGTAATGGTCACTATCTGACCGTCTTTCATCACTGCTTGCCGATGAGCAATAGCAGAAACGCTGGGAATGCTATTTCCCGACAGCGCCCAAATAAGCCAAAACAGGGCTACCACGGTAAAGGTGGTAATAGCCATTCGCTTTGCTATTATAACATCGCGATCAAGATTTTTGGCAGGCATAAAATACTCCTTTTAGTCTGCGGTTAGGGATGTTTAAGTACTGCTTTACTTGGCAATCCTAACAGACTATCCTAAGGCCTGTCAATAAGATAAAATTTATACTTTCAATGCCTTTTTACCAACAAATGGCTGTAATACTTTAGGCACCAACACTGAACCGTCGGTCTGCTGATTCTGCTCCAAAATAGCGGGAATAAGACGGCTGGTAGCTAAACCGGAAGCATTCAAGGTATGGACAAAATCATTCTTGCCTGTTTTATTATCCTTGTAGCGGATATTACCTCTCCTCGCTTGGTAATCTAAAGCATTAGAAACTGAAGACACTTCCTTGTAAGTATTCATGGAAGGAATCCAGACTTCCAAATCAACAGTCTTAGCCATAGCAGCGCTGCAATCTTCCGCCGCTAAAGCCACTGTCTGGTAATGCAAATCCAAGCCTTCAATTAATTTCTGGGCATTTAATAACAGCTCGTCAAAAGCCTTCCAAGATTCTTCCGGCTTAGTAAACTGGAACATTTCAATTTTATTGAACTGATGACCTCTAATCATCCCCCGCTCCTCTTTGCGGTAAGCGCCAGCTTCCCGACGAAAACAAGTAGAATAGGCAAAATATTTCAAAGGCAGATCTTTGTCTGGCAAAATTTCATCACGATGCAAATTACCAAGCATCATTTCACTGGTAGCATTAAGGCAGAGCTTATCCTGGGTCCAGAATAAATCATCGCGGAATTTAGGCAAATGACCGGAAGTATAGGCGGATTTTTCCGTTAATAAATAAGGCGGTAAGATAAACTGGTAGCCGTTCTTCCGGTGAAATTCAATAAAATAATTAAGCAAAGCCCATTCCAGAATCGCTCCATCGCCGGTATATAGCCAGAAGCCGCTGCCGGACATTTTAGCCGCCCGCTCATAGTCAATTAGCTTCAAGGAGGTGGCTAATTCCACATGGTCTTTTATTTTATCAAGCTTTGGCTGGCTGCCAAAAGTCTTAATAACCTTGTTATTTTCCTTGCCACCAGCCAGCACATCATCAGCCGGTAAATTAGGCAATTCCGACAAACGCAAATACAATTCCGCTTCAATGCCCGCTAATTTCTTATCTAGCTTCTTAATATCTTCCCCGATCTTCTTCATCACCGCAATGGTTTTAGCATCCGGCTTAACTTTAGATGACTGATTGCGCTTAGCTTTTAATTCATCATTTTTAGTAATTACTTCCCGGCGTTGATCATCTAATTTAATAATGCTGTCCAAATCCAAATCTACTTTGGACATTCGCTTCAGCAAGCCTGCTTCTACCTGATCTTTATGGTCTCTAATTAATTGTATATCCAACATAATATTTTATTTACTTTTTGGCCTCATAGTTGGGAAGAAAATTACTTCCTTGATATTCTCCACATTGCCTAAGAGCATAATTAGTCTATCAATACCGATGCCTAAACCGGCCGTAGGCGGCATGCCGTGCTTTAAGGCTTCCACGAATTCATCATCTGCTCCCTGCGCTTCCTCATCCCCTTTTTTCGCCAAAGCTTTTTGCTCGGCAAAGCGCTCCGCCTGATCCAAAGGATCATTAAGCTCGGAAAAAGCATTACAGACTTCCGCGGTATTCACTACCAATTGGAAGCGCTCTACATAATTAGGACGATCAGCTATTTTTTTGGCTAAAGGAGAAATTTCAATGGGATGATTAATTAAGAAAGTCGGCTGGATAATCTGCGGGCGAATAACTTTTTTATACAACTCATCTAATAATTTACCCCTACCCCAGCTTTTATCTGTCTTTAAACTCTGCTTTTTAGCCAAAACCATTAAATCTTTATCTGACAGCTTATCTATATCCACCTGGTAATATTTGGTGAATAAATCCTTAAAATCTACCCGGGGATAAGGATCTTTAAAATTTAAAGTATGCTCTCCGCTTTTTACCTCATAGCTGCCGGTAACAGCTTTAGCTAAAGCTGCCATGAATTTCTCCACAAACTCCATCAGTCCCTCATAATCCTGGTAAGCCCAATATGCTTCAATCTGGGTAAATTCCGGATTATGCTGGTGGTCAATGCCTTCATTGCGGAAACAGCGGGCAATTTCATACACTTTCTCGTAACCGCCAATAATTAATCTTTTAAGATACAATTCCGGGGCAACGCGCAAGTATAGATCTATATCCAAAGCATTATGGTGGGTTTGGAAAGGCTGAGCAGTTGCACCAGAAGCCACTGCCTGCAGCATTGGCGTATCCACTTCCACAAAGCCAGCTTGGTTATAGTATTGCCGGATAAAGTCAATTACTTTGCTGCGCAACAGGAAAATATTCTTTACTTCGGGATTAGCCAGCAAATCCAAATATCTTTTTCTAAACCTTAAATCCTGATCTGCCAAGCCGGAATGTTTATCTGGTAAAGGCAATAGAGCTTTAGCTAGCATCATAACTTGGGAAGCTAAAATGGTCGGCTCGGCAGTTTTAGTCACAAAAGCTTGTCCGGTAATCTGAATGAAATCCCCTAAGTCAAAATTATCCTTGAAATTTTGGTAAGCTTCTTCGCCTAAATTATCTTTGCGGATAAAGCCCTGCACTTTGCCAGACTCATCTTCAAAATGCAGAAAGCAGGAACCACCCTGCAAGCGCAAGGAACGAATGCGTCCGGCTAGCACCACGGTTTGCTGGCTCGTAACCAAAGACTTGAATTCAGCTAGAAAATCGCCAATAGTTTTATTTCTCTGGCTATTAGCTGGATAAGCAGCAACACCAGCTTTAGCCAATTGCTTTAGCTTTTTTAACCGCTGCTGGTATTCATCGTTAATATTGTATTCTGTCATATTTTTATTGTCTTTCTGGCTATAATTTTACTGAATTTTTAGCCAAATAGCAAGAAAAATAATACTTTAACAATAAATAAAAACTATCTATTGACAAAATAATTAAAATATGATAGATTATATTGCTTTGCGTCCTTTGTCAACTTGTCTTGTTTCACCAAGAAAAGGGAGTCTTTCCATGTTTCGTTTCATTTTCGTGGTTTTGTTTGCCTGCCTGGCAACCATATCCATATCTTCCGCTGAAGTCATTGACAACAACGTTGTCTGCCAATTGCCCAACTCGTCCTCCTTGGACGATACTTTGGATCAGCAAGTCATGGCCTTTGACGTATTAGTCGGCGACTACGACGATCAGGACAGTACAGTTTATGTGGCTTGGACATCATTTCAAGGCGACAACGACCAAACTGTCGTTGCGGCTTACCGAAATGGTGAGGAACTTTGGCGCACAATAGTACCTTTCCCCGGCGATGCTTATCCCATCGCCGTCAAAATGGTTGGAGGAAGGGTTATTGTTTGTAGCCAAACCGTTTCATCAAACCCATTCGAGACACAACTGTCAATCGCGGCAATTGCCAATTTCAATGGTGGCTTTCTGTATTACGGACACGTTACGCCAAGTTATTCCGCTAGTTTGCCATGGCAATTCGAAATGTACACTGCTCCAAATGATTTATTAATAGACACAGCCGTTGTGATCTGGCATGTGCAAGGAAGCGGATCTTCGTATTTCCAACGCGTCAATGTAGCTGAAAATCCACCCACTCTTTTTGACGGCGATGGAACTGCTTTCCCGAATGGCTGTTATGTCAACTCCGACGCCGCCTGGCAAGGTGGGCGCTGGTGGTTTTCCGACTGCGGTACAACTATGTACTCAATTAGTCCTACCGAGGGTTTAGTCGGAATAGACACTACTTCTTCCAACTACTGGACTATGTTCAGTGGCAGCGAAGATTCTCTGTGGGGAGTAACCTTTAATAACGGAATGGTCCTAGAGCACCTGTCAACTTCCGGTGAAGTAAACCCGATAGACACCCGTGTCTTACTCAGTTTACACACAGATCCCGATTGGTCATTTCGCATGTCCCACGAACGATTTATTACCGGTGGACGATTCTTGACGACGAGCATGATTGAAGACACGCCATGGCCGTGGTATCACGTTTCCGTAGGTTGGTATGATTTGGAAACTGGTGGAAATTGGGGCTTTAGTCTACCAACTTACAATCCCCCCATCTCACATGCCGGCGCCATTTCGGACCACATGATCGGCCTGATTACAGCTGGCCAAACCACTGTTCGTTTCGACGCTTGGGATATTTTAGACAGCGCTTATACCATCAGCGTTGATTCCATCGGTCCGCACCAAGATGGTTGGGGCGGCTGGTCAAGAATTTTCCCAGACGGTCACGGTGGGGCTGAGCTATTCTGGACTACTGCCGAAGGCATGGGGCCGGGCACGTTATATCATTATCACGTCACAAACGTGCAATCGACAAACAACCCAATTCAGACGAACATTCCTATAGACATGTCGCTCGGCCAGAACTACCCCAACCCGTTCAATCCGACGACGACCATTCCGTTCAACCTGCATCGCGCCGGTCCGGTAACACTGAAAGTATTCAATATTACCGGGCAGTTGGTTGCTACCGTGCTGAACAACCAGGTGATGTCGGCCGGACAGCAGCAAGTTAATTTTGACGGCTCGCAGCTGTCCAGCGGCGTTTACGTCTATACCATTTCCAGCGGCAACTTCCAAGCTGCTCAGAAGATGGTCCTGATGAAATAAGGCAAGACAATACGATGAAAGACCCGTTATCTATGAAGGTAACGGGTCTCTTTTTTACTAATAGATACTATTTCACTTCCGGTAATTTCTGCCCGCGGAATTTCCAGAAGTATTTAATAAAGCTCAAAATATGTTGGCGGGAATATTTGCTGAAAGCAGTCTTTAAGACATTCTCCGCAGCTGACTGGCGGCGATGCAGGTGAATCACTTCCGCCTGACCAACATAAGCTACTTGCCAGCCAGCTTGCCAAAACCTCCGGCACCAGTCAATATCCTCCAAATACATAAAGTATCTTTCATCCAAGAGGCCGACTTTTTCTAAAGCAGCACTGCGTACTAATAAACAAGCGCCGAATAAAGCCGGCACGGGAAAATTCTGATGATGATCATGATCTTTAAGAAAATAATAATTAAGCCAGTCTTGTCCGGCTTTAGTCTCTGCCAAGGTAGTGCGCCGATAAAGAGGCAGGCGCCAATCCGGAAAACGAGTGCAGGAATATTGGATAGTTTTGTCAGCATTAATTAGCCGCGGTCCGCATAAGCCGACTTGCGGATTATCTTCCAAATACTGATACATAATATTTACCGCATCAGATAGAATGGCCAAATCCGGATTAAGGATGAGAATATACTTGCCCTGCGCCTGCTTAATTCCTAAATTATTACCCGCCGCAAAACCGCTATTCTTCTTATTCTGAATAAACTTAGCTTGAGGATACTCTTTTACTATCTCCTCCACTCCGTCATAGGAAGCATTGTCCACCACGATTATTTCATAACTATGAGGCAATTTTAATTCCGCGATATTCTTTAATAATTCGCGGATCAAGTCTTTATTAAAATAATTAAGAATGACAATAGATAAATCCATTTTATTAAATTTAAACAAACCAGCGCTGCATGTCTTCCGCTTTAATCTGGCGGTATTTTTTAATCTGCCTTTTTTTGTCGCGGAATTTAGGCAATAGCTGGAAGAATTCAAGCCAGCCTTTCAGCGTAGCTCTTTCCCTTAATAATAAATAGCCAAATTTCTTAAATTCATACCAAATAATTGGAAAAAAATCCTTGAAGAAATTCTTAGCAAAAGAGTTTTTGTAAATCATTGCCAGATGATTGCGGTAAGACAAGCGATTAGCAAAGCCCCTTTGCTTGCGGAAGCCCAACCCTTTATTACTCACTGTCCGATGATGGTAAGCTATGGTTTCTGCTACCAGCCAATTCTCCCAGCCATTCAAGCGCAGGCGCCAAGCCAAATCAATGTCCTCCTTGTAAGCAAAGAAGTCCTCATCAAAATACTCGTAATTGCCATTGCCCTTGTCGTACTTAATCTTCTCCAGGCACTGGCGCCTAACCAATAAAGCAGTAGCGGATAATCCGAAAACTTCCTGATTGATAGGATCATTATCTGGCTGGCCTTGAGCCATGTCTACTACCTGGCGATTGCGGCTTATTTTCAGCCCCAAAGAATCTATGGTCTGGGTAAGATTATTGGCATGGAAATCCCAATATAATAGTTTGCCGGAAGCTGACGCAGCCATGGGATTAGCTTCCATAAACGCTACTAACTTCTCTAAATAGTCATTGGCCAGCATCACATCCTGGTTAAGGAATAGAATATAGTCCGACTTAGACCAGTTAATTAATAAATTGTGGCCTTTGGCAAAACCGATATTCTGCTTCTGCTGGATGACTTTGGCCGGTGGATAATACTCCTTCATAGTAGCGACGGAATTATCGGTGGAAGCATTGTCCAAAACCAATAATTCCCAGTCGGTAAAAGTCTGGTTCTGCAGGCTTTTAATTAACCAGGGCAAATACTGGGCGCCATTCCAAGTTAATAAGCTAATAGTTACTTTAGGCTTGTTCATAGGATATCGATATCAAAATCTCGGTGGCGGTTAACCCAGATAATATAACAGAAAGTTAAAAACAGATTAAGCGGAATAAATAATAAAATAATCAAAGCAGTTAAAGGATTGTGGTGCTTGTAAAAATAATACAATATGCTCCAGTCAAAAATTGCCTGCTTAAAGAATTTACTTTCCTGGTCAAAACTTGCTCCGCCATAGTGAACTATGGAACTAGCCGGATAATATTCAATAGCCAGACCAGCTTTTGCTGCCCGCTTGCACCAATCCACTTCTTCAAACCAGATAAAAAACTTGGGATCAAAATAACCTACTTCTTTCAATGCTTCCCGGCGCCAAACCATCGCCGCTCCCATGATCTGCTGGACTAATTGCGCACGGTTATAATCAAAATCTTTAGCCAGATAATGGCGCAATAGCAGATTATTAGGAAAAACCTTGCTCAATTTCAGCAGGACAAAAAGCTGGGACCATAGCCCGGGAAAACGCCTGACTGAAGGCTGGATAGAGCCATTGGTATTTAAAACCTTCGGTCCTAAAATTTTTATCTCCGGATGCTGGTCTAGGTGTTCAATGATCTGCCGGAAAAAACCCGGCTTTACTTCCGTATCCGGATTCAGTAAAAAAAGATATTTGCCTTTAGCCTGCTTTAAAGCCAGATTGTTGGCTTGGGCAAATCCCCGGTTTTTCGGCAAAGCAATCATGGTCACTTCGGGATAATTAGCAATAACCATTTCAGAAGTTTCATCGCGAGAATCGTTATCTACCACAAAAATCTCGCGGGAAAAATCCTGCGAATCTGCCAAGATTGAATCAAGGCATTTTTCCAATAATGGCCTGACTTTCCAATTGACAATAATAACCGAAATAATTGGCTGCATATTAATTTAATTTTTTGTTAACCAGTTCCAGCATCTTATTGACCGTGCTTAACCAGGAATACTTTTTGACAAACTCCTGCCGCGCTTGCCGGGCAGCATCATTATCTTGGGCCAAAGCTTCATTGACTGCTTTGACAAAATCCTCTTTTGTTTCGGCAATAGTCACTAACTCCGCTAGATTCTCCGTACCGGCTTTGGCGGTAGCCACCACCGGCTTGCCGCAAGCTAAATACTCGTACATCTTCATGGGATTAGTGCTTAAGGAAAATTCTCCGGTCTTATGGGGAATGATACCGACATCAAACTGCTGGATGTACATGGGCGCTTCCGCATAACCCTTATAGCCTAAGAAGTGGATATTAGGCAGGCTTTCCAGCTCTGCTCTTGCTTGATCCTGTTGGTTCCAAACCGGACCGACTAAAACCACTGACTTGTCTGGATTGTTTTCGGCTAAGTATCTGATCCAATCCAAATCCACTCTTTCCTGTATCACGCCAATGTAACCGATAATCGGCTTAGGCAATTCCGCGATATCACGGTTAACTAAAGTAAATTTCTGGGTATAATGCTTGAAGTCAACGCCATTAGGTATCCAATAGACATTTGGCTGGTCATCAAAGAATTTAACCAAGCTGGGCGAGACAGTGAAAATTAAATCTGCCTGATCTTTAATTAAGCGGTAATCCTGCTGCAGCCGCTCTTTATAAGCCTCATAAGACGGATGATTAAGCCAATTATCCACTGCTTCAAAAACCGTCAATTTCTGCCCTAAATTCTGCCAATACGGAGCAGC
The DNA here is from genome assembly GCA_964638415.1 of uncultured Gammaproteobacteria bacterium. GTDB lineage: Bacteria > Patescibacteriota > Patescibacteriia > UBA1558 > GWA2-36-10 > CAZWYP01. The sequence goes on from CAZWYP010000006.1 coordinate 12,415, forward strand.
AAAAGGAAAAAAGGACCAGAGCACAGCATCCCCGAAATTAAGGCTCAAGGCTGTCTTTTTAATATTATTAAAAACCATTTTGGGATTAAAGAAGAATCTGACATCAGAATAAACATAAAGCTTTTCTGACAACTTAGTCACCTTGAAAGTCAGCCTCTTTTTAATAACTTCCCCTTCATTGAGATTCAAGGCGATATTCTCCTTGTAATTCCTCAAGGCTCGCTTCCAATTAAGTGGCAAGTAATCTACAGCTAAGATCTTGCCAATCTGCTCATTGTGCAGCAATTGCTGCAGCACATGATAATTACGATTGGATACGCCTTCCTCCCACTCCGAGTAAGAGGACATATTAAGCATAATAACGTCAAATTTCTTTTCCATGGAAATATAATTATAAAATTTCTGCTAATTTTCTGGCTTGGCTTGGCGCTTGGATAAATTCCTGACTGCGATCATAAACGGCAGCAGCCAATCTTGTTGACAATTCATTATCCGTTAATAACCTCTCTAAAGCCAAAGCTATGGCTTTAACATCTTCTGCTACCAACAAAGCATTAACTTCATTAATCAGCCATTCGCTGGCTCCTCCGCTTTGGCCGGCAATAATCGGCAGTTTAGCCTGAGCCGCTTCTGCAAAGACAATACCAAAGCCTTCAGCATCAAATTGGCTTGAGCGGTGCGGCAAAATAAAAATATCCGCGAGGTTATAATAACCTATCAGCTCATTATCTTCAACCCGGTTAATAATCCTCACCTTATCCGTCAACTGCTCCTGCTTAATAAGCTTAAGCAGATTGTTTTGCTCTTCTCCTTGCCCCACAATTAAATACTGCACTGGATATTTTCTTAACTGAGCTAAAGCTTTAATTACCAGATCATGCCCCTTGCGGAAAGCTAGGCGTCCCACCGTGAGTAAGATTTTTTCTCCTACAGCAATATTTAATTCCTGCCTTAATTTAGTTAACTTATTTTCATCAGTGTTTCCTAACGGATCAATACTAGGATAGAACAGTTTTATTTTCTCTTCAGGCAGCTTCAAATCAGCCAAAGACTGCTGGGTATCTAAGCTGTTAACTAGAATATACTTGGCGTTTCCCAAAATCTTTTTAGTTAGCGCTGGCTTGTTTTTTAAGGCCAGCTTAATATCCAAACCATGCAGGGAAATAATATACGGAACTTTAAGAAAATAAGCTAAGGAACCTAAAGGTAAAATATTGGGAGTAAATATCTGTTCAATCTTATTCTCTTTAATTATTCTCTTCAATTTAAAATAACTAAATAACCAAGTTGGCCTAATGAAGTTATTTTTCAATTTCAATTTAATCACCTGCTTATTAGCCTTCACTTCCGGATGGTCGGTTGCCACCAGATAATCTTCCAAGGGAAAAAACTTAAAGAGATTATAAACATAGCGGGCTACGCCGCCCTTAAAAGGAAAATATTCATGGGTTAAGACTAAAGTCTTTTTCATTATTCCGGTTTTTTAACAAATAAAGAGTCTCGTAAAAATTTCAATTCACTAACTGTAACTACCTGCCAGGCAAACATAAACAGCAGATAAATTCCCCCGCCAATAACAATAGTCAAAGGCCAGAAAATATTATCTTTAAGATACACTACCGCTAAGCCCATTAATAGGGCTAATAATAAAGATTTAAACAGGGGCTTTAAATCATATAATCTGCCTTGTCCTAAAGGCCAGGCATAAAATAGATTGAGAATAAATAAAATTAATGTACTAACACTAGAAGCAAAAGACGCTCCAACCACTCCCCATTCCTTAATAAAAACCAGATTGAGAATAATATTAACTACCATGACTAATCCTAAATTTCTGGTATTAACTGCCTGGCGATTGGTAGCATTTAATAAACTGGATAAAGTAAAATTAATGAACAAAAACGGCAGGCTGGCAATTAGAATCTGCAAAGGCCAGACTGACCAGGCATATTCCGAACTGTAAATCTGGTGGATAATCTCCGGGGCTAATGCAATAATACCGGCAGATAAAGGCAAGGCAATAAAGCCTAAATAATTAAAACTGCGGACAAATACCCGGGACAATTCATTAGACTGCTGCTGGTAAAGATGGGTAAAGGCTGGATACAAAGCCGCCACCATAGCTAAGGGAATAAACTGAAAAGCAAAAGTTATTTTATACGCTACGCTATATAATCCTACTTCCACATTGCCTAATAATATCTTCAATAATACGGAATCAATATAGGCATAGACTTTGGCAAAAATTGCCGCTAAGGCAAAAGGAAGACTAATCCAGAATATTTTTTTAATCAGTTCCTGGTCAAATAACAATTTAAGCTTAGCTTGAAATTTACCAACTAAGATTAAGCCAGAGAAAACTAGATTAAATAAAGAAGCTAAGCCTAAGACTGTAATGAGTAATAATAAATTCCTATTAAAATACAAAAGAGTCAAGCCAAAAACCATGACAATTAATTGGAAGATAATAGTGCCAATGGATTCAAATTTTAAATTCTGCTGTCCCCTAATAAAAGCATAAAACAATAAAGTAAAGCTATCAATCACTACAATTAAAGTGGTTAAATAAATCAAAGGCTGAACTGGATCATTAGCAAAAACTGTCCAGTTAATAATTAAAAGAAAAATAACTGCCAGTAAAGTAAATAATAGCTTTAAAGAAAAAATCTGCTGGAACCAGCGCTGCTGATCTTGCTGGTTTCTAGCCACCTCTCTAATTAAAACCGGAGACAAGCCAAAATCCATTAAAACAGCAAACATGGTAGCAAAAGAAATAGCAAAAAAATACTGCCCAGTATATTCTGGCCCTAAGGATCTAGCTAAAATAGTAAAATAAACAAAAGACAGCACTTTCTGCATAACTAAAGCCGTCAAGAAAAAAGCGGAATTAGCTGTTATTTTCCTAGTAGTTAACATGCAGATATTATAACAAAATGATTAAAAATAAACAAATATTATATAATCATTTTTTGGCTAACATTAAATAAAAAAACTCGCAGATTAATGCGAGTATTTTTACAAACTTTAACGTTTTGACCATTGCGGAGCACGGCGAGCTCTCTTCAAACCTGGTTTCTTTCTTTCCTTCTTGCGGTCATCTCTAGTTAATAGGCCTTCTGCTCTCAAATTTGGTTTCAAAGCTTCGTCAGCTTCCAATAAAGCGCGGGCAATGCCGTGTCTGACGCCTTCCGCTTGACCACGCTGTCCACCACCCTGAACTTTAACAGTAATCGCAATATTCTCTCGGCCAGCAACACGCAATGGTTCCAGAACCTGATCCTGCCATTCAAAATAAGGAAAGTATTCCTTATAATCCTTGCCATTAACAGTGATCTGGATGCCAGTTACTTTCTTATCCAAAATCCTGACGCGGGCAATCGCTGTTTTACGGCGGCCGACAGCTGGAACATAAGCCTCTTTCTTAATAATTTCAGGAGTTGTCTTTGTCTTTACCATTTACTTGATGATTAATCTCTTAAACATTTTTGGTCTTAGCTTGTTCTTAGGAAGCATATTCCAAACAGTGCGGCGCAAAACTTCCGCCGGATTGGAAACAAATAAATCCTTAAGCTGCTTGGTACGGATACCGCCAGGATAACCGGTAGTGCGGTAATATGTTTTCTGCTGCACTTTCTTGCCGGAGAATTTCAAGCCTGCCACATTGCTTACTTCCACGCTGTCACCCTGATCAATATTGGGTTGGTAAATTGTCTTATGCTTGCCCTGCAGTAAAAAAGCAATTTCCGAAGCCAAGCGGCCGGCAATTTTTCCTTCAGCATCAATTTTATGAATCTTTCTTTCCATAGTCTTTATTTCACTAATTCAATCAAAGCCATTTTAGCGCGATCACCTACGCGGGGAGCCAATTTCACAATTCTGGTATAACCGCCTGATCTTTCCTGATAGCGTGGTCCTAAGACATCCAGCACTTTCTGCACGGCTTTTTTATCTTTCAACCAGCGTCCTAATTGCTGCTTACTGTGAACAGATTTTACTCTACCACGAGTGATTAACTTCTCCACTAAAGGTTTAACAGTCTTAGCTTTAGCCTCTGTGGTCTTAACCTTTTCGTACAAAATAATGGAAGTAGCTAAGTTGTTCAACATAGCTTCCCGCGGCGCTTTCTTGCGATCCAGTTTTTTATTGACTTTTCGGTGTCTCATAAATTTATTTGATCATTCAATGGCTTATTCTTCCTCTGCTTCTTCAGTTTCTTCTTCGCTCTTAGCCTTTTTACCTCTCTTCGCTTTTGGCTTTTCCTCTTCTTCCTTCTTCAACCACAAAGCAAAATGGCTTTCTAAGATAGCGGAAGCTTGGGATAAAGCATCTTCAGCAGTAATCGTACCGTCAGTAACGACATCCATTACTACTTTTTCATAGTTAGTCATCTTACCCACGCGGACATTCTCAATCTTGTAGCCGACATTTAACACTGGAGAAAAACTTGAGTCAATGGCAATGGTACCGATATCCAACTTCTCTTTTTCTCGCTGTTCAACAGTGACATAACCCAAACCGTTCTCCACGGTAATTTCCATATCCAGATTAGATCCTTTGTCAGTCAAAGTGGCTATTACCAAATCCTTGTTGCTGATTTCCACCTGGGAATTCTTTTCAATATCTCCAGCTTTTAATACCTTTTCTCCTTTACCAGTTAATCTTAATTTAACCGGTTCTTCAGAATAGACTTTTAAGCGCAGCTGCTTTAAGTTCAACATAATCTCCACTACGTCTTCTTTGACGCCGTTAACGGCATCAAATTCATGCTGCACGCCCTGGATCTTAAAAGCAGTAACCGCACCGCCGGATAAGGATGAGAGTAATACTCGGCGCAAAGCATTGCCGATAGTCACGCCAAAACCGGGATAGAATGGTTCAATAGATACCTGGTAATGGTTATCTTCTTGGCTTAAGATATTAATTTTTTCTGGTAAAGAAATTTGCTTATTCATATTTTTATTGGCCTGTTAATTTTTATCCTGCTTGCCCTCCTCCAAGGAAGCTTAACAGGTGAAATTATCTAGAATAGAATTCCACAATTAAATTAGTTTGAATATTCTTCGGTAGATCGTCATCATTCAAAGCGCTGTTGATGACAATAGTCATTTTCTTCTGGTCAAAGCTCAACCAGCCAGCCGGTTCAATCTTTTCTAATTTGGCTTCCATCGCTTTCCAGTAAGGTTTTTTTAGCTTATTGGCTTTTATTTGGATTACCTGCCCGGGTTTAACCTGGTAGGAAGGAATGTTGGTATTTTTGCCATCCACGGTAAAATGTCCATGAGTTACCAGCTGTCTTGCTAAACGGTGAGTAGCGGCCAAGCCGGAGCGGAAAATAACATTATCTAAGCGAGTTTCCAATAAGATCATTAAATTCTTACTGACATCGCCGGGCATTTTCTGCGCTCTTTTGAAAGTCAGGCTAAACTGCTTTTCTAATAAGCCATAAATAGTCTTAGCTTTTTGTTTAGCCAATAACTGTTTGCCATATTCGGAAACTTTAGCAAAAGCTTTCTTATTACCATGAACTCCCGCTGGATAAGGACGCTTATCTAAAGGAGATTTGACAGTATCCGCTACATTTTCCCCAAAACGGCGGCTAGCTTTATGTCTAGGTTTGAGATTTCTTCCCATATTATCTTAGTATTAGGTAAATTAAACGCGTCTAACTTTCTTTGGTCGGCAGCCATTGTGCGGAATTGGCGTCATGTCTTTGATGGTATTAACCGCAATGCCATTGGTGTGTAAAGCGCGGATAGCAGCTTCGCGGCCGGCACCTACGCCTTTAACAAAAACATCCACTTCCTGCAAGCCGTATTCTTTGGCTTTTTCTGCCGCATTCTTAACAATAATGGAAGCAGCATAAGGCGTTGCTTTTTTCGGACCCTTAAAGCCGTTAGCACCAGCAGAAGACCAGGATAAGGCATTGCCGGTCTGATCGGTAAAAGTGACAATCGTATTGTTGTAAGTGGCCTGGATATGCACTTGGCCCTTGCTTACTTTCTTTTTAATCTTTTTCTTAGCCATGTTGATAATTCAATAGTTCAAATAAAATTAAGTCTTTTGAGCAGCTTTAGCGCGTCCAGAACCCATAGTCACACGCTTATTGCCCCGAATCGTGCGGGAATTAGTCTTAGTGCGCTGGCCTCTGACTGGCAAGCCTTTTAAATGGCGGACTCCGCGATATGCTTTAATTTCTTTCAAGCGTTTGATATTAGTCAGTTTATTGCGGCGCAATTCACCTTCCACTACCAAATCCTTCTCAATCTTGGTGCGCAGCTTATTAACTTCTTCATCCGTCAAGCTCTTAACTCTGGTATCTGGATTGACTTTTAATTCCTTCAAAAGCTTATTAGCAGTAGTTATGCCAATGCCGTAAATATAGGTCAGGGCGACCGCTACTCTTTTTTCACTGGGAATATTGACTCCGGAAATTCTTGCCATACTTTTTCACTTAATAAAATAATAATTAACCCTGTCTCTGCTTATGCTTAGGATTTTTACAAATGCAAATTACCCGATTTTTGCGTCGGATAATCTTACAATCTTTGCACATTGGTTTGACAGAAGCTCTGACTTTCATTTTTTTATGATAATTATTTTCTAAAAATAATACGACCTTTGGTCATATCATATGGACTCATTTCTACGACTACTTTGTCTCCCGGCAGTATTCTAATCTTATTCATGCGCATCTTTCCAGATAAATGAGTGAGAATTTCCAAGCCATTTTCCAAAGCGACTTTAAAATTGGCATTGGGCAGTAATTCTACCACCTCTCCCTCAATCTCCAAAAAACCTTTTTTATTGACTTTAGTCTGACTGTCGTTCATTAAAAAGTAATCTAAAATAAATTATTTATAAAACAAAATTGTCTTATAAATAACTAAAATATTGTCTAAATCTGTAATTAACGCCCCTAAAATTTAGCAGATTTGCTTTTATTTGTCAATGATTTTAGGCCTAATTGCCTTATTTTCTTAAAAACTAGCAAAAAATGCCTTAAAATAAGGGGTTTTTACAATAAAGTCTGCACTTCTTCCTGCAGCTGAATACCGTACTTATCCCTAATCTGCTGCTTAATTAAGCTCATTAAAATAACTACTTCCTCTGCTTTGGCATTGCCTAGGTTAATAATATAATTGGCATGCTTTTCTGAAATCTTAGCTTGGCCTATCTGCTTACCAGCCAGCCCCGCCTGTTCAATTAGCCAGCCAGTAGGAATCTTGCGGTGCTGGGCAAACTGCTCAATAGCTAATCCCCGCCTTTTTAAATCTTCAGTATCCACTTCATCAAAGCTGATGTTTTTAAAGACACAGCCGCAAGACGGCTCATTAGGATGCCGATCTTTACGGTAAATTAAGCGTTCTTTAATTAGCTGGCGACTAGCTGCTACATCTCCCCGCTGCAGTCTAATTTTAACTTCCAAGATAATCCAAGGATGCTCTTTAAAAATACTATGGCGATACTGCCAGCCAGCTTGAGAGCCTAGCATAGTTCTCACTGCCAGATTCTCATCCAAATAAGTTATTTCTTCCGTTACATCTGACATACCAACGCCATAAGTACCAGCATTGCCTCTGACTGCGCCACCGACGGTACCGGGAATACCCGCGGCAAATTCCAAACCGGTTAATCCCTTGCTTAAACTTTCGTTCATCAGCAAAGTAAGATTAGCGCCAGCACCCACTGTTGCTTCCGTATCATTAAATTCAATTTTATTAAGATCCAACTTAACCACCAAGCCATTAAAGCCATTGTCGGAAATTAAAATATTACTACCACCACCCAACATGAACATTTGCTGGTTATTAGTCTTGGCCCAAGTTTCTGCTTCTTTGACATCTTCCGCAGTTTTGGCTACCACAAAATATCTAGCTGGTCCGCCAATCTTGTAACTGGTATATGGTGCTAATATGACATTCTCTTGTAATTGCATAGGGTTAATAAATAATAATCTTACTTAACTAGTTCTCTTGCTAAAGCATCAATATCTCCAGCTCCGACAAATAATAATACGGCATTATTAGGATCAAGCTGCCTAATTAATCTCTTCACTTCCTTATGATCAGCAGCATAAGCTACCTTCTGCTGCTGAATGGCTTTGACTAAATCCCTACTGCTTATCTCTTCATGCTCTTCATTTTCCCGGCCGCTGACCTGGTAAATTTCGGAGATTATCAACTGATCAGCTAAAGTAAAGCATTTGGTAAAGTCATTAAACAAGGTCTTGGTCCGGTTATGGTGATGGGGCTGGAAAATAACTATTAACTCCCGCTCGGGATAAAAATCCTTGGCGGCCTGTAATAGTAGTTTAATGGAATCGGGATGATGAGCGTAGTCTGAAATAACCACATTGCTTTTATAATCTCCCAAATTCTCAAAGCGCCGCCAGGTGCCGGCAAATTCCTGCAAGCTGTTCCAGATCTGATGCTTATTAACCTGCAAATAGTCTGCCACCGCAATAGCCGACAAAGCATTGTAAACATTGTAATTGCCGGGAACCTTCAATTCAAAATCCCCCAAAGCCTTATTATTCTTCTTAACGCTAAAAGTCTGTAAACCGGGCTTAACTTCTAAATTGCCAAAAGCATAATCTGCATTTTGTTCTTGGCCGAAAGTAAGTGTTTTAACTGCTGCCTGTATCCTCTGGCTATTGGCATCATTAATATTTTTTACCAATAATCCTGCTTGAGGAAGCTTATCTGTAAATTTTTGAAAATGCTTCTGGATATCGTTTAAATCCTGGTAATAGTCTAAATGATCTTCCGCTACATTGGTTAAGACAATAATCTCTGGTGTTATTTCCAGCATATGCGCCCGCCATTCACAGGCTTCCACTACCAAAATATTAGACTTACCAAAACGGAAATTACTCTGCCACTGAGGCACTAGGCTGCCGACAATAACCGTCGGATCCAAGCCAGCTTTTTCTAAAATTAAGCCAATCATCGCGGTAGTGGTAGTTTTGCCATTAGTGCCGGCCACGGCAATGGTGCGGTAATTCTTACTTAAGATGCCTAAAAACTGGAAATAACTAAGCGTGGGAATATTCAATTCCCGAGCCTTGGCTAATTCTGGATGATTATCTGGTAAAGCGGAAGTGTGGATGAATAAATCTAAATCGCTTTTAATATTATTAGCTTTCTGTTTTTTGTTAATATACACTCCCTTATCTTCCAAACGCTTGGTAATTTCTGACCACGACAAATCCGAACCTTCTACTTCCTTACCTAAGTGCAGGAAATAATAGGCTAAGGCAGATAAGCCAATTCCCCCGATACCGGATAAATATACTTTATTTATTTTATTTAAATCAATTTCCATTGATTATTTCTTAGCTAAAATATCTTCCACCAAACGAATATAATTGTCAACTGCGTTTTGGGGAAATAATTTCTGCAAATTCAAACCCAGCTGTTTGCGCAATTCCGAATTTGCCAATAATTTCTGCAGATACCTCTCCATTATTTTCTCCGAGCCTTGTTTCACGTAAATAGCGGCATTATGTTTGGCAAAAAATTCCGCATTATCCTCCTGATGGCTCTGGGGTATGGGAATTAGCACCAAAGCTTTAGCTAGACTAGCCGCTTCCGTAATTAAGGAAAGACCCGCGCGGGAAATAATTATAGCTGCCCTAGATAATAACCCAGCCATATCACCAGTAGCAAAAGTCTGGCAGTAATAATTAGGCAAAGACAAAGCCTGATCCACATTATCTCTGCCGACAATATGGTATACGGGATAATGCTTAGTAAGCTCGGGAATTATTCCTTTCAGAAAATTATTAAAGCTTCTGGCTCCTAAACCGCCGCCGGTAATTAAGATAATTGGTTCTTCAGAGTCTGGCGGAATAATTCTCACTGGATTGCCAGTTAATACTATTTTATTACTGCTAAATAACTTTAATTGATCAGGAAAAGTTACGGTAATTTTAGTAGCCAACTTAGCCATCAGCTTATTAGCCAGACCAACTTTAATATCCTGCTGGTGAACAACTCTGGGTATTCGGCAGAACCAAGCCGCTAAAATCATCGGCACGGCTACAAAACTGCCAGCAGACAAAACCAACTCCGGCTTAAATTGCCTAATAATCCTCAAAGACTGGAAAAAACCAATCTTAAACCTAAAAATATCTACTAAATTCTGCCAAGACCAGTAACGGCGTAATTTACCGGAAGCAATAGTCTCAAATTTAAAACCTAGCTTTTCCACTACCAGCCTTTCCGGACCCTGCTGACTGCCGACAAATAAATACTCTGCCGGGTATTTAGAGGCAATGGCCAGCAAGGGACTGACTGAGCCCATAGTACCGCCTCCTACTAGAATTATTTTTGGTTTTTTGCTAGCCATTAATTATTCTCCTTCACTGTATACTTAGAAATATTAGCCAAGATACCCACCGCTCCCAGAGTAATCGCTAAATTACTGCCACCTAAAGAAACAAAAGGCAGCGGCACACCGGTTAGCGGCATTAAGCCAATAATGGAAGCAATGTTAATAAAAATCTGGATAGACAACCAACTGGTAATGCCTAGAGCAATTAATTTGCCAAAATCATCATTGGCATTCTTGGCTATTTTAAATCCTTTAACCATCAGCATGGCAAATAAGATAACAAAAGCTAAGCTGAAGATAAAGCCAATTTCTTCCGCTACCACCGCAAAAATTGAATCTCCAAAAGCTTCCGGCAGGTAATTGAATTTCTGGCGGGAGTACCCCAAGCCTAAGCCAAACCAGCCACCAGAGCCCACAGCGATTAAAGCTTGGTTAATTTGGTAATTAATTCCCTGCGGATCTATTTCCGGGTGTAGAAAAGCCGTTAAACGCTGCATGCGATACGGAGCGGCTTTAATCATCGCTAAGAAACCAACTATACCTAAACCAATAATTAAACCTAAATGACGCCAATTAGCCCCAGCCACAAAATACATGGCTAAAGCCGTAAAGACAATAATGCTTAAAGTGCCCAAATCCGGCTGAAGGATTAATAAAGCGGAGATTAAAAATAATATAATAATAAATGGACGGGCACCGACTTTCCACTCCTTAATGCGCCAGCCTAATTTAGACAACCAACCGGCTAAAAACAAGATAAAAGATAATTTAACAATCTCGCTGGTCTGGATGGAAAATCCCACATCAATCCAAGATTTAGCCGCGCCATAACCGGCTGACAAGCCGGGAACAAATACCAAGAGTAAAAGCAGAAAAGAGACAATTAAAAACCATTGGTAAAACTCCAGATATTTTTTGTAATCCGTGCGTAAAGTTAAGTAGAATAAAACCAGCCCCGGCAATACTCCATTAGTTATCTGCTTGATCACAAAAAAATAAGTGCTCTGATCATGCTGGTAAAAAGCCATGGAAGCAGAAGCAGATGACAAAAACAGCAAGCCAAAAAGCAATAGCAAGCCTACTACTGACAATAGCCCTCGATCCGGCAAATGGCCGCCCTGGCCTAAGCCAAACGGCGCCCAAAACCATTCTTTAAAGCTTTTTTTTCTTCTGATCATTTTTTACCAATTGATTAAATTTCCGAGCGCGGTCAAATTCATTAACAAACATATTAAAGCTAGCAGCAGCTGGAGAGAATAATAATAAGTCAGCCTTAACTAAATTCTTTTTAGCCAAAGTATAAGCAGCCTTTAAACTGGAAAATCCTTTAGCTAAGTGCTTGAGTGGATACTTCACTTTATGCAAAGCCGCGATTAATTTATCACTGCCAGTACCCTTAAGTAAAACTACATTCTTTACCTGTTCTTTAATTACTTTAGCCAAGGCTCCATAATCCAGATTTTTATCCTGCCCACCAGCCAACAATACTATCTTCTTGCCAGCCAGAGCTTTAATCGCTGCCATCGTTGCATCCGGCGTAGTAGAAGTAGAATCATTGTAAACTAAAGCCTTTCCTAATTTACCAATAAACTGCAGACGAAAATCTACGCCAGTAAAAGAATTAATTGCTTTAGCAATATTAAGATTATTTACCTTAAGCAGCTTAGCTACGCAAATTGCTGCTAAAATATTAGCTAAATTATGCTCGCCTAACAGCTTTATTTTTTTAATGTCCATTACTCTCTCTTGGCGTTTACCATCGTAAAAATAAATTTCTCCTGACTGGTAATATATTCCTTTGACTTTCTTAAGTAGAGAAAAATAAAAAACTTTAGCTTTTGTTAATTTAGCTGCTTGGGATGACAGTTTATTATCCCAATTTAAGACAGCATAATCTTCCTTCCCTTGATTTCTTACAATATGGTATTTAGCTTCAGCATAAGCCTGCATACTACCATAACGGTTCAGATGATCCGACATAATATTGGTAATAACTGCTACTGCCGGGGATATTTTATACTCCCCCAAATTCTCCAGATGCCAGCTAGATAATTCCAAGACTGGCCAGCTGTTGGTCTGTAATTTATCTAGCACGGAAAACATCGGAGTGGTAGCAATATTACCAGCTAAAACATTGCCTTTAATTGCAGTCTTTAGAATATGATGAATTAAGGTGGCGGTGGTAGACTTACCTCTAGTGCCGGTAACACCAACACTACTCCCCCTAAATAAGCCAAAAAACATCACTGCCTCATTGACAATGGGAATCTTATTTTCTCTCGCCTGTTTAAGATATAAGGAATTAGCCGGTACGCCGGGATTCTGTACAATTAAATCCTGTTTAACAAAATCTGCCAAAGAATGCCGGCCTAAGGTATATTTAATTTTATTACTACCAGCTAAAGCTTTGATCTTTTTTAAAGTTGGCTCTAATTGCTTCGCCGTTTTTAAGTCAGTAATGGTTAATTGCGCACCACGCTTTAATAGCCATTTTACTACCTGAAAAGCGCCACCATGCAAACCCAGTCCCATAATTAAAACTCTCTGTTTAGACCAAGCTTTTACCATAAGCTCATATCAATAATAGCTACAATTAAGCCAATCACCGCGGTGACACCGGCAATTACCCAGAAACGCATGACAATTTTAGGCTCTGACCAACCTTTGGCTTCAAAATGATGATGAATAGGCGCCGATAAAAATACTTTGCGCTTGCGAATCTTCTTGGAGAGGATTTGAATGATTACCGAACCGGATTCTATTAACAGAATAAAGCCAATAATTGGCAAAAGCAAAGGATAACCCGTCAACACTGCCACAATGCCTAAAGCTACTCCTAAAGACATAGCGCCGGTATCGCCCATAAAGAATCTGGCGGGATTAATATTAAACCACAAGAAAGAAAGCAAGGCTCCGATGATCACCCCGCAGAAAGCCGCTAAATTATAATCTCCCTGGACAAAAGCAATGGTGCCGTAAGCACCAAAAGCCGCTAAAACTATACCGCCGGCTAAACCGTCTAAACCGTCTGTTTCATTGACAGAAAAAGCAGTAGCGACAATTACAAAAATAAAGAAAGGAATAAACCAGTAGCCTAATTCAAATACTCCCACAAACGGTATCCTAACTACATCCCATTCCAATTTAAAATAAAACCACCAAGCACCGAAAACAGCAATTAAAGCGTACATCAGCAAGCGGTGCTTAACTGTTAAGCCGCCTCCCTTACCACCGCCCTGTCGGCGAACATTAAACCAGTCATCCAGTAAGCCCACTAAAGCCGAGGCAATCAAGGCGCCTAAAGGCAGATAAGTCTCCGACCTAGTCAAAAAATTCCAGCTGGCTAAAAAAGAATCTGGCCATACCTTGTAAATCCAGAAAAAAACCAAGGCTAATAATAAAGTGGTAAACCAAATCAATACTCCACCCATAGTCGGTGTACCGGATTTAACCTGATGGATCTTGGAAAAAATAGGCGTCAATCCGTCATTACGGACACTCTTGCCCAAACGATGCTTATATAAAAAATGCGTCCATAACGGAGTAAGCAGGGTGGCTAGTAAAAAAGCAATAGCTGTTAGCGCCAAAATTTTAATAATAACAAAATTTTCGGTCATCATAAATTGTAGCTAATAATATTATAAAGATAGATTAAAACCATAAAATTAATTACCGCTACGGCAGTAATGATAAAATGGCTCCAAATAGTCTGCTTATTCCATAACCAATAAGCTAAAGCTAAATCCAATATGCTAATCACTAAGCTAATAGCTGGTAATAAATACAGCCAATACCACGGTCCAATCGCGTCAAAACCAAAGTAAATATTATAGTGTAAAATAGATAAATCGCTTCTGACTATAGGCCGAAAAAGTAAAAGCAGCCAGCCGGCTAAAATAAATAAAACCGCCGCATTAATCAACCAAAAATTCAAACGGTCCTTGTAAAAAACCTTAATGTTCTTTATCAACAGCATATTTTCTCATATTTTAACATAAAAGATTAAAAAAATCTACTTTAATAATTAGCTTAAATATAGTATAATAAAAGCAAAATTAACCCATAAATCTATGGCAGTAAAAAAGGCTATCAAGGCCAAAAAAGCCACTACTTCTAAAACCCAAGCTCTCCAGCTAGATAAATTGCTAGCAGCAGCACTTAAGGTAAAAGCTACCAGCATTCATTTAGAGCGCCATAGCGAACAAGCCAAGGTTAGATACCGAGTAATGAATGAATTAAAATCGGGAGAGAAGATTTCTTTGGATTCCTTTCTGGCTTTAAGCCAAAAGCTTAAAGCTTTGGCTAATGTTGATCCCACCGCTAATACTCCCCAGGAAGGACGCTTTAGGGCTCGCTCCGGAGAGCAAGAATTACAGCTAGGTACTGCTTTCTGGCCAATGTATGAAGGAGAAAAGATTATTATTAAAATTCTGGACGATAAATCAGCTAAACTATCTACTTTATTGCTGACTGAGGAAGATTTCCATAAAATATCTTCTGCGCTGCAAGATAAATCGGGCTTAATCCTACTGACAGAAATGAAATTAACAGAAAAAAACCGCCTGCTATATGCCCTACTTAATGAGCTTAATCGGGAAGCCTTGGATATCTTCACTCTAGAAGACTTTATCGAATACCCCCTGCCGGGTATTCATCAGCAGCAATTGGAAAACTTTGAAGATAATAAATTAAGTAATACTTTAGCTAAACTGCTTAGGCATGAACCGGATGTGGTGATGATTTCCAAGATTACTGGTCCGGAAACTGCCAAGCAAATAGTCAATGCTGCCGCTCATAATATTGTTCTTACCTATTTACCAGGCCGAAACTTAGAAGAAAGCATGCATTTTCTCAAAGCCTGGGGAATTGATGATTATATTCTAGAATCTGTCTTAAAATCAATTATTACCCAAGCAGATAATAAATTTAAAATAATCTAAGAAAAGCCGCGGTGAACGCGGCTTTTTAAACTAATTTAATTTCTTTTACTTCCGGGCACTGGCATTTTATCTCTGTTTCAATCAAGCCCCGGAAAGTAAGATCAGCAATCGGACAGTGAGCGCAAGCGCCTTTAAATTTCAAACTTAATACTCCGGAATCTTGGTTAAATTCTACCAACTCCATATCTCCTCCATCCGACTGCAAGGCCGGCCTAATCTTAGCAATAACTTGCTCTACTGCTGTCATTGTATTTTACCAGATAAACTCTGGAAGGTTTCGTCTAATTTTTCTTTTTCTTCTTCCTTAGTCTGCCAATGTACTAAATCATCATTCAGATAACGGGGAATAACATGCCAATGCACATGATCAATTACCTGTCCGGCTGCCTTGCCATTATTTAATCCCAGATTAAAACCAGCTGCTTGTAATAATCCGGCAATCTGCGGCGCTAAACGGTGAACAACTTTAATTAAATTAGCAGCAGACTCTGCATCCATCTCTGTAAAATTGGCAAAATGCTCTTTAGGCACTACTAAAGTATGACCCTTAGTATTGGGAGCAATATCTAAAAAAGCCAGATAATCTTGATCTTCATATACTTTCTGGGCGGGAATTTCTCCGGCCGCTATTTTACAAAAAACGCAATCTACCATAATTATTCTTTAAATTCTATTTTAATTAATTTAAACTCTTCATTTATCTCAACTGTTTGCTGAAAAGTCAAACCACTCTCCTCTGCTTCCTGCTTAACTTCTAATAATTTATCTGCTGGCTGCGAAGTATAAAAATAAATCGGAGTCTTGTCTTTTATCTTAGCAATGCGTGGCCAAAGAGGCAAATCTCCCTGCGGCACTACTACCCGGTAATACGGAAAAAATATCTTGTCGCTCCGTTCGGTAATAATAACCGAATGCTTAGGCGCGTAATTCTGCACCCTGACAAACTGCCGGTAATAACTCTGTAAATTTGCAGTATTAGCAACTAGCCCATCATAAGGAGAATAATATGCTAATCTCACGGAAAAAATTCCTAGAATAATTACCAATATCAATGGCCAACTGACTGCTAAATATTTCTGTTTTAAATTGCTGAGGCCTAAAATAGCTTTAGCAACAAATGGCAAAATTAAAATATAAATCGGTAGAAAATAACGCACATAAGAAATACTAATGGTATTATATTGCTTAACCAAAGGATCAGCTAAATCCCAATTGGCGTAATAGATTAAAATAATTATACTGACTAAACTAGTAGCTATAAAATACTTAAACCAGAGAGATTGCCTGTTAAATACTTGGTCTTTCAAATACCACCAAGATAATAAAGCTAAGAGATAATACGGCCACATTAATTCTACTAAATAATGCCAGGTGTTAGATAATAACAATCTGGTCTGCCAACCAAAAGGCAAAATAATTACCTGCAGATAACCAATTAATCCTCGATGTCCTGAAGCAAACTCTGTCGGCAGGCTATTATTCTGCAGATTAAGATAGCCAAACAGCCACCATGAGCCATAAACTGCTTTATTTAAAGATAGACTGGCTAAAGCGGTAAAAATAAATAAGAGTGCAGCAATAATAATCTGCTTTTTAGTAATTAACTTATAATTAAAATACCAGAGCAGCAATAATAGAACTGCTACCCATAAAATTTCCGTGGGCCTGACTGCTAAAGCGCAAAGTATTAGCCAACTGCCAATAATAAACCACAGATTGCTTTTCTTTTCTGCAAATAAAAACAATCCTAATAAGCCAAAGCTTAAGAGGAAAATAAATAGAATTACGGGCAGCATGGCCTCATTGGTAAAAAACAGCCAAGGCGCTAAGGGTAATAATAATAAAGCGCATAATAAGCTTAAATCCAGATCATGCCAGATCCGGTAAAACAGCTGGTAGATAATAAAAACAGTAGCGACTGCCAGTATGGGAGTCAAGAATAAGATGCTTAGTGGCCCCAATAATTTAAAAGCTAAGCCAAAAATAAGCAGTCCTGGTAAAAAAGTCATGGGCACCAGCCAACCGTTAATCACATTAATACTGCGGGTATGTAATAGATTATCTGTCCAGAAATTCAAATACTCTAAAGAGAAAAGGGAATTAAGGCGGCTAAATGACTCGGCAAAGAAATAATTAGCATTAGCATCAGGCCAATTAAAAATCATCTGCTTGGTTGCTAGCCATTGCGGCAACCAGGTAGACCAAATGGTATAGGAATAAAGCCAGAAGAAAATCAGACTCAAGCCAATAACTAGAATACTATAAGTAGTTTTTTTATTGATCTGCATTGATATATTCTAAAAGCTTACCAATATAATTAGGCAATAGATAACTGCTGACGCTGTGTTGGCAATTAGCAGACAATAAGGATAGCTTCTCCCGCTGCTGGTACAAACCGATAATCTTCTTATTCATCAACTCCCAGTTGGCGGCTGGAAAAATCCAGCCGTTTTTTCCTTCCTTTATCAGCTCCGCTGTTCCGCCAATATCGGCCGCCAAAACTGGAATTCCTAAATTCAGCACCTCATAAATCACCGTTGGTGAATTCTCATAGCATAAAGAAGGCACTACTGCCAAATCCATCTTAGCTAATAATGGCAATAACTGCTGCTGAGACAGCCAGCCGTAGAAAATAATCCGCTGGTCATCATCAGCTAATTCTTTGGCTTTAGCCAGATCCTGACCAACACCGGCAACATGCAGCCTGGCCTGCGGCAAAGATAATTTACGGAAATTGGTAATCAGTTCTAAAACTCCCTTAGCTTTATGCACTTGCCCCAAATAAAGCAGATTTAACTCCGCAGTTGGCTTCTTATGCAAATTAATTGCTGAACGAACTGGATTGGGCAAAACTACCTTCTGCGACTGCGGAAAAAATCCTTTTTCCTGGTAGAAATTCAAAAGATAACGGGAAGGAGAAATAATTAATTGCGGAGAAGCAAATAATTTTTTAGTAAGCTTGTCATAACCGGTTAATTTGACTAAGCGACTTTCCCAGTTATTCTCCTGTTCTTTAATTATTAAGCCGGAAGGGATAACCAGCTGCACATCATGCAAAATATGAACATGCTTAATTTTTAATTGGCGCAGCAGTAAAGGAATTAAAAAGCCAAAACCGGTTAAATTATGAGTAATAACCACCTCTGGTTTTTCTTGCAATAAAATTCTTCTGGTCTGCCAGTAAGAAAAGATATTGAAGATATCAAATAAGCGCCAGATAAAACGAATGGGAAGAGGAAATTTGTAATCATTTAAATAATAATAGATATTAGCCGGATAAATGCGCTTAACTGGAATGTCATTAACTTCACCCTCGGATATTTGCCAGGATTTAAAACCTTGGGCTGGCTTAGTAGAAATTACAAACACGTGCTGCCAAGCTTCTTTTAAGCCTTCGGCCATCATGGCGGCAACCAATTCCGCCCCTCCCCTGATTAACGGCGGGTATAAATTAGAAATTATTCCTATTTTCATTTCACTACACTCTGTAAAACATTATCCAATTGGTAACCTATTTTCTCCCAGGTATATTTAGCTATTACCTTCTCCCGTCCCGCATTGCCATAAGCTTTGGCTACTCTGGGATTATCCAAAAGATATTTTAACATTAAAACTAAATTATCTACATTGCCAGGCTTAACCAATAAGCCATTCTGCTTTTTATCCACTACCGATCTGACTCCCGGTAAATCAGAAGCAATTACCGGCACATTAGTAGCCATCGCCTCCAATAAAACGATACCGAAAGCTTCCGAGCGATCAATGGAAGGTAAGACAAAAATATCAGCTAGGTTATAAAAACGGGGCAAATCGCTGTCCGATACAAAACCGGCAAAAATAACTTTTTTAGATAAGCCTAAGCTGTTTACTAAGCTTTGGTAGCTCTCTTTAAGATCACCACCACCGGCAATAACTAAGCGGATGTCATTATTATTGGATAATTTGCTCATGGCTTGAATCAGAATATTCACTCCCTTGAAATAATGGGCTTTATCTAAAGCACCGACAAATAAAATTACTTTTTTATCATAAAGATCATAGCGCTGCATTAATTCCTTATCCGGTAAGCGACGCTTGAATAGTAGATGATTAACTCCGCAGGGAATTTCCACGAACTTTTCCGGCTCTACCTGCAAACGCTCCTTAAGACTGGACTGTCGGGCATAATCATAAGAAGTGACAATAATCTTATCGGCCCGATCCAAAATCTTAGGCAATACATGCTGAGTGTGCCAACCAAAAAACTTAGCTAATAAGCCCGTACCTACTACATCCATATGGTAAGTGACGACCAGCTTCAAGTCCTTGAATTTATCTAAAAAGTAAATAGTTTCTGCTCCGCCAAAAAAAGGATAATGCAGATGAATAACATCATATTTAGGTAAATGCCACCATAATTGGGGCAAAATACCGGCATTGCCGTATTTAAACCAAGGATAAAGCCGCATTACTTTAAAAGGCAATTCTTCAGTCTGACTGAATTTTTTATATAAAGGCGTAAAGACTGTCACTTCATGACCCAAAGCAGCCAAAGACCAGGAATTGTAATAAGCGACATTGCCAATGCCTCCTTTATATGGTGGGAATGTAGATGTGACTTCCGCAATTTTCATTAAGCTAAATTTAAAATAATTACCAAATAATTAATATTCTAACAATCTGCCAATATGCATTAAAAACTATATTGGCTATCTTTAAAGCTGTATTCTCCAAAGGCTGGAAAAGAATCTTGCCAGTAAACCGGCGACAAATTTCCCGATCATTCACTTTCCTTTTAGTCTGGATATTCCGGCGCCGGGAAAAGAATATTTCCCACTGTTCATAGTCAATTAGCCATTGGTAAGCCTTAAGCTTCTCCCGCCAGTATTTATTCTTTACGGCAAATATCCACTGGCCGATTTCCATCACCAGCCAAGCGGGAAATAATAAGAGAATAGTTAATAGCTTGTAATTCTTTAAGGACACCCATAAGCGGTTTCTTTCAAACCAATAGACTTGCTTGAAAGTTCTATCAAATTCATATTTGTGGTAAATAATGCTTTGCGGTATTAAATAATTATCATAACCCAATAAGCGCAGAGACCAGCCTAAATCCAAATCTTCCAGATACATAAACATGGTATCGTCAAACAAATAGCCTAATTCTGACAAAGCGGACATGGAGATAAAGACACCGGCACCGGAAGCATAGTTAATCTTACTGACTTCCTGCTTATTATCATCAACCTCTTCGCAATGCGTGGCATAGCCAAAACCCAAGTAATGAATATCATTGCCTAAAGAGTTAATCAGCGGACTGTTGTCCGGAGACCAAATCCTAATCTTTGACTGCAATGATCCAAACTTATGCTCCTTGGCAAAGTTATACAGCGGCTGCAAAAATCCCGGTTCAATAACCGTATCCTGATTCAATAAATAAATAAAATCAGCACCGATGCTTTGGGCATACTCATAACCCACATTATTAGCACCGACATAGCCTAAATTCTTCTTATTGACAATAACCTTAATCTCCGGATAATGCTGTTCTAAATAAGAAACAGAGTCATCGCTGGAATTATTATCCACTACCAAAATTTCCCAATCAAAATCTTCATACTTCTCCTTGGTTAAAGTTGGTAATAAATCATCCCAGTACTTGCGGCTGTTATAGCTTGGTATTATTACAATTACCTTATCTCTTTTTGGCATGGTTAATAGCATCCTCGCGAGTTAATCTGGTCAGGTCTGTTTCTATCTTATTCAAGCGGATAAATATTCTGAACAATAGATAGAAGACAATAATAATAGACAAATAGACTACTAAGTCGGCACCACGGCCAATGCCTAAGATATTTGCCAGATAACTAGTGCTATTAGGCTGCCAGAAAACCAATAAGATCGCCAGCCACAGCAGCAGCCAGATTAAAAAATTAGCCGTAGATATTTTATCTGCTTGTTTTTGTTTAAATAGCTTGAAAACCATAACTAGCGTAAACAAGCTTACTATAATCTGCAACCAAATCATTTGCTTAATTTGTTAAATAATAAATCTTTAATAATCTGCAAGCCTCCCTGCCCCCGACCCTTGCCGGCTAAAAGCGATTGTCCGAAAGAAAAATATTTGACAGTCATCGGCACTTCTTTTATCCGCAGTTTCAATTTATGGGCTTTAGCGGCAATTTCACTGCAATGGGCTGCTCCATCGTGCTCAATAATAATCTTGGCTGCTGTTTCCTTAGTCATCGCCCGAAAACCGCTTTGCGGATCTGTAAGCTTTATACCTAAAAACAAGCGATTAATCAACCGGGCAATGGGAAAGATCAACTTATCCTTAAGCCAGGGCAATTCTGATTTCTTATCCAAAAAACGGGAGCCAAAAACAATATCATATTGCTGAGTTAATAATGGAGCAATAATCTCCGATATTTCTTTGACTAAAAATTGCCCATCAGCGTCAAAATGGACAATTATATCGGCACCCATCTTCAGAGCATAATCATTGCCGGTTTGCAAAGCTGCTCCCTGGCCGCGATTAAGACGGTGGGATAATAAAACCACCGGAAACTGCTCTACTATTTTAGCCGTCTGGTCAGAAGAGGCGTCGTTTATTACTACCACTTCATAAGGCAAATTTTTCAGCTCCGCCAATACTGAACCAATGCTTTGTTCTTCATTGAAAGCCGGAATAACGACAAATACTCTCATAACCTTATTAAATTTAATTATTCATCTACTTCACCGCTGTCTTGACTTAAATACGGGCGATACAAACGACCGCGAGACTGGAAATCATCAACGGTTTCCCTCAAGCCTTCATCGATAGAGACCAAGGGAAGCCAATTAAGCTCAGTTTTGGCTTTGGCAATATCCGGTAAAGCAGGTTTGGTAGCATAAGCAAAATTCTCCTGATTGGCAATAACTGCCTTAGAATTAGTCAGGGAGATAATCTTGCTAGCAATTTCATTCAATGTGTAAGTATTTTCATCACCAAAGTTCACTGGATCTTTAATATCTGAGGCCATCAAGGAAATCAGGCCTTCTACTAAATCTTTAACATAACAAAAACTGTAAGTTAAATTCTCTGCTCCGGCGATTACTACTTCTTTGCCGTCTAATGCTTCCTGAATATAATCCGGAATATGCCGGCCGCTATGCTGCAGCATTCTCGGTCCGTAGGTGGAAAAAATTCTGGCAATGCGCGTGTCTAATTTATAAAAATCACGATAAGTAGCCGTTAAAGTTTCAGCAAATCTTTTGCCTTCATTATAACAAGCTCGAGGTCCTAAATAATTAATCAAACCATAATAATCTTCCTTGACTCGAGAGTTGTCTTCCGGCGGTTCACCATAAACCGATGAGGTAGAAGCTAATAAATAACGGGCTTTGTATTTTTTAGCAATTTCCAAGCTGTTAATTACTCCCAAGGAATTAGCGTGAGCAGTTTCAATGGGCAACTTGGTATAATCCTTAGCGGAAGTTGGGCAAGCTAGATTATAAACTTCCTGAAATCCCTGCAAGTCCACCTTAAATTTCTGCAATTCCGGAAATTCATCAAAATTCAACTCCCGATTAATATCGTGGCGGACAAATTCAAAATTGGGATATTCCAAAAGCATTTTAATGTTCTCCACGTCGGAAGAGATAAAATTATCTACGCAAATTACATTATCTCCAGATTTCAATAGCGACTCGCATAAATGCGAACCGATAAATCCAGCGCCACCCAAGACTAGAATGTTCTTTTTAGTGATAGGAATTCTTGTCGTCATATTTTTTATTTAATTTTTTTAAAAGTATAATACCAACGAATTTTAATAAGTTCAGCTAAAGTCAAAAAATAACCCTTTATTCCTACCTTGGAATCCAGATTATTCTCCCAGACAATCGGCACTTCTTTTACTGCTAATTTATGCTGCCTAGCTAGCCACATCAGCTCAAAGTCAAATCCCCAACCGTTAGTAATCATCTGTGAAAATAAAATTTTACAATCCGCGCGAAAAAGCTTGAAGCCGCATTGAGTGTCTTTGATATCCAAAGACAATAAATACCTAACTAGCCAATTACCAGATTTTCCTAACATTACCTTCAGCTTATTCTGCTCTTTTAAAATAACTGAATCTGCTAAAGCTCTGGAGCCAATAACTATTGGGTATTGCGAGCAATACGGCAACAATTTACTTAATTCGCTAATGTCGGTGGAATTATCCGCATCCATGAATAAAATTAAATCGCCGGTCGCCGCCAAAACCCCCTTCTTAACAGTATAGCCTTTACCATGATTGCCTAAATTGCGCAAAAGCTTAATTCCGGAAATTTTCTCTAAAATGTGCCTGGTGTTGTCTGTAGAACCGTCATCTACCACAATTATCTCTGAATGACTAAAATTCTCAAGCAGCCAAGTCTTAACTTTAGCCAAAGTTTCACCGATTATTGCTGCTTCATTGAAAGCCGGAATAACCACACTGATTTTCTTCTGTTCCATTAATTTACCTTAAACGTCCAAAGTTTCTGCAACCAAAAATTCCAATTCATTACAATAATAATCGTTAATACTTTAGCTAAAATATCATACCAATGCAAATGGTCAACAAAAATGTACAAAAAGAATAAAGTCCATAACAAACCGCCGCTGGCTACCAAGATGAATTTAAAATACTGACCGGAAAAACTTTGATGATTAACTTTAAAAGTCCAGTATTTATTCAGTAAAAAACTGCAGCTAGCTGCCAAGAAAAAGGCCATAATCGCAGCAGATAAGTAATGCCAATAAACTATTCTAGTAAAGAAAACATAAACTGCCAAATCAACCAAAGTATTAAAACCGCCAATTAAAGAAAATTTGATAAACTGCTTAACTGAAGGACGGTCATTTAACCAACGGATAATTTGCAAATCATTATCTATCCACATATTAAGAAGCTACTTCCAATTGATAACCATTCTTATCATTACTGTCGCGCAGATAAAAACTATTTTTTTCTACGCCGTCATAATTGTAAATTCGCAATAAAGCAGCTGATCCTTTATGCGGCAAAGTTAAAATCTCAGGAATGCCATCGCCAGATAAATCACGCACCACCAATTCCACTCCTCCTTTATAATTAGCATTAAAGGCTAACCAATCATGTTTAAGCTTACCCTTATAGCTAAATAAGCGAATCTGAGTGGCTAAATTACGACTGGGAGCGGTAACAATTTCCTGCCAACCGTCATTATTCACATCACCTACGCTTACCTCTACTCCCTGGTCAAAATTGTCATAAGCAACAAACTGGCTGTATAAACGGTTGCGCCAGTCAAAAACCTTCACTTCACTTATTCGACCGGCTGCTGGCGCAGTAATGATCTCGTCTTTACCATCATTATTCACATCGCCAAGAGCTAAATTTACTCCGCCATAATAATTTCCCTCATAAACGAAAAATTGGTTTTTTACCTGACCCTGCCAATTAAAAATCTTCAAATGCGGGCCACCCTTACTTTCTGGGGCAGTAATAATTTCGTTTTGGCCATCGCCATCAATATCCCCGATGGCAATATTGACTCCGCCGGAAAACTTAGCATCATAAGCAAACCACTCGGATAATAATTCTCCAGCTAAGCTAAAAACTTTAAGATGCGGTCCGCCGCCGGCTTTGGGAGCAGTGATAATTTCCATTAAATCATCATTATTCACATCACCGATAGCAATATTGACTCCACCTTTAAACTTTTCTGCATAAGCCAGAAAATTATCTAATTCATTTCCTTCCTGATCTAAAACAATAATTTGGGGAATTTGACCGCTGTCTGGAGCTATTACCAAATACTTTAATTCATCTTCCAATTGCGCGGCTAAATTAAGAGCCGCACCAATATCAATTAAGCCGGAGCCTAGAGCTGCATAGTTATCTGGATTAGCCGTTTTTAAGCTTTGAGAGCTCTGAGATAGAATATTATAAATATTATAAGGGCGCAGGTTGGGATAATGCATTTTCAACAAACTGGCGGTGCCGGAAATTATCGGCGCAGCCACTGATGTTCCTGACCAGCCAGTTCCGTAATACGCTGTTAGTTTACTATCTCCAGTTTTTTGAAATAAAGTAGAATAAAAGTTAGCGCCGGGAGCGGAAAGATCAATACAGTTGCTGCCATGATTGGCAAAGGTAGCTAATTTTTTCTGATTATCAACCGCCGATACTCCCAACACCCGGTTAATCTCATCCAATTCACATACCGGGTAACGCGGAGTAACATTAAGATTCAATCCTTTGTTCTCTTCATTGCCGGAAGCTGCCACCACTACCACTCCCGCCTCATAAGCTTCCTTAATCGCTTGCTTAATAGTATTATCGTAAGACTTACCAACTAAGCTTAGATTAATAATATCCGCTCCATTCTCTACGGCATAATCAATAGCTTGGGACAAAACTAAAGTATTGCCCTGACCAAATTCATCCAAAATACGCAAAGGCATTATTTTAGCGTGGGGAGCAATGCCGACAATCCCGCTGTCATTAGCCGTTCCGGCCAAAATTCCCGCCACTACTGTACCATGATTAATTGACACTATATCGTATTCCCCAGAAACATCTGGCTCTGGAACATTGTCGCTGTCAACAAAATCCCAGCCTACCACATCGTCAATATAGCTATTGCGATCATCATCAATGCCATTATCCGCTATTTCTCCGGCATTTAACCAAATATTATTAACTAAATCCGGATGATCCAAATCAACTCCGGAATCTAAGATAGCCACTACTACTTCTTTATTCACTTGCAAATCATTAGACCAGCTGGGCTTAATATTAATCAAATCAAAATACGTCTGGTAAACCAAGTTGGGATCCTGCGGAGTATAATCCTGTTTAAACCTGCTAACCGCAGAAACTGTAGGCAATAAAAGCAATAAGCCAAGGGTTAAATTTAAAGAATATAATAACTTTTTTAACACGCCGTGGTTAATTAAATAATTAGGCCATAATTTGTCTAAATTATAACAAAAAACCCTGTTAATCACAAGTAAAATTTATAATCACTATAAATACATGATATACTAAAAAAGATGTCTTCAAGGCTCATTAAAGTCTTGGCTAATAATTAACAAAAAAATATGAATAAAAAAACACCCTGTTTTCAGGGTGTTTTTTATTTGACAAATAATTGCTTGGCAAAATCCCAATACTGACTATCCCCGTTCTGCTTTTGCCAATACCACCACTCTATTCCCCATAAATAAGTAGCAGGAAAATTAATATTCTGTGCTAGCTGGACATTGGCTCTAAATTGCTGCAAATCAAAAGATTTTTGGTACTCTTCCTTAGATAAATCCTGCAAACGGCCAGTGGGAGACCAAGGTTCAGCTTGTAATTCACTAATCACTACTTGATCTGCCTTATCTACTCTAGCTGCTTTCCATTGGTAAAACCAGCTGGGTAAAAACCAGCGCCAATAACCGAAATTCTTATTCCACGCCACCCGATACAATGATGATCCCAATTGGTCAGCTAATTTCCCTTCTTTGCCCCACATGCTTAATTCTCCAGAAACAGTAAGTAAAATCGGGCGATCGTCCAAACTTTTAACTAGGGAGATTTCTTTCTTTAAAAAATCCTCATCAGCAGCTGGGCAAACACCAAACCAATCTACTAGCGGCTCATTCTCTACCTGCCAGGCAATAATTTCCTTTCGATCTCGGTAGCGTTCTACCACCATTTTCAGCATCGCCAAGGTTCTTTGCTGCTTAACTTCCAATTCAGAATTTTCTAACCAAGCCGGCGTATGGCATTCCGGCCAGCGCGGCAAGCGCCAGCCAATTGCTGCCAAAAACTGAACATCGCGCTTAGCGCCTTCATTTAAAATTTCATCGAATTTGCCAAAATCATAAACACCTTCTGTGGCTTCGATCTCATCCCAGTAAATCGGCAAACGCACCTTTTTAATCTGCAGGTCGTCAAAAGCTGCTTGGTAAACTTCCTGCCAGGATAATTCTAAACGATCCGTCTGCTTGGTGGAGAAAGTCACTCCCCAGAACTGATTATCTGTCCTTAATTCTTTTATCCGGGGATAATGCTTGTCAAAACGGAGATACCAAACAGCAAAAACGATAATTAAAATTAGAATAATAATTTTCCACATAATTTAAATGGCAATAAAATACAAACCTAGACTAATTAAAATAATAGCAATCGCCTTCTGGATAATTACCGCTTTACTAATATTCTCTTTGACTATTTGCGGGAAAAACAAAGACAATAATGCGCCAAAGATCAGGAGAAAAGCATATTCCACTCCCTGCAAAGCGCTCACTAAAGCCACTGAGGCTAAAGATACTGCATAATTCTGGAGCAAGAAACCGACAGCAGCAATTAATTGGTTAATTAAAAAAATAATCCTCCCTTTTTGTTTTAAATTAAACAAACTTTTAAAAATCTTCTTCCGGTAATCATTCCTAATTAGCAAAAACAAGACGGCAATAAAACTGCCTAAACGCATCCAGATAAAACCGCTAAAGAAGGGCTGATGGGTATAAAGATATTTAGTGCCGACAAAAAATAAGCCAAAAAACAAACCAGCACCCAAAGCAAACCAAATAGCCAAAACTTGGTTTTCCGCTTCCGGACGAAACCAAGCTTTAATCTTATCCCATAATTCATGAGAGTCAGGAAACCAAGAAATAATAATAGTACCTAAAAGCAATAAAATAATAGCTAGCCATTGGTAGAAAGTAAAAGACTCCTTCAGTAAAAAAATGGACAGAATTAAGATAAAAATAGGTATAGAGCCTCCCATAATGGGAATGATCCGCGAAGCTTCGCCTAATTTTAAGGCTTTGTACATTAAAAGCAAAGCAATAGGAAACAAAGCGCCAACTAATAAATTAAGGCTAAAAACCGTCCAGCCGCTCCAGATTAGCCACCAGGGCGCCAATAGCCAGACTAATAAACCCAATATTCCTACGAGAAAAGTATAAGCATGGTGATTAGGTAAGAATTTCTGCAGTAAAAACTTATCAGTCAAATTGACTAGAGCGAGAATAAAATAAGCAATAATAGCAATTAATAACCAAGACATATAAATATTATATTATTTAATCTTGAATGCAGCGAACAGAGCCTGCATAAAAATCTCCAGAAATAGCACCTCGATAACGACCTACCGTAGCTAAAGCACTGCTAAAAGTCCGATACCAAGCACTACTTAAGCCATATTTAGTAGAAGACCAAATCCAGCCTGTACCGTCTTGATACAAAAACATATATTCATAATTATCCCAAATTCCGCCTAAAACATCATTAAATCCAGAGGAACCTCCTGCTTTTAATTTAGTGCCTTCATTGGTTCCTCGCCAACCAGTAGTAGTCGTGTCAATCGGAAAATCAGTAGTACAGCTGCCAGAAGTACAGACTGCTCTTTCTAAAGTAGTAAATTCATCATGAGTTGGAATATGCCAACCGGTTGGACAAATACCTTGAGCGCCATTAACTTCCGAGCCACACATCGCTTGTGGCCAGATGTAAATACCACCATCTGCTGTACAATTAGCTTCCGAATCATTATAGCAATACTTTTTAATAGCCGCTGCCGAAACGCAACTGTAACCACCAGTACCCCCAGCTACCCTGGTGCCGACATTAAGATTCTGTGCAAACCAGCACTGCGTGCCAATCTGCACAGTTGCATAATTAACCCCCTCGTAACTAACCGTATCACCACAAGCAAATCCACCACCACCTTCTTCTCCGGCACTAGCTGTATATTCATAACAATGTTCAACTACAAAACCGGCATCGCTTACTCTGGTAATATAATAACCCGTATCATCACCCGTAGCATCAGGATCAATTGGCAATTCACCAATGTACGGCTCCATTAAAGAAGCTAGATCAACTCTGGCAATATCCTGACCCAAAGTGGTGCAGGTAGCATTACCGGCAGTGGAACCCCCAGCAGAAACCAGCATATAAGGAGTATTAAGAGTTAAAGCGGCAATAGCTGCTGGCACTGTGCCATTATTATCTGCTACTAAGGTAGTTAAGCATTTTTCTAACTCATCACAATTCTTATCTCGTAAGGAGTTTTGTGCTTCGCCAAAACGTCGAGCTGGATCAACTGCAACAAAAACTACCGCCGCCAATACCCCAATAACGGCAATTACTAAAATGATTTCTATTAAAGTAAACCCTTTCTCTTTACTTAAAAACATGTAAAATTGTTGCTTATCAACATTTTTAAGTTAACTTTAGCATTATTTGTAAGTAATTATAACATTTTTAATCAAAAAATCCAAAAATAATATTAAGAGGAATTGACAAAAAATATAATCCAGAGTATGCTATTGCTTAATTTGTTCATTACACCAATTTAATCGGAGGAATCCATGACTAGTTTAGGCCAATTTACCTGCCTTAATCCCCACTGTCCTGATCACCAAAAACCAGAACAAGGAAACATAACTTTATACACCTTTTACAGCCGGAAGCGAGTCCGCTTGTTACTCTGCCGTACTTGCGGCAAAACCTTCAGTGAACTGAAAGGGACGCCATTCTGGGGCACTAGACTGGATTGGAATACAATCGTTATCATTTACCGTGGACTATTGTCTGGTGGGACCATTCGCGGCACAGCTAGAGACTACAATTTCTCCAAAAATACCATCAAGCGCTACCTAGATCTGCTTAATGACAATTTTCCTGCTGTGGAGAAATTACTAATTGACCAGCAGGTGATCTTACCTGGACAGCAGCAAATGCTCCTAGATCTAAAAAAACGCTTTCCTAGAACTGTTAAATTAGCAGGCAAAAAAGCTCACTAGAACAGTGCTAATGGAAATAAAAAACCCTGAACCAATTTGGACAGGGTTTTCTTCTTTTATTTAAGAGCAGCAGTCGCATCCATCGGCACAATTACAGCCTTCGCCGGAACAATTGCAGTCATTTTTACCGCAATTGCAACCCATTGAATCGCTGCAAGTACATGGATCATTGCCGCAATTTGGACAAACATCTCCCATGATTTGCAAATTAATAATTAACTATTTGTTATTATAGACTATTAATAATTTCCCGCAAGGGCTGCATTAAACTGGAAGAGAATTCTCTATCAGTAATAGCCGATGAGGCCACAATAGCGTTATGTGGTTTATGCTTATCTCTCTGATATTTCCTGGGATAATGCGCTTCAATAGCACCATTAGGTAAAACAAAAATATGATTGAGTTTCAATTCTTCAATTAACTGATCTGCATTATTGCTCTTTGGTCTAATCTTTAAATAATTTAAAATATTATTCAGCTGCCAACCAACTGCATCCCTATCCATGACAATTAAAAATCTGATGTTGAAAATCTTGAGTAATTCAATAAACAGCATCATATTCCCTTTGCCGTGGGTTTGCACCACCTTTATCTCCTGATCACCGCCATAATAACGATCAATTAAGCCGCGTAATAGGATTCTATCCGATACTCCTTCCACCAAAACTACGGTATCGGCAAAAAACATTTCCAAATTATCCGCATCTAATTCCTGGATTAAGCGCTGGCCAAAATAATGACGTTTGGTCAAAGACAAACCAAAAGCTTCCGTACTCTTTTCGCTTTTTACCACTCTAATTACCTGCGGCAAGGTAATAGCTTTAATAAATAATGGAGAATGGGTAGTGAAGAATATCTGAGCACCACTGCTATTCTGCATCGCCCACAATAATTTCTTGATTAAAATAGGATGCAAATGAGTTTCTGGTTCGTCAATAATCACCAATTGGTATTCTGGATGGAAGATATAAAGCAAGATGGTAAAAACCCGGCGGAAGCCGGAACCTAGACGATCTAAGGTGACTTTCCTATCTGCTTCCTGCAGACCAGTTGTCTCATAATTAATATCTAGGGCATTCTTGCCAGTAACTATCTTGGGAAAATGTTTAGCTAGATTCTGCTGAAACTCAGCCAAACTCTCCGGATATTTTCGCAGACTCTGCCAATCTTTCTTAATCTGATCTAAATTATGAAAATCATTAGAAGTAAGGTGCTTAACTGTCTTTGCTAAATAATTAGCTAATTTTCCTTGGTAAGGCAATACTTTATTGCCAAAAATTAACTGCCGTTGCTTATTTTTTAACTGTAATAGGCCTTGGCTTAAAGGTAAATTAAATTGTTTCTGCTCTTCTTTGCTAAAATTCAACGCAATTTCAATATCTGCCTTGGGATAATCTAAAGCCTCACTGGTATCTTTCTTATTAAAAGCATAATCTATAGCATAAAGAATATTACTTTTGCCACAGTTGTTCTGACCGATCAAAATACTAATCGGTAAACCAGTCAGTAAAATAGGCTTCTTGATGCTTTTGTAATAATTTATTTTTAGCTTGGCAATGCGCATTATAGCAATTGGATATCCTCTATTTCCCTGACCTTGTTATGCAAAACAATATTTTCAATGTGATAAGTTCCCATTTTCGGAGCATCTAAATATCCTTGCATAGCAGCTTCTGCCAGCCAGCCGGAATTCAGCCAGTCAAACAACCACTCATTGACATATTTGACATCCGGGGCATCAATGCCCGCTCCCAGAGCCAATAACCAATCCCGGTTATAAAACTCCTGAGAACCTACCGGTGGAGTCATTAAAATAGGAATGCCCAAGCCGCTGTAAAAAGTAAGTTCCGAGGGCTTGGTCCACAGAATATCCGTTGCTCTTAAGGCTTTGTTGAATAATTTAAAATAGTTCTGCTTGTCTTCAGAAAAGATAATATCAATATTTCTACAATCATTAAGCCGGCAGTCTTTAATGGCCTTTTGGAAAAAAACATAAACATCATTTCTGGCACCCGCTACTAAATTTAAATGAATTTGCCCAGTCTTAATTTGTCTATGCAATAAATGGGCAATTTCTGCGCCAATCTCTCTTTGCGCGCCAGCTCCACCCACCGCAAAAGTAATAGTCAATGGACGATTAGGCTTTTTAATGTTGCGAATCGGGCAAAGATAGTCTTCTAATAATTTTGAGTACT
The DNA here is from genome assembly GCA_964638415.1 of uncultured Gammaproteobacteria bacterium. Classification (GTDB taxonomy): domain Bacteria; phylum Patescibacteriota; class Patescibacteriia; order UBA1558; family GWA2-36-10; genus CAZWYP01. The sequence continues at coordinate 44,664 of CAZWYP010000006.1, forward strand.
TATGCCGGTAAATTCCTTTGGGATCCAGCATAGCCAAGCGATCTTTTAAATCGCTTTTTAAAATCTTCTGATCCAAGCCTCCAATGTTCTCCTTAGGCAAAGGAAAGCCAGTGACATAAATATTCTGGGCTTTCACGCCGTACAATAAAAGGCGTTCTCTCACCCGCTTATTGGGAGCTAAATAGATAATTCTGCTTCTTTTTGGCTCCATTGGCGCCCAGGCTCTGGCGACATCGGCATCGGTAACTACTAGATAAATCTTTTCCGGATAATTATTGTATTCTGCTACATAGGCCGGAACAAAAAAAGTAGTCACCATAGGCAATGGTTTTTTGCGCAAAATGTCTATTAAATTCTTGCCCATGCCCCGCTTAATCTTGCGGTAAAAGAATTTAAGCTGGGAATAAGGCTTAGATAAATCGCGCCGAGGATAAAACGGCTCAATCCTCTGGAAATAGTCCATTAAACGAAAAACCCATGGGCCGATGATCGGCACATCCTTAAAACGTGAAATCAATTCGTACAAAGTCCGGCTTTCATTCCATTCATACTGCTCGCGGCGAGAAATTCCCTGGTAGAAATTAGCATTGATTACCCCATTGGGGCTTGAGCCAGCTAAGGGATGAGCGGCTCGCTGATGGCCATAGCCCATATCCACGGCAACGACATACATTTTATTTTGTTTTGGTGTTGGCTTGTCCATTATAACTAATATCGCAAGCTGATAATATTCTTGCCGGATTTTTTCCGATGCTTTTTCAAAGCTTGTTTGCGCTTCTTATTCATCTTAAAAAATCTATTAACTAATTATATTAAGTATATTATAACACAAACTAGCTACTTCTTAGAAGTCAGGCGTAAATATATTCCTAATAGCAAAAGAAAATAAAACCAGTATTCTAAGTTAATAAATCGCTGCACTGAGCCGGATGATGATAATTCCCAGACTACTAATAGCAACCAAACTGCCAAAGCAATAACAAATAATTCTTTAATCAGCTTTCTAATCATCGCTTAAGAATTAATTTTAAATCATTGAAAGTAATACTGCCGGGATCCATTAAATCCGGAAAAGAGAAGATAATCTGCAGTTTATTATTATTAATAGCTGCTGAAGATAAGTCAAAGCCTGTTGTAAACTCTCCCTTAGCAAGTTCCTGCCATTGCCAGCTGCCGTCTGACTGCTTAAGGCCAATATCTGCCCTAACGGGTGAAGAAATATTTCCCACTATCGACAGCTTGCTATAGCCATCGGGAATATAAGCCTGTAGATACAAGGGTTCAGCTAAAACTGCTAACTGCTTATTGGCTGGCAGAAAATTAGTGCGATTTAATGGATAAAGTCCAAAAACATCCCTAGTTAAACCGTCTTTAAAATCCACTGAATAAGTAAGTTCTTGAGATAAAACAAAATTATTCTGCACTAAATAACCAAATAAGATTATTGAAATTAACAACAGAAAATATCGCCAACCTAAAATAATTTTTTCCTGATTTAATAACATGGCTTTATTTTAACAAAAAAGGCGAATTATGTTAAACTATAGCCGATGATTACTTTTGGTAAAATCCAGCATTTAGCTATTCAAAGCGGAACAATATTAGTCTTGGCAGCTAATTGGCAATGGTGGCATTCTCCGCTAGTCGGCATTTTGGCCGGTTTTTTTTATTTATTCTTCAATAGCAAGAAATTAGGCGATATCTTTTTTGACAAAGCCCGACCCAGCTTTAAAAATATCTTGGGCTTATTGACTATTATTATCTACTTAAGCCTACTCTATACCACTGCTTATCATTTCTACCAAATCAATGACTTAATTTTCTGGGTAGCTTTGCTTTCCATACCTTTAGCGGTAGAAATTATTTCTCGCAGCTTGAACCGGGAGCATTATTATTTTACCGAATTGGATATCCCTAATATCCGCTTGGCTAATATTAAAAACTTAATCCTTCCTCTTATTATCCTAATTTTAGATGGTTTAACTTTCTGGCTGCTGTTTCGCCGAGCAACAGTGGAAGTTTTACGCTCCCCTTGGGAGATATTAGATGCTAAATTCTGGCTATTATTAATTGTCAGCACAATCTTGCTGGTAATTTTTATTCTGCACAGCCAGCAAGCTAATAAGCCATTATTTCTAATGGCTGTCCACTTCCTATTATTCTCCAGCATTGCTTTAATCCTCTATCCTTTGGGCTTTGGCTATGATCCGTTTATCCACCAGGCTAATATGAAAATAATCGCCGAAACCGGAACTTTAAATCCTCGACTCTTCCTGTACATCGGACAATATGGGCAGATATTCTTCTTAAGCGATTTATGGCAAATTTCTTTGAATACTATCAATAAGCTATTCATGCCTTTTGCTTTCAGCTTATTCTGGCCTTATACCCTTTATTACGGCCTGCGCTATGGCTTGAACTGGCCGCGCAGAATGAGCATGATCTGCATTTTAGCCAGCTTACTGGTTGGTTTTAATTTTGCCATCATGTCCACTCCGCAAAATCTGACTTTTCTGCTGTTTGCTATCTTCATTTTCCTGATTCCAGTTATTCGCAAGGGAAGCATCAGTCTTTATTTCGGATTAAGTTTAAGCTTAGCCGCTTTAACTATTCATCCTTTAGGCGGTATCCCCCTGCTTTATTCCGTAGTATTGCTGATGATAACCAAATCCGAATTTTCTAAGCTATGGAAAAGTATTTTATACTACTTATCTTTACTAGGTGCAGCTATTAGCTTACCCCTGCTGTTAGCGCTCTACCAGCGCTTAGCTGGCCGCTCTTGGCAAGCTATTCTAACTTGGCATCCTTGGCCACTAATTGATTTCCCGCCTTTACAATTCTACTCTGCTTATTCCTGGCCTTTGGACATGCTGCACAATCTTTGGGATAATCGCTTCTGGCTATTCTTCCTGCTACTTACTATTGGCCTGGTGTTGATTATTAAAAAAAACAAGGTTTTATTCTTCAAAAGGCATTTAACTATTCTAGGTCTATTAATCTCTAATTATTTACTAGCGAGATTATTTATCTCCTTTGACACGCAAATCGCCTATGAGCAGACTGCCTATCTGTTGCGCATTACTTATTTAATTAGCCTGACTGCTTTGCCAATAATCCTCACTGCTTTTTACTTCTGGTGGCGCCCCTATACGGAAAAAAATAATTTCACTTGGTACAAGCTCTGGCTAACTGTCCTCACCAGCTTATTATTATTCGTCAGCCTGTATTTCAGCTATCCAGTCTATGACCGCTATACCAACAGCAAAAGCTTCAATGTCACCGCTGCTGATCTGGAAACTGTGACCACCATTGAACAGACTGCGGGCAACCAGCCGTATATTGTCCTAGCTAACCAAATGGTGGGAGCAGCCGCTATTAACACCTATGGCTTTGCCCATTATTACCCAGCGGGCAGCCATGATAATTTCTATTATTCCATGCCTTTGGGCATTGACAATATTTACCAAAACTTCCTTAATATGATAGAAGCCAAAGCTGACCGAGCTGAAGCTTTAGCCGCGATGGATAAAGCTGAAGTAGACAGACTATATTTCGTGGTCAATAATTACTGGCATTCAGCTAAAACCGCCATTAGCCAAGCTAAGACAACTGCTGATGAATACTTTACTGTCAGCGGAGAAAAAAATTACGTTTTTGTCTATTACCGCTAAACAAAAAAAATAACCCTGCACTTAGTGCAGGGTTATTTAATTTAACAGAATTACAATACGGCTTCTTTAGCAGCCTTAGCAATGCGGAATTTGCAAACAGTCTTGGCTGGAATAGTAATCGTAGCGCCAGTGGCTGGATTGCGTCCCTGTCGGGCCTTGCGGTGCATTTTAACTAACTTACCAATGCCAGGCACGGTAAATTCACCATTTGATTTGACTTCTTTGTAAGCCAATTCAGTCATGAAGTCCAAAACAGTTTGGACATCCTTCTTGCTCAAACCTGACTTTTCAGCCAAGGTAGAGAGCACTTGAGTTTTGCTCATTTTAGCCATATTTTTGACTTTTTAGTTAATTAATTATTTATTTTATCTAACTTCACTACTGCTAATTTATCTTGTGGATAAGTCAGAGTATGGAAATTACTTAGGAATATTAGCATATTTTAAAAAGTTTGTGAATATTTAACCAATGTTTTCGGGGTTTTTTAATACATAGATAAAAAAATATGTCAAATGTTTAAAGAAAAAACAAGCCGAATTTGGCTTGTTTTTCGCTTATTGCAGATTAGCGCCAGTCGGATAATTCAGTAAATGAGTCTGGTTAACTTCCACAATATCTGACCAATTATATCCGCGATCTAAGAAAGATTGAGTAGAGATAATCGGTCTTTTAGTGTTGTTTTCCAATAGATAAACAGTTTTATCTCCTATTCCCTTAATTAATTTAACATCCTGGTAGCTATCTAAATCCAGTTTGTCTATAGTGACAATCTGGCTCCAGCTATTCTGCGGATAAGAAGTAAATACCTTGGCATTAGGAATAGCTAATTTAATAAACTGGTCATTAGCTTTTTTATATAGATAATATACCGTAGCATTATCTGGAGATTTAACTAATTTAACATCCGGCAGATTATTTACTTGATTTGAGCTGGCAATCTTTACACTAGACCAGCTGTAGCCATTGCGCTGGAAAATATTAGGATTTTTAACATAGTGCTTGCGGCCATTTAATAAAGCATATAACTTATCTCCTACTTTGTAGATAACAGAGGGTGCTGTCTTATTGGCACGGTTAGCTGCCAAACTGACATTCTGGCCAGCAGAAACAGGCAAGGCCTGGGTAGTAAAGCTTTTAATTTCCGACTTAGCGCTTTTGCCAAAAACATCCTTAGTTTCTACCTGGTAATAATACTGGGTTTCCGGTTTTAAGCCGGTAATTTCAATGCGGTGATCGAAGCTTTTCAAAGAGTCCTTAATGCTGACTTTCTTTTTCAGCTTATCCGCACTAGTGCCATAACGCACTAAAGCGCTGGCTAACTTATTACTCTGCCAGGTAATAACTGCGCTGCGGTTGGTAATGCCGGCATCTTTAGAGCTAACTGGCCTAATATTGTAATTAGCTAAAGTTTCCCTGTCGGCATTATCCGTAATTAAGGTGCGAAAAGTAATATCCTGGCCAACTTGCTTATTACCATCCTTATCTTTAACTTCTACCTTGAAGTGATACAAAGTGCCGGGAGATAATTTAGTCAAAGTTACTTCCTGCCATAGGCGGCGGGACTTAACTGAAACTTTCTTGCCGTATTCAATGGTTTTACCATAATACACAATGCCGGAAGTTAATTCACTGGTCTGCCACTGGATAGTAGCCACGGTACCAGCCACATAAGGAATATTAATAACTTCAATGTCTGGAATGACATTATCGTCAATATCATCGGTATTAAATACCTGGTCAAAAGAAGATACTTCCTGATCCGCGGTATAAGCTACTATGCGGAAGTGGTAGTCTTCATCGGCTAATAAGCCGAATAAATTAATCTCATGATTAGTCCGGGGATTTATTTGAGCAGTAACCTGGCGGCCATATTCATTAGTTAAGCCATATTCAATACGCCCATTAGCGGGAATATTGGTATACCACTTAATCATGACCTTTTCCTGGCTAACTTCAACTTCAATATTGCTAATCTCCAATTCGCCATAAGCAGAAGCTGGATAGGCTAATCCTAAACCAAAACTGAATAGAGCCAGCTTGGTAATTAAGCTCAATATTGTTAATTTTTGGCTAAAATTAGATATTTTCTGCCACATATTATTAATATTAATTAATATACAATAATAGCACAAATTATTATTTTTGTCAATATATACAGTAATTATAGCAAAATTAGCAATTATAATAAAAGTCGCCTTGGGAGCGACTTTTTTTACTTTAAATTCTACTTAGCATTCTTATCCGCCTGATGCAAGCCAAAGGTGTTTCCTTCGGTATCCAGAAAATATCCCTGCCAGGCCATTCCTACCAAAGCATATTTTGGCAAGGCAATTTTACCGCCAGCTGATATAATCTTTTCCGCATAGAGATCAAAATTATCTACCTGCACAGTGCAAACATAAGCATTAGCACCGGCTGAATTTGCTGGACTTGGTCTTTGTAACAATCCTCCATTAATACCAGGTTCAGTGCTGCCTTCTGGGGCAGTCATCACTCCCCAGTACACCGGATCCTCCAACCACTTGGGAAACTCCCAGCCAAAAACAGCTTGATAAAACTTTTTAGCGCGCTCAATGTCATCAGCGTGAATTTCAAAATGAACTACTCTAGGCATAATATTGTATATTAAATAATTAAATCAAATGGATTAAACCGGCAGCAAACAGCAAGTTAAACAAAAAAGTTCCCAATAACATTACAATAAACAATTCCCTCAACCGATAACCCAAAATAGCTAAAGGAATGATAATTAATTCATTAGGTAAGGGTACAAACATCACGAATAAAGCCAAAATAATAATCGGCCACCAGTAATTTCTATCCCGCCAACGGTCTAATCTCTGAAACCATTTATTCTGCACAGTTGACAGAGTAATTTCGCGGCCGGCATGGCCCAAGAAATACGCTAAGCAGTCCGCTAAAGTCATGCCTAGACTAATAATAATAATTGTCAGCCAGAAACTTAAGCCTGACTCTAAAAACAAAGGCAAAAAAGTAATAGCTGGAATAGGGACAATTAGATTAAAGCCAGAAATAGTCGAGATAATAAAAATTGCCCAATAGCCATAGATCATTACCAGTTCTCTCAGCAATTCATTATCCTTGGCAAAATGGCTAAGCCATAAAGCAAAAGCTAAAAAACAAAAAAAGAAAAGCAAGCGAATAATCGCTTTGGTAATTCTAGTGCTTTTCTTTAATTGTTTTCTGGCCATTGAATAGATTATAACAAATTTTAGAGAAATAATCTAAAATACCACCAATAAAAATTGGGGTATTATGTTTAATCAAGAATTAATATTAAAAATTTCCAAAGAATCTTCCCGCTGCCAAACCAACCACTAAGGCTACACTACCTAATAACAAAGTTCTTAGCCCAGCTGACAACCAAGGCTTTTTAGTATATCTAGTAGTGACTGCTCCTAAAGCAAATAAGGCAAAGAGGGCTAAAATTATGGAAAAATAAACCGCCTGATCAATAGGGAAAAATAAATAAGCAGATAAAGGAATATAACCGCCGATGATATAGGAGAAAAACATGAATAATCCCCGACGAATACTATCTTGGGAAGCATTGGGAAAAACATGCATCTCATGCACAGACATCTCTTTCAGCATTAATTTCTTGTTTTGCGTGGCAGCCGAGGCCATTTCCTTAGCTAAAGCTTTTGGCCAGCCATCGCGTAGGTAAATATTAGCTAAAATTTTTTTCTCCTCTTTGGTAAAATTAACTATTTCATATTTTTCCTCGGAGATTTTCCGCTCGGCAATATCTGCTTCTGATTTATTAGATAAATAAGAGCCAATCCCCATGGAAATAGACTCTACGGCAATAATAACAAAACCAGCTAATAATACTGTCTGGTGACTTTGGCTGCCAGCCGCTACGCCGCTGACTGCTCCTAAGGTAGAGACCATGCCGTCTTCCAAGCCAAATAAAATCTCCCTAATGGTGGAAGCTACCTTGGATTTATCATGATGGAGGAAATTTTTGCGCTGATCAATCATTTAAATATTGCATCAGAATAATATTATTTATTAAGCTGGCAATTTACTGTGGCGGACAATTATCAAGATAGACAATGCCAAAGATAAAATAAAGAAAACCAAACCAAAGAAACAAGGGGTTAAAAATGGACTGGTAGTCACTACCCCAGAACAGCCGGCTGTAGGATTAAATCCCGCCTGGTAAAACTTAGTAAAGGTATAAACCATATTGCCCCAAGCAAATAAGACACAAGCTACCAATAACCAGCGTAATTTCTTTTCTGCTGACAGTCTTTTTTCCTCTGCCAGCTTGTAAATCTTGACTGACCAGACTAAGGCGACAATAAAAGCAATAGCACCATAAAAACAAGGTGTGACTACGGGATTAGGCACGGTGCAATCCTTAACTTTAAAAATAGTGCCTTCTAAATCATAAAACCTAATAAAATCAGTAACCACGGTATACCAGGCAAAAATAGCGCCAGCTATCAATAGCCAGATCTGAGCAAGATATAATTTTTTAAGCATATCTTTAACGATTAATTTCTCTTTTATTGACTTCCGTGGGATTGAATAATTCCACTATTTCAGCAAATACTTTCCTAGTTCCTTCGGTATTATCTTTAGTATAATTGCAGATAAATACATCTAAAGTCAGATAATTATACTCTGGCCAGGTATGCATGCAGATATGCGATTCTGACAAGACATTAGCGCCGGTATAACCTCCTTCATTGGGAAAAGAATAATAAAAAGCATGCAATTCTTTGAACTGATGCTTTTTAATAATTTCTGAAATTTTATCTTTAACTAATTCTGGGTTAACCAGCAGGGATAATTGGTCGGTATGAATCTCTCCGACAATGTGCAGTCCACTGACTGCGCCATTAGGCCGTTGTTCCATTTCTTTGTTAAGGCTAAATAATAATGGGATTATTATACCACTAGCAGCTTAAAAATTCAATAATTTAGTTGTTAATGCTGCGTAAAGTTACTTCAAAAATAAGGGTAGCATTGGGAGGAATCGGTCCAGAACCGCTCTCACCATAAGCTAATTCTGAAGGAATGGTCAGTTTTCTTACTTCACCAACTTTCATTCCTAACAAACCCTGATCCCAACCGGGAATCACTGTGCCTTCGCCAATGGTAAAGGTATATGGCTCGCGGCCTACGCTGGAATCAAATTGAGTACCATCTTCCAAGGTACCGGTATAGTCCACGGTGATAGAGTCACCGGAAACCACCACTGCTTCTCCAGTACCGGGAGTTAAAATTTCTGTCTGTACTTGCATATTAGTATTATTTACATTAGGTTGATTAGCTGCCATTTGTTCGGCAATCTCTTTAATATTCATCCCTTCGGGGAAAAACAATTCTCCATCCTTGGTAAGGTAAGAATCTACTACTGTGCCATTAGGCAAAGTCAGGGATAATTTATACATACCGCGATCTTTTACCGCTTCCTTAACAGTCACTGTAGAACCAGGCTGCATTAAATTATCATTAATGAATTTTTCACCAATAGTCTTGGCTTCCTCTAAAGAAATTGCTTTGACATTGTCTTTAGTGAAAATAATATATCCGGCCAAGCCTAGGATAATAACGGCAAAAACCGCTAATAGGATATTCTTTTGCATGGTTTAAATTTAATAATTAGCTGGTATATTATACTACTCTGCCTTCAATGAGTAAAGGAAAAACCTGAAACTTCAGATCTTGACTTTTTTTAATTTTTTAAGTATTATTTAGTGCGTATAATTTACGCCACCCTAGCTCAGTTGGTAGAGCTACAGTTTTGTAAACTGTGGGTCGTCGGTTCGAGTCCGACGGGTGGCTCCAGAAAATTAACTAATTTTAAATAGCAACAGTATGTCACAGGATAATTTAGCTAAATTAGAGTGCACAGAATGCCGTAATATCAATTACCAGACTTCTCGCAATAAGAAAGTAATTAAAGAACGTCTGCAAATGAAGAAATATTGCGAACACTGCAAAAAGCACGTCTTACACAAAGAAACCAAATAATCCCATACCTTTGGGATTCTTTGGGGGGTTAGTATAGTGGCAGTACAAGGGTCTCCAAAACCTTTGGCGTGGGTTCGATTCCTACACCCCCTGCCAAAAATACCTATAGCAATATGGGTGTTTTTATTGCCTTGATTTTTCTAACAATCCTCTGCTAAGATAAAATCATAATCCAAACCTATGAAAAAAATATTATCCTTACTACTTATAACCATTGTCTTAGCGGGTTGTACCCCTAAAGGTTATGGAGAATTAAGTAAATTTCTTCGTCCAGATATTAAGGACGATTTCTGTGGAGTACATATTAATTTTCAATACTGTAAATGTGCCTTCCATAATGAATACTGTGATGCTATTGGTTTAGACAAAGGGGCTGCTAAATCTTATGTCTATTCAGAATATGATAAGTGGATCAATGACTTACTAGCTACTTTTGAGACTAGTTGTACTACTGCTGGTGGTTTTTACACCGATGAAGCTTGTCAGTACTGTACTGACGGTTATGTATCAAATGGTGAAGATTGTGTAGATCAAACTGTCTTAGCTGAAAAAGGATCAGAAGAAATAGCAAATAATACTGGCGAAGAACTATTTGATGCAGACTGTAATCTTAATCAGGAGTTATTTGATCAAGATTGGCGTAAATACTCTGACATTGATGATGTTATTCCTTTTGAAGAAAGAAGTTATGAAGCTAAACAAGCAGTCACTGCCTATGAAAACATGATAGAAAAAATGGTCTTAGCCTTTGAATTAGAAAGAGATATTGAAATAGAAAATCAAATGCAGACAGAATTAACTGAATATAGAACTGCTTTAGTTAATAATATTAAAACTAACTTATTAAAAGCTTTTTGGAGACTATCTTGGGTAACTTACAACACCATCCAAAGCGGTAAAGGCTTGGGCCAATCTTACACTCAGGTATTAAATGCCAGCGAAGCAGCCGAAGCAGTAGGCGCTGGTTTAAAAGTAGTTCAAGGAGTAATTCCCGGTAATTCTTCTTTAGCTATTGATACTTCCGACTTTAGTGGCAAAGTGGAATCAGTTGGTGTTAATGTGGCTTTAGAAGCAGTAGACACTTTAGGTGACCCAGTTAAAGTAGCTACTGAATTATTTAAGAGCGCAGCATCAGCACCTCTACCTTCCGCTGATATCTCAGAAGAAGAAATAAACATCCTAAGAGAACAACATCTAAATAAAGGTGTGATAGATAAAGCACTAGCTGACAGCCAAGCAGCTAATAATGAACGACAAACAAAACTTAATCAGTTAGAGACGGAAATAGTTGAATTACAAACTCAAATAGATGAATGGGAGGCCAAAGAAAAAGACCGAGTCAAAGCTGGATTAGAAAATACTTGTGAGAATGGAAATTTGTAAATAAAAGAAATAATCCCTGTAAAGGGATTATTTCTTTTTTCTCATCTTCTTAATAGCCGCTACTCCTACCAATAAAGCGGTTGCTCCAGCAATAGTGGTAAGTAATTTCTTTTTCTTAGCCGGCTCCATTTTATCATATTTAGCCTTTAAGCCTTTCATCTGGATCAGCATTTTATTAGTCAGCTGCTGCAAATACTCATACTTATCCGTAGTTTTTTTAGTTGTTTTCTTAGGCATAAAATTATTCCTCCTAAATTAATTGTAGCATTAAAAGCAGATTACCACCAACTCTTCTTACTGGACTTTAATTCTTTGTCTAATTCTTCAATTAATTGCTTTTGCTTTTTAGTCAGTTTAGTCGGCACATCTACTTGCACAATTACCACCTGATCTCCCCTACCTCTACTATTTAAATGATTAACTCCCTTATTGCGCAGAATGAATTGCTGGCCGGACGGAGTACCATTTGGAATCTTCAACTTAACCTGTCCGTCAATAGTTTTAACTTTAACTTCACCGCCTAAAACTGCCGTACTGAAAGGAATCTCCATTTTGGTAATTAAATCATCGCCTTCCCTTTCAAAACCAGCTTCTGGACGAATACGCACGGCAATGTATAAATCTCCAGCACTAGCTCCTCTGACACCGCCATTTCCTTTGCCAGATAATCTAATAGACTGCCCTTCATTAATACCAGCCGGTATTTCTACCTTAATATGCTCAGTTTCTGTTTTTAAGCCATCACCGCCACACTGGCCGCATTTCTCTTTAATCTGCTTGCCTTTACCTCGGCAATGCGGGCAAGTGGTTTGTGTCTGAAATTGCCCTAAAATAGTAGTGGTGACTCTACCGCGCCCATTACAGGCACTGCAGGTTTCAAAAGCAGTTCCCTCTTTAGCCCCACTGCCATCGCAAGACTGGCATTTGTTCTGCTTGCGCAAAGATATTTCTTTGCTAGCGCCAAACACTGCTTCGGATAAGCTTATTTCCAAATCTACTTCAATATCTGAACCGCGTTCAGTCCTTGTTTGTCGTCCACCCATACCACCACCAAAGAAACTACCAAAAATATCTCCAAGATCAAAATCAAAGTCAGCGGTACCCTGTTGAAATCCCCCAAAAGGATTATTACCAAAAGGATTGCTGCCGCCAAAGCCTTGGGCTCCCTCAAAAGTCTGCCCGAATTGATCATACTGGGCGCGCTTGTCTTTATTACCTAATACCTGGTAAGCTTCATTGATTTCCTTAAACTTAGCATCCTGACCACTGTTTTTATCTGGATGATGTTCATGAGCTAATTTGCGGAAAGCTTTTTTTATATCTTCAGCACTGGAATTTTTTTCCACACCGAGAATTTTATAGTAGTCTTTGGACATCTACAGACTATTTATTATCCTTAACTTCTTCGTATTGGCCCTCAACCGGCTCATCTTTCTTCTGCTCTGCTTCCGGTTGTGCCTGTTGCTGATTAGCCTGCTGGTACATCGCTGCACCGATTTTCTGCACAACTTCATCCATGTCTTTAATGGCAGCTTTAATCGCTTCAATGCTAGAGCCGTCTTTTACTGCCTTAACTGCAGAAATCTTTTCTTCCATTAATTTCTTGTCTTCTTCTTTAATCTTATCTGCATTTTCCTTAATGAACTTCTCCGTCTGGAAAATAACATTGTCTGCCTGATTGCGGGTATCTACTTCTTCTTTCTTCTTTTTATCTTCTTCAGCGTGCATTTCTGCATCTTTCTGCATGCGGTCAATTTCATCTTTAGACAAGCCGGAAGAAGACTGAATAGTAATCTTTTGCTCCTTACCAGTAGCCTTATCTTGTGCCTTAACGTTCAAAATGCCATTAGCATCAATGTCAAAGCTAACCTCAATCTGCGGAATGCCGCGAGGTGAAGGCGGAATACCATCAAGCATAAAACGGCCTAGGGTTTTGTTGTCAGCGGCCATTTCACGCTCTCCCTGCAGGATATGGATTTCCACACTAGGCTGGTTATCTGCAGCGGTAGAAAAAATCTGGCTCTTGGAAGTAGGAATAGTAGTATTGCGGGGAATTAAAGGAGTTCGTACGCCGCCTAAAGTTTCAATGCCTAAAGTCAAAGGAGTAACGTCTAATAATAACACGTCCTTAACATCTCCTTGTAATACTCCAGCTTGTACGGCAGCACCCATCGCTACCACTTCATCTGGATTAACAGAGATATTAGGCTTCTTGCCAAAAAACTCCTCCACTTTCTTCTGTACCAAAGGCATGCGAGTCATACCGCCAACTAAGATTACTTCTTCAATATCTGCCGGAGTAACCTGGGCATCGGTTAAAGCTTTCTTGCAGGGTTCCAAAGTCTTATTTACCAAATCTCCTACTAATTCTTCCAATTTAGCCCTAGTCATCTTCATTACCAAGTGCTTGGGACCAGACGCATCAGTGGTAATAAACGGTTGGTTAATTTCTGTTTCCATTGAGGAAGATAATTCAATTTTGGCTTTTTCTCCCGCTTCTTTCAAGCGCTGCAAAGCCAAGGGATCGTGAGACAAGTCAATGCCTTCCTGTTTTTTAAACTCGGAAATAATCCAGTCAATAATCCGCTGATCAAAATCATCACCGCCTAGGTGGGTATCTCCGTTAGTGGATTTCACTTCTACCGTATCCTGGGAAACATCCAAAATGGAAATATCAAAAGTACCGCCACCCAAGTCATAAACAGCGATCTGCTGGTCTTTTTTCTTGTCAAAGCCATAAGCTAAAGCGGCCGCAGTCGGTTCATTAATAATGCGTTTAACTTCCAAACCGGCAATTTTACCAGCATCCTTAGTTGCTTGTCGCTGAGAATCATCAAAATAGGCCGGTACGGTAATCACCGCTTCCGTTACCGGTGAACCCAGTCTTTCTTCAGCATCAGCTTTAAGCTTCTGCAATACCATGGCAGAAATTTCCTGCGGGCTGTAATCTTTACCAGCCATCACTACTTTAACGCCAGATCCGTCTTTACTTATTTTATACGGCAAATTCTTCACATCCTGGTCAACCGTGCTGTCATTAGAACGGCGGCCAATTAATCTCTTCACGGAAAAAATAGTATTCTCCGGATTAGTCACTGCCTGCCGTTTAGCCGGTAAACCCACTACCCGCTCATTACTCTTGGTAATTGCTACCATGGACGGCGTAGTCCTATTACCTTCTTTGTTTTCCAAAATTTTAGGCTTACCCCCTTCAATAATTGCTACTGCGGAGTTGGTGGTACCTAAGTCTATACCAATAATCTTTCCCATATTATTTATTCTTTAAAATTTTTTAATAAATTATTATTTTTAATAACCTCCCTGATGGCCAATACGTCATCGGCCGACAAATCATCGCCAACGGCAAAATCCATCACTTCCTGGGGCTTAAGATCGGTCAAAATCGCATTACCCACCACGCCTTGCGGCACCGAAGCTAATTTAGTTAATAAGCTGGCGCCGCAAGTAGCACAAGTGGCATAGGTTAAAATGCCCAGCTCGCTTTCGTCTAATACCTGGATCATCGCCGACTGGTAATCTGCGCTGCAAACCGGGCATTTCCGTATTAATCTTAAATTTATCGGTAAATGGCTGAGCATTTACTTGGCAATGTCAATTTTAATATTGCGTGACTTAGCCCGCTCTTCTTTAGGCAAGACTACTTTCAATAAGCCATTAGCAAAGGTAGCCTGAGCCTTATCTGCCTGAACAGAAGCCGGCAAAATAACCGAGCGGTGGAAAGAGCCAGTCCGCACTTCTTTGCGGTAATAGTTCTTCTCTTCCAATTCCGATTTGGATTCCCGCTTGCCTTCCACAGTGAAGACATCATCTTTAACGGAAATACTGACGTCTTCCGGAGCAATGCCAGCCAAACTGGTTTCAATTACCACATTCTCCCGATCTTCATAAACATCCATGGCGGGCAAGAAATTGGTCAAACCGCTTTCCAAATTCTCAAAGGTGTCCAAAAATGGACTCCAAGGTATGATTGACATAGTTTTCTCCTTTCTTTAACTTAATTGATTAATTATTACTTTAGCCGGTCTAATTATCTGCCCTTCCGCCTGAAAACCAGCTTGCTTTTCCTCCACGATTTCCTGATCCGGCTTGCTATCGTCTTGGATCTGCCCGATGGCTTCATGCTGGTGAGGATCAAATAACTCTCCGACTGTTTTTATTTTTTTAATATTATGGCTGCTTAAGAAGCTTTCCCACATTTTCAGAATATGTTCTAAACCAACTGCCCAGGAATCTTGCTTGTTATTGCTGGGAATATGTTCCAAAGCAGTCTGGTAATTGTCAAAGATGGGTAATAGTTCAGAAATGATATCAGTTACTAACCAACTTTTTAATGAAATAATTTTCTGCTCTGACTCTTTCTGCAAGTTTTGGTAATCCGCCAATGCTGTCTGCCAGCCCAGTAAATTCTGCGCCGCTTCTTCCTCTAACTGCACTAAGCGCTCTTGCTCGTTTATTTTCTCTTCACTCATAATTATTATTTAATAACTTTAACGGTAGTGGCTAATAATCCCAAAACCTTATTGTAATCCATCCGAGCTGGTCCTAAGATAGCCAATAACTCTCTGCCTTTAGTCGGCAGCGGAGTAATTACCATCGCGCAATGCTCATGGAAAGGATTACGACTGCCAATTAATACCTGCGCTTCATTAATCTCATGGTAAATCTTAGCCAGGGCTTTTTCCAAACTGTCTACTACTTGGGTGACAGATAAAACCATTTTGTAGTCGGCAAATTCTGGCTGGGAAAATAAATTGAATAAGCCGGTAAAGTAGAAATCGCTGGGTGCTAAAGCCACCAAAGAAGCTAAGTTTGTTTTAGCCGATAACAATTTGGCTAAATCCCTGATATCCTGATCATACGCTTTTTTTAATTCGGTAAATTCTGTATCAGAAGAATTCTCTACGCTCAAAAGATGGTCTAAATAATACTGATAGCCTTTAGCGGTTGGTATGCGCCCGGCCGAAGTATAAGGCTGGTAAATATAACCATCCTGTTCCAATTCCAACATGGCATTGCGGATAGTAGCTGGACTAACATTAAAAATCTTATCCTCCACCAAGACTTTAGAGCCAATCGGGTGAGCGGTTTTAACATGCAATTCCACAATGGCTTTTAATAATTTTTCCAATCTGGCTTCCATGTATAATATTATAAAGCAAATTAGCACTCTTGGTCAAGGAGTGCTAAATAATTAAAAATTTAGGCTAATTTTAAATAAAATTAACTTTGCCTTAAAGCATCAATAGGATTAAGGTTAGCAGCTTTTTTAGCCGGATAAATACCAAAAATTAAGCCAATGATCATAGAAAAGCCAATGGCAATAACTAAAGCCTTGGGCGGCAAAGACCAGGACCAGGTAAATTCCTGGTATTGGGCAACAAGATAAATCAGGAAATTAATAATAATGCCTAAAATAGTACCAGCGACAGAACCAATAGCAGTAATCACAATAGCTTCAGTTAAAAACTGCCTCATAATATCCTTATACTTAGCCCCGGCCGATTTGCGCAAACCGATTTCAAAAGTCCTTTCCGCCACGGAAACATACATAATATTCATAATCCCCACTCCTCCGACAATTAAGGAAATACTAGCCAAAGCAATTAATAATAAACTGACTCCGCCAATAATCGTTCCTAGTAATTCCTTAGCATCATCTAAAGAACTGACGGCAAAGTCATCTTTATCCGGATCATTACCTTTAATATCATGCCGGTCTCTTAATAAATACTCCATATCGGCAATGGTTGAATCTTCCAAGGAAGGGTCTATCATATGGGAGGTGATAAAAGTCACATGGTTTATTCCCCATAATAATTTTTGTCCGGTCTGGATGGGTATGTAAATAACATTATCCTTATCAAAAAACAAAGAACTGCCTTCAGATTCTAATTCTCCAATTACTTTAAAATTAAGCTGTCTGATTTTAATATTCTGGCCAATCGCCTCGCTATTGCCGAATAGTTTTTCCTTAATCTTAGAACCTAGCACCGCTACTCTAGCTAAAGAATCATCTTCTTCCTTATTAAAAAACCGTCCTTTAGAGACTTTAGCGCTGTCTATTTCCATAACTTCCGCATTGGAGCCGAAAATAAGGCTATTCTTCACATTGCCTTCCCACTGCGCCACTTCCTGACCAATAAAAGCCGCATAGCTTTTATCTATATTCGGCAGACGGTTAATCGCTTCCCTATCCTCTAAAGTCAAAGTAGTAATTACCACTCCCTGCACTTGGGAGGTGGCATTCTCTGCTGATTCATACTTAGTATTAGGAACCTTGACTTCTGTCTGCAGAATATTACTGCCAAAACTGTCAATTTCAGAGAAAATAAACTTTTCAATGCTCTGGCCGGCAGAAATAACCACAATAACTGCCGCAATGCCAATAACAATTCCTAAGATAGTCAAAATTGCCCGAGCCCGATTGACTCGCAAAGCATTAACGGCGATTTTTACTGCTTCCCGATATTTCATTATTCGTATCTTAAAGCTTCAATTGGTTTTAATTTAGCGGCTTTCTTAGCCGGATACCAGCCAAAAACTATTGCTACCAAGAAAGTAAATACTACGGCCAAAAATACGGAAAATGGCGGTACTACAAAATCCCAATCATAACCCAAGCCATTAGCCGCTAAACTGACTAATAAAGAGATCAGAACACCGAAGGCAATACCGATAAAACCGCCAGCTGCTGACAGAATAAAAGTCTCGGCTAAAAATTGCTGGCTGATATCTGCTGACTTAGCACCTACTGCTTTCCGCAAGCCGATTTCCCTAGTTCTCTCCGTTACCGCTACCAGCATGATATTCATTACGCCAATGCCTCCCACTAATAAAGAAACTGCCGCCACTGCTGCCAAAAAATAATTCAAGGCATTGGTAATATTCTTTAAGGTATCCAAGGCTTTGTCTGCAGACTCCGCAGTAAAATCATCCTCTTCCGTAGAGTTAATATCATGCCGCTCTCGCAGTATCTTTTTCACTTCATCCAAAGCTACATCAATGTTAGTCCCTTCCGCTATTTTAGCCCTGGCAAAGCTAATATGGTTAACTCCCAGCATTAATTTCTGGGCAGTGGTTAAGGAAATAAATATCTGATCATCCTGATTCTGGAAACCAGCACTGCCTCTGGGCTCCATCACGCCAATCACAGTAAAAGTCTCTTTATTAACCTTAATCTTTTCATTAAGCGGATCCTGGTTGCCAAATAAATCCTCCTTAACTTGCGAACCTAAAATCGCTACTCGGACTACTTCCTCTTCTTCTTCGGTTGTTAAAAAACGGCCGCTAATTACCTTAGCTTCTTCCACTTGGATATAATTAGCAGTTACGCCGACAAAACTGCTGTCCGTACTGCGATTCTGCCAGGCAATATTGGCAACACCGCGAATATACGCTGTCGCTGCTTCAATTTCCGGCAATTGTTTTTGAACGGCTTTAATATCGTCAGCCGTTAAGGTAGTGACATTAACTCCCAAAGTAGCAGAAGGCTGTCCGCTGTCTAAAGCTGCTCCCGGCAGAATACCGATTAGATTAGAGCCAATGCCTTTAATCTGGTTAAATACCAGGCTGGAAGCACCGGCGCCAATGGACATGATCATTATCACCGAAGCAATACCAATAATAATCCCCAAACTGGTCAGGAAAGAGCGCATCTTATTTCTAACCAAGGTGCGCCAAGGGATTACAAAGATGTCATGATCAAGATGCATCTCAATTAAATAGCTAAAATTATTATTTCAATTCCTGCTCGCTGGCAGCTATCTTGCGTTCAAAATTCTTGCTGTCATTTACTAAATAGCCATCTTTAACACTAATAATCCTAGTGGCATGGCGAGCAGTGGTAGTTTCGTGGGTAACTAAAATAATGGTTTTGCCCTCGTCATTAAGACGCTGCAGAATGGACATAATCTGCAAACCGGTTTTGGAGTCCAAATTTCCGGTCGGCTCATCAGCAAAGATGATTTCCGGCTGATTAACCAAGGCGCGGGCAATTGCTACTCGCTGTTTTTCTCCGCCGGACAGTTGATTAGATAAATAATCCCGACGATGTTCAAGATTAACGCTTTTAATCGCCTGATCAACAGCTTTGGTTTCAAATTTTTTATCACTATACAATAAAGGCAGGCGCACATTATCCCAGACTGAAGTCTTGGGTAATAGGTTAAAATTCTGGAAAACAAAACCCACTTTATTATTACGGAAACTAGCTAAAGTATCATCGTCTAAAACACTGACATCCTGACCCTGAAACAGATACTGTCCTTGGCTTAAAGTGTCTAAAAAGCCCAAAATATGCATCAAGGTGGACTTACCGCTGCCAGAGGGCCCCATGATAGAGATAAACTCCCCGGCTTTAACTTCAAAATTGATGTCAAATAAAACTTTAGTGACTACATCTTCGTTGACATACTCCTTATATAGATTCTTGATTTCAATTAAATTATTTGCCATTGCTGGTTAAAGTAATAACTTGCTGGCCTTGAGTTAAGCCCTCAATTATTTCAATCATGCCGTCATCGCCTTTGATGCCAGTCACCACTTCCTGATCAACTACCTGATTATCTGCTTGGAGGATCTGTACAATTCTTTTGTTCTCCTTATAAATCACTGCCCGGGCAGGGATTATTAAAACATCATCCTTCTTATCGGTTAAGATGGTTAAATC
This sequence comes from uncultured Gammaproteobacteria bacterium, assembly GCA_964638415.1. Taxonomy (GTDB): domain Bacteria; phylum Patescibacteriota; class Patescibacteriia; order UBA1558; family GWA2-36-10; genus CAZWYP01. The sequence goes on from CAZWYP010000006.1 coordinate 64,416, forward strand.
AGCAGTCATGCCTGATTTTATCTGGTCATTCTTATCAACAAAATTAACTTTTATTTTGTAATAAATAACATCATTAATCACCGTGGCCGCTGGATCAATAAAGGTAACAGTGCCAGCAATAGCACTTTCAATGTTAAGAGCATCTAAAACAATATCTACCTGATCAGCTAAAGCGATTTTGGTAATATCCGATTCTGGGACATTGACTTCAATCTGTAAATTAGTTAAGCCAATCATGGAAATGACCGGAGTAGTAATTGAGGAAGACTCGCCGGGATCAAAATTAACTTTGGTAATCAGTCCATCAACCGGCGCTTTAATGATTGTATCGGAAAATTGGCTTAAAATCCGGCTTAAATTGGCTTGCGCTCTTCTAACATTAGCTTCAGCGGATTTTATGTCAAAATCGCGAGGATCAGCAGTTTTGTAATTTAACTTGGCCTTAGCTAAATTTAAGCTGGTTAAAGCCGACTGAATATCATTATTGGCATCAGTAATCTGATTTTGGTAATAAATATCTCTAGTGCGGATATCGCTAGAAGCGTCTCGTACTGAACTAATCGCAGTATTAACCGTAGTGCTTTGGGTATTAATAGTTGTTTTCCAGGTGTCGATAACTGACTGGGTATAAGTACCACTGGCCCGGGCTGCTTGGAAAACCTGGAAGCCGTAGCTAAGAGTCTGGGAGATATCATTCAATAAAGCCTCTAAACTATCTAGCGTATTTAGTATCTCTGCTTGATCACTTCCTTGATTTAAGCCGCTAACCGCTGAAGACAAGCCGTTAAAATCTATCATCGCCAAATCATACCTGTTTTCCGCATTAATCAGAGCCTGGGAATCGCTGGTTAATAAATTACTGTCGGCATTAGTATCTAATAAACTGTCATTAATAATCTCCAAAGCATACTGGGCGACAAAATACTTGTCCTTAGCAGTATTAACCCCAGTCACATACAAATTATTTAATTCCTGGTTGCGCGTATTCTCTAAACCAGCTAAAGCATCTACCGCACTGTTATAAGAGATCTCCGCTGCGCGCAATTCTTCCTGAGTGACCTGAATATCTTCGTCACTGGCTCCAGCCAATAATTTATCCAATTCGCTGCGGGCAATGTCCACAGCTGCCTGAGCATCGTTAATTTGAGCGCTAATATCTCCAGCCCGCAAGCTAGCTAAAGTCTGGCCGGCCTTAACTTCATCGCCAACTTTGACGCCAATACTCTGGATAATGCCGCCTGACTTGAAATTAAGATCAATTTCATCAGCCGACTCCACCTGACCGGTCACTTCCACTGTCTGAGTAATTGAGCCGCGTTCAACCGCAGCGGTCACATAAGTAGTTTCCGGCGGAGTAGATAATTTATAAGCAGCCAGAATAATTACCCCGATAATTACCAGCCACCACCATCGCTTCTTCATAAAAATAAAGATTTTCCCCATAAAATTAACTGATTTCTTAAAGCAATCCCATTATAACCTATTTATCTTAATTAAAAAAGGGGCTAAAGATAACCCCCTTTTTAAAGGAAAATTACAATTTATTATCTCTGAACATAAATAGAAGAATCGGCATAATTGCTTTCTATACAAGCTCCAATCTTAATACGACCATTAGAATCCTTTAATAAGTAATAACCAGTGCCATCAGAACCAGCTGTTAATTGAGTATAAGTCGGATCAATCGGCATGGTAGGGATGTAGGTAGAAACTATGCCGGAAGAAATATCGCGCTTAGCAATAGAATCGCCGTGGCAAGTCTCACTAGTAACATCTGAATTTCCCGCTACATGGATCAAATAAGTTGTACCAGCGGAAGCAGTGCTGACGGAAGTCGGTAAACTACCATTATTATCCACGGTATAGTGGGAAATAGCATCCGCAATAGCCGACAAATCCTCGTAACGCTTGGAATCATTTGCTTCACCAATGCGTCGAGCCGGATCAACCGCCACAAAGATAGCAGCAGCTAAAATACCAATCACCGCCACAACGACAATTAACTCAATGAGAGTAAAACCTTGTTTATCCATTTTGAAAAAATTATACCTAAAACTTAAATTATCCTATCTATAGGATAATACTATACCCTAAATATTCTAACGCTGTACATAAATACTAGCTGAATTGTAAGT
>CAZWYP010000007.1:0-51339 GCA_964638415.1 uncultured Gammaproteobacteria bacterium
GACTTTTTTATTTTTGTATAGTATCGTATTACCTTTTACTGAGTAGTTTTGTTGCTTTTTTATAAAGGTCTTAAAGTCTACTCTGCCCTCAAAGTAAAGACCAGTCTGTGTGTTAGTACCACCTTTTCCACCTTTGATCATATTTTTTATTTTAAGTCTTTTAATCTCTTAATAGATAAATCTAAATACTTTTTCTCTGTATCAATACCAACAAACTTCCTATCATTCAAATAAGCAGCTATACCAGTAGTAGATGATCCGGTAAATGGATCTAAAACTAAATCTCCTTTTTCAGTACTAGCTAAGATAATTCTAACCAATAAATCAATTGGTTTTTGTGTTGGGTGTTTACCGAATTTTTTTTCAGCTGGTTTAGGTGTATTAATAGACCAAACACTCCTCATTTGTTTATTTGGTTTTTTGAGAAAATCTTCTTGCCACTCACCATTTTTCATTAAGTCATAATTAAATTTATGTTTACTCTTTTTTTCTTTACGAGCCCAGATTAGAGTTTCATGACTAGCAGTAAAGAAGCGGCAGCTTAAATTAGGTGAAGCATTTGGTTTAAACCAAGCAATATCATTTAGAATATGATAATCCAAAGATTGAATAGCGTGTCCACATTGATAGATAGAATGATAAGTACCACTAACCCATAAGGTACCTCCTACTTTAAGAACTCTTTTGCAAGCTTCCAGCCATTTATAATGGAATTCATAATCACCATTAAAACCTTTACTTTTATCCCAATCTCCTTTATCTACAGAAACTCTTTTACCAGCATGGACAGTAAATCCCCCATTAGATAAATTGTACGGAGGATCGGCAAAGATCATATCTACTGAATTTGGTTTTACATTATTTAGAAATTCTAAAACATCAGCTTTATATAATCTAAATCTAGGTTGTTTGAAATATGGTTTAATCATAATAAAAATATACACAAATTTTCCCATTTTTTATTACAAAAGTCAATCTAATTATTGACAAAGTAATAAAAGTGTGTTATTATCCCCTGTTTAATTATAAAAGTTAAATATATGGGATTTTTTTCTAAGTTTTATATAAATTCTAGAGGTTATTATAGGTTTAAAGATTCTGACATTTTTGTTCATAGATGGGCTGCTTCTAAAAAGATTGGTAGACGTTTAAGGGCTGGCGAAGTTGTTCATCATAGAAATGGTAATAGATCAGATAACAGGCCCTCTAACTTGTGGGTATTTAGGAATCAAAGTGAACATGCCAAATTCCATTATAGAAAAAGTCATTATTTAGAATTTTAAAAACCACTGATTAAATCCAGTGGTTTTTAAATGTTTTTAAGATATTATTTCTCTAAATTTTTTAATGAAGCAACAACTGTAGTTGTGGGAATATAACCAATACTTTCCCAGGAATTATAATTTCTATTTCTCCACCCCTCCCCAGTGTCTGTTATGGCAGTTACATAATTATAAAAAACAATATTTGATACTGGAACTGGTGGTAATGAAAATGACTGCTCCCAAAATGATTGATTTAGATCAGCCGCATAAACATTGTCACCAACTGCTACATAAACGCTATTACCAGCACTACCTAATATTCTAAAATATGAGTCACCTCCCCAAGGTGCTCCTTCTGGACCCTGGGGACCAACTGGACCTTGTGGTCCCGTGGGTCCTATTTCACCTTGTGGTCCGGGTGTTAGTTCAATATCAGTAATCTGTTGTTGTAGATCAAAAATTGCATCCCACAATTCTTGAAATGGTTGACCATTTGAAGCGTTTGTAAATTTAAAAGTTAAAAGTATAGATATAACTATAATACTGATAATAATTTTTTTCATATATTTTTTAGTTAATAATTTAACTCCATTTTCCTCCAAAAACAACCAAAAGTCAATCACCAATCATTGACAAAATATACTAATTATGCTATTCTCATATATTAAACCTTAGCTCTTTTCATTAACTCCTTTAGGAGGCAAAATGTCTGAATTCTTTTCAGTACTTTCTGTACTGTGTATTCTAGGCGTGTATGTCTCCTATGTTAAGCAATTAGCACAAGGACATTCTACGCCCAATCCAGCCACTTGGCTTATTTGGACCTTAGTCTGCATTATTAACGCTATCACCTACTTTGTGGTAGTGAATGCCAATTGGTACAAAGGAGCCATCGCTATAGTGGTAACTCTTGGCCTGTGTGCAGTTTCTCTGTATGCCTTGAAAAAAGGAAAGTTTGTCAAACCGTCACTCTTTGATTTCAGTGTCTTGGGTTTAGCTTTGGCTGTCGGTATTTTCTGGCAAACTTCCGGAGATGATCGGACTGCTAATCTGCTGTTGCAGTTTATCCTGCTGATTTCCTTTTTCCCGACCATTGTTGGTTTACTCCATCATCAGTTACGGGAAAAAGCTACTGCTTGGAATATTGCTGTACTGTCCTACTGTTTTTCAGTGTTGGGCATCTTATTTAACTACCAGCATTGGACAGAACTGGCTTTTCCGGTGATCAATGGGATTATCGGGAATGGATCAGTAGCAGTCATTGTCATGTGGCAGAATCGAAAAACCCGTTGATTAATTTCAGCGGGTTTTATCTTTTAAAACAAAGAGCCCATCTCATATGAATGAAATGGGCTTTGCTTCAGCATGCGCTGATCAGGCGTGGGCTTGGCGGCGATGTTCGCGAGTTCGGCGATCGACTTTGGGAGTCTTTTTGGTTTCTTGACTCTCGCCATCAGGCTCGAATGCGGCCATATTTTTTTCCACCCATTCAACCAGAGCTTCTTGGGTGAATTTGATCTGTCCGCCAAGGCGGAAATGTGGTATGCCCCAGCGTCTGTATCCGTTCCGCAGTGCGGCCGGTGTCTTGCCAAGGAACTTGGCTGCTTCCTGTACGTTAAGAATAACCATGACTGTCTCCCGTTTTTTGGAAAGGGTTGCCTTCGGTTAAGTGCTTATTTTAAGTACATAATTTATGGTTAAATTAGCATAATATTGGGGGTTTGTAAAGTGATGTATATTATTTATTGTTTTACTTTACCCTAATTATCCCCTCTTTAATCTCTTCAGCATAGTCCTCCATGCCTGGAGACCAGCTAATATACTTAGTAAGGAAATTAATTTTTTCCTCCCCTGTCAGTAAAGATAGCTGGCTGTTTTTAGATTTTAACGGCCATAAAGTCAATTCTTTACTATCTGGCAGCAAGTTAATCTCTATAGCTAACTCTTCCTGCGTATCTTGAGAAAAATACTGGTCAAAGATAAAATTGCCTAAAGAATAGAAAATAGGCTTATTGTTGTAAATTTCCATTCCCTGCACTACATGCGGATGGTGCCCGATAATAACATCAGCACCAGCGTCAATCATTAAATGGGCTAAATCTTGCTGTTTAGCATTATATTCATGCTCATATTCATTACCCCAGTGGATATTAACAATCTGAAAGTCTGTAGTAGTACTTAGCTTATTTATTGTTTCTTTAATTAAATCATTGTCTAATGCCTGGTAAACCTGGCTAAAACCAAATAAAGCAATTTTGGTGCTATTTATCTCCACTACCGTATAACTGCAGTCTCCCACTTTGCCATCCTGGCAGCCGCTGTAATTAAAGCCCAATTCTTTTAAATTCTGCCTAGTTTCCTCTACTCCCGCCTGTCCCTGATCAGTTAAATGATTATTTGCTAAGTTAAAGAAATTAAAATTATAGTCTTTAAATTCTACTACTGTCTGGGGACTGAAAGCAAAGTCATTTTCTCCGGCTGGTGAGTAATGCTCACCATTTCTAGTAACTGCTCCTTCTAAGTTAGCAGAAATAAGGTCATAGCCAGTAAAGAATGATTTATCTAAGGGAGAGAATAGATAACTTACTCCTTCTTTACTAATTAGATTCTTAACATGTCTGTCCACCATAATATCTCCGACAAATAATAGTCTTAGTTCTTTATTTTCTGGTGGTAAAGGAATAATATTTTCTGGAATTATTTTTTGTTCAGCCTCTTTGTTTATTGATTGCAAATACTTTTGGTTGCCAGCATAGAATTGCCAATACAAAGCACTGCTGAAGACTATTAGTCCGCCTAAAACTATTAAGATGAGACCTTTATTAAACATTAAACTAATAGGTTTTTTATTATTTTTATCATAACATCTTTATCTTGGGGGTCGCTTTCTGCTACTAGGAGAGCTAAAGCAGTTAAGGCGTTATCATTAATCTTTCTTTCTCCAGATTTTTTGAACAGATAGTTAGATTTATCCAGAAAATAAACAAATAAGAAAGCTGCTGTCCTTTTATTGCCGTCAGTAAAAGGATGATCTTTAATGATTAAATAAAGCAAGTGGGAAGCTTTATCCGCAATGCTGGGATAAAGTGGTTTTTTGTCGAAAGTCTGGTATAGGTTTTTAATAATTCCAATAAAACTCTTATCTTTTTCTTGTCCAAACAGACTGCCGGCTTGTTTTTTATTGATTAATTCTTTCTTTAAAGAGGTAATTATTTTAAGGCAATCTTCATACTTTAAAACAAACTTGTTCTTTTCACTTTTAGTATTAGCTAATTTGCCTTTATCATACTGCTCTAACAAGGAAAGGGTTTTGGAATAATCAGATAATAGGTTAAGAATTTCAGACTCTTGGCCATGTAATAATTCTTTTTTAGACTGTCTTTGTAAAAAAGCCACAGCAGACTGTAATTCAGTAAACTTATTTTTTACTTCTAGTAATCTGTTTTCATTTAAACTATATCCTTGAATTATATGCTGTTTTAATACCTTAGTAGCCCATTGACGAAAGAACGTGGCTTTTTTACTGTTTACTCTATAACCCACTGATAAGATCATGTCTAGATTATAATGCTTAATATCACGTTTTATCTCTCTTTTTCCCTCTTTTTTAACTATCCGGAATTTCCGGATAGTTAAAATTGCACTTAACTCTTTATTTTTTATAATATTTTGTATATGTTCATTGATTGTTCTGGTGTCCACATTAAAGGCTTTTGCTATTTGTATTTGTGTAGCCCAAATTGTCTCATGGGTGAAGTCTCCCATAAACTCAATTAATTCCTTTTTTTCCGCTTTATAAATTATTATCTTATTTTGATTTGTTTTAACCATATAGTTTATTTTACCAATTAAAAGGCACCTAATAAAGGTGCCTGTTTAAGTTTAATTTTTAAGCTAATATTACGGCAAATAATTTAAAGGATTAACCGGAATACCATTTAAGCGGAATTCTAAGTGCAAATGCGGTCCGGTAGTCAGAGATCCAGCGCCGGCTGTGCCCGGCATACCGCCAGAATAGCCAATAATCTGGCCTTTGGAGATAAACTGGTCTTCCGATACCGAAATAACATTAACGTGGCCGTAGACGGTAGAAATGCCATCAGCATGCACCAGCATGATATAACTATAGCCTTTACCGCCATCCTTAGTCTTAGCCACATAGCCGGAATCCACTGCTTTAATGGCGGTTCCTTGCGGGGTAGCAATATCAACAGCAGGATGCTCAAAAATATTGCGGTAAGGATAATCCGGATCATGGAAATAAGCAGTAACTGTCCGAGAAGAAACCGGCCACATAAAGCCGTCAGAAGACAATTCCTGGGTTTCTAATTGGCGATTAAGCCTTTCTCTGGCTACCTGCTCTAAATAGACAATATCGGCATTAATCTGCTCCTGCTCTTTTTTAGCTTGTTCCAATAATTCCTGGAATTTAGCTTCCTGTCCCTGTGTTTCATTAAGTAAAGCAATTTTAATAGTTTTCTGGCCGGTTAATTCTTCTTCTTTAACCGTTAATCTGTCTTGTAATAGAGTTAATTCCACTTGGTTGTTTTCCAGCTCCAGTTTGGTTTTTTCCACCTCCGCCTTGTCATTCTCCAGCTCTTTGACTCCCGCTACTAAATTCTTCTGCATAGTTTCTAACCGGTCAACTTCGGCCATAAAATCGCTGAAATTTTCGTTAGACAACAGCACTTCCAGTAAATTAGTTTTCTGCTGATCACGATGCACATTGCGAATTAACTGTCCGATCACTTCTTTTTTGTCAGAGATCTCTTGCTCTTTAGCTTTAATTTGCAGTTCTGCATTAGCAATCTTTAAGTTAGTTTCCTCCACTTCCAATTCCACTGACTTTACTTCTAAATTAATCTTAGCAATATTATCGTCAATTAACACCATCTGATTAGCTAAAGTAGATAAAGTCTTTTGTTTGGCAGAAATATTCTTTTTGTAGACCGAGATCTGTTTTTCCAATTCCTGGATTTCTGAACGTTTGTTATTGATGTCCTGATTAAGCTGCCATAATTCCTGGTTAGCTGCATCCAGATTACCTTTGAAGATATACTCCTCGGCCTTGGTATTGGTAGTGGTAAAATAAATAAACAGGCTGCTAATTAACAGACCAATAGCTAAATAACCTAATTTTTTTGTTTTTATTTTAACCAGCATGGTTTTTGACAAGCATTGAGTATTTATATAGCTATATTATAACATAATATATTCAAAAAAGCAAAAGAGGGGTATTTAATTTAATTTAGCTAAAGCTTTACTAATTCTTGTTAAGCTTTCTTTTTTATCTAAGGTTAGCATAATTTCTGCAGGAGACGGACTTTTTTCCTGTCCAGACAAAGCTACTCTTACTGGCCAGAAAACATCACCAGCACCCAAAGAATTTTCTTCTACTACTACCTTTAACAGCTGGTCTAAGGCATCCATTGTCCACTTATCTTCTGCCTGTTCTTCTAATTTAGCCAAAGCTTCGGTTAATCCTCTTTTGGTGTGCTCAACATCGCTTTTTTTGAAGATCAGCACATCAGCAGAATAATCCGGTAAGTTAAAAACAAATTCACTCATGGTTTTTAGTTCTGCTAGATTATTCAAGCGGGAAGCAAATAATCTAATTACTCTATTTATTTGCTCATCAGTTAAATTAGCAGGTAAATATTGCTTAGCTGCGGCAATTAACTTTTGGTAATCTCCAGTGGAGTCAAAAACAGTACGGCGGATATATTCCGCATTAAACCAGTTTAATTTCTGTAGGTCAAAAACTGCTGAAGCCTTATTTATTTTATCTAAACTAAAAGCTGGGACTAATTCTTCTAAAGAAAAGAATTCACGATCCGTACCGGGATTCCAGCCTAAGAGCGCTACGTAGTTAATTAAAGCTTCCGGCAAATAGCCTTTAGCTAAAAAATCTTCTACTGCCACATCTCCCTGCCTTTTAGAAAGCTTAGAGCGGTCAGGATTCAACAGTAATGGTAAGTGGATAAAGCTGGGCAAGTCATAGCCAAAAGCTTGGTAGAGCAGCACATGCTTAGGCAAAGACGGCAGCCATTCCTCTGCCCTAATAACATGGGTAATGGCCATGTCATGATCGTCAACAATATTAGCTAAGTGGTAAGTGGGAAAGCCGTCAGATTTAATAATCACCAAATCATCAAGGTCGTTAGAATTAACTTTAATTTCCCCATGCAATAAGTCCTGGCAGATTATTTCTTTATTCTCCGGCATGCGGAAGCGAATGACATATTTTTCCCCTTGGGCAACTTTTTGTTTGGCTTCTGCTAAGCTTAATTTGCGGCAATGACCGTCATAGCGCGGTATCTGCTGATTATTCTGCTGTTCTGTCCTTAATTGTTCCAGTCTTTCCGTTGAACAAAAGCAATAATACGCATGATTAGAAGCAATTAAGTTATCTGCTGCTGCCTGGTAAAGTTTAAGCCTGGTTGACTGGACAATTATCTCTCCTTCAGGCTTAAGACCTACCGCTGCTAAGGTGGATAATAGTTTTTCCTGGGCATCTACCACCAGCCGGTTTTGGTCAGTATCTTCAATACGCAAACGAAATTGGCCTTTATTTTTCTTAGCCCATAGGTAATTGAACAAAGCAGTGCGCAGGCCGCCGATATGCAAATAGCCAGTAGGACTGGGAGCAAAACGTGTAGTGATCATATGATTATTTATTATTTTTCTGATATTTATCTTTAATTACCAAGAGTGGAAAGACAATAACTGCCCGGAAAATGCGATCAAGTCTCTTCGGCTGCTTAATTAATCTCCAGAGCCATTCTAAACCAAAGCTGCGGAAGAATTTAGGAGCGCGTTTTATCTGTCCGGACATAAAGTCAATGGCGCCGCCAATGCCTACGCCAATCTTAGCACTGGGTATCTTTGGCAGATTTTCTTCCAGCCAATATTCCTGCTCCGGCGCACCTAAATTAGTTAGGATAATCTCCGGTTGAAAAATTTGGCTTTTAGCAATTGCTTCTTGGCTAGAAGCTACTTGAAATTCCAAAGTGGGATATTTATTTTTAAGCTGCATGCTAAATTTCTGCGGATCAGTCAGTCCATTAGGCTTTAGGCAGAATAATACTTTGTATTCATGCCTGACAGCTAGATTAAGCAGGATATCTGTTAATTCCACTCCCGTCAATCTTTCTTGCAAAGATACCGGCTGCTGGTTAAGCTGCAGGGCCCAGACAATGCCCGTGCCGTCAATAGTGGCTAGACTTGCATCATTAATGATATTCTTGAATTTTTCCTCTCTTTGCGCCCGCACTACAAATTCCGGATTGACTGTCACTATCTGATGCTGGTCATTGCCATTTAACCAGGTTAGTAAGACAGCTTTCAGATCCGGCTGGCTGATGCTATTTACTTTTACTCCCAAGATTGTATATTCGCCCATAGCTAGAAGTCAAAATGCTCTAAAACATAATATTCCGGACCGTGCTTGCCGGCAACAGACTCCATTAACTGGAAGCCGGCAACAGTAAATTGTCCGGCAATTTTCCATTGAGAAAAGTCGGAAAACTCCTCTTGTTTAGCCGCCCGCTTGACCCGGGCTAAAGTAACATGAGGCGTAAAGCGGCGTGATTCCTTATGCGCTAACCCCCGTTTCCATAATGTGTCCTCTATTTCGTCAAATAAGCGCTGTAATTCGTTGCTGAATTTAAAGCTAATGCTTAAGACCCTAGGCGCTTTAGTCGCATCAGCGGGAAAGATTTCAGTATTAGTGGCAGTTAGGGTAAATTCCTCAGTTTTGGCAGCCACGGGCTTAATGGCGGAAATTATGGGTAAGAGCTTATCTAAAGGCAGCCAGCCTAAGAATTTAACAGTCAGGTGGAAGTTATCTGGTGGGACAACCTTAATCTTCTCCTGCGGTAAAGCCAGCCTATTAAAGCTTTTATACCAAGCATTTATTAAATTAGCGGGAATCGGCAGGCTGATAAACAGTTTTTTATTTTCCATGAATCTTGCAGTTGTATTGATATTTTAGCAAAAATACCGGTTTTAGCAAATGATTTTATCTAAGGCAATTTTGGCTTTTTGCTATTTCTTGGTATACTGAAAATGTGTTATAATATACCATACCAGATTAAAAGAAAATACAATCATTATGCCAAAATTTTTCACCAAATTATTAGTTTACTTTACCTGTCTGACTTTCTTGCCGATATCCGCCGGCGCTGCAGAATTTGACTACAATAACATTATCAGCGATGAGCAGCTCTTGGATTACAATTCTATGGGCCAATTGGAAATTAAAAGGTTCTTGGAATCTAAGAATAGCTATTTAGCAAATTATTTTTACTACGGCAATAATCCCGGACCATATGATTTGCAGAATAATCCCGGACAGGAAGATTATTTCAAGAACAGGTCAGCGGCGGAAATAATCTACAATGCTTCCCAGGAAGCTAAAGTCAATCCCAAGTTTCTATTGACTATGTTGCAGAAGGAAATGAGTTTAATTGAAGATACAGATCCGGTAGAGAACCAGCTGGACTTTGCCATGGGTTACTTCTGTTTTGACGGCCAGGCCTGCAATCCCCGCTGGCGCGGCTTCGGCAAGCAAGTCCGCTCCACTGCTTTGCAGTTTGAAGATTATGTCAAGAATATCCATACCCGCACATATAACCCCAATACCACTTCCATGATTGAAGGTATAGCTATTCGTCCGGCTAATGCTGCTACCGCTGGATTATATAATTACACTCCCCATTTGCATGGCAATGAGCTATTCAAGACTATTTGGGACCGTTATGGCTTCGGCATAGCTACTGCCCCGGAATTTACCGGTATCATTCCCGAAGGATCATTGGTTAAGGCTAAAGACGGTGAAGATACGGAAACTATTTATTTAATCCACAATGGCTTTAAGATGCCGTTTGCCACAATGTCAGCTCTAGTTTCCCGTTATGATCCTAAGCGTATCATGAGCGTGGCTGCAGATGAGTTAAATAAATTCTCCACCGGTCAGACTATTAAGTATACCGCCTATTCCATTCTCCAGGGACCGGATAATAATAAATACCTATTGGATGGTTTAACTAAGAGATTAATTGCTTCAGATGAAGTATTTCGCAGTTTAGGCTTTAATCCCGAAGAAGTAGTACAAGCATCCAGTGAAGATTTAGCAGCCATTGCCGATGGTCCGGCTATTACGACCTCCACTGCCAAGCCTACTGCCCAATTATTGCGCACTTCTACCGGCGGCGTTTTCTATGTTAAGGACGATACCAAATCCCCGATCATCCACCCGGATATTATTGCTATTAACTTCCCTGATTTAAAGATTGTCAAAGCTTCGGATGAAACTTTGAATCAGTTGAGGCAAGTGGAAGCGGTTAAATTAAATGAAGGCACCTTGGTAATGTCTAATGAAGGTAATCAGGTTTATGTTATTGCCGGCGGGGCCAGGCGCTGGATTACCAACGAGAATACTTTTAAGGAATTAGGATACAGCTGGGCTAATATAGTCAAAGTTGATCCTCGCGTTTTAAAACTGCACAAGGTCGGAGAGCCATTAAGTTTATAATATGATAGTTTTTGCCAGCTTTGTCCCCCATCCGCCCCTGTTAATTCCGGAGGTAGGCAAAGAAAATTTAACTAAATTAAACAACACTAAAGAAGCCTACCAGCATTTGGAAGCGGAGCTTTACGCTGCTAAGCCGGAAGTGCTAATAATCATCTCTCCTCACGCAGAATTGCGGGAAGATGCTTTTGCTATTTCCCAGCAGCCCAAGCTATTGATGGAGTTTAAAGAATTTGGCGATTTGGTAACTAAGAAGGAATTTAATTCAGAATTAGGATTAGGCTATCGCATTAAAGAGTCTTCAGAGACAGCTTTACCCATTGTCTTAACTGCTCAAAGTGTTTTGGATTATGGCGCTGGTGTGCCTTTATTTTATCTAACGGCTCATTTGCCGCAGATTAAAGTGGTTTTAGTAAGTTATGCCGATTTACCTTATGAGCAGCATATAGCTTTTGGTCAGGCTATTCATGATACCGTTTCCCGTTCCGGTCAGCGCACTGCTATTATTGCCTCTGGAGATTTGTCTCACCGTTTGCACCAAGATTCTCCAGCTGGCTATTCTCCCCGCGGACAGGAATTTGATCAGACAATAATTAGACTATTGCAGGATAAAAAAATTGACGCTCTGGTTAACTTGGAAGAAGAATTAGTCAAAGAAGCGGCTAGTTGCGGTTTGCGCTCCCTATTAATACTATTAGGCGCTATTAAAAATTTAAATTACACTCCGGAGAAAATAAGCTACCAAGCGCCGTTTGGCATTGGCTATTTAGTAGAGAATTTTAAGTTGAATAATTAGACAGCAACCCTTGACAGGGTTGTTTTTATATTGTATTCTCTCTTATCCATTGTTCACTAAATAAAAGGATTGCTGGCATGCAACAAAATGTTCTACACTTGCTTTATCCGCCGCAGGAGACCTTCATTACCCGTTACAAGTTTGATGACCAGAATCACGGGATTACCGTCACTTGCCGGATTCCAGATCAAGTGAGTTACACTACCACCAAGATTCCCTATGTCACTGCTGAGCAGTATGTTCGCTGCTTGAGCCAGGCCAGTTACTTGCTGGTTGAACACTTGCTGCGCAAGAAAATACTGCTAATGGAATTGACTGTTGAAGAGTTTTTGCAGGCCGCGACAGAATGGCGGATTTTCTACCGTCAGATTGCCATGAGCTTTCACGAATTGGTCAGCAGAAATGAAGAGTTCAAGATGAGGCTGACCTTGAAGAATGTTCAGCAGATTCGCCGCTTTGAAGAATTTACCCTCTTTACCTTTGAAAACCATCGGGTGGTAATTAGCGGTTCAATGAGCTTTATTTGCCGCAGATAAGACAGCCAGAAAGATTAATATATAACCTCCTCAATGTAGGAGGTTTTATCTTGACAAAACTCTTATTTTTTGTTATTATACCCTATTAAAGTGTACATAAGACAATTTTAGGAGAATCCAATGAATAGGATCTTTGTCTGTTTTTTGATCTTTCTCGTTATTGGCTGCAATGAGGAAGAAAAGCCCAAGCCCCGTTACCAACCAAAAGACGACATTAACCGGGAACAGGCCTATCACTTCCAGCAGGCTAACATGCATCTTAAGGAGATTAAAAAGATGCATCGGGACAGCCACTGGCATTTGGCGGATTTTTGGCAACATGTGGAAGCGGGCGGATTTGAGCTGGATAGCTTCAAAACTAACGCTGAAGAGCTTGAGGAGTGGAAATTAGCTAGTTTCAAGCTAGCGGCTACCAGCGACTTGCAGGATTTACGGCAAGGCACTTTTGACGGTAATCACGCTCAAGTTGTTGCCAATATTGCCAAGTATGCCACTGAATGCAATCTGTCTTTAGCGGATTTTGGCACCACGGAAGCGGAACTGCAGGATCTCTTGGTTTCTAATATCAAGAATCAGGCCAGGAGGATATTGGCTGATCTGCGGCAGCGGCGGGAAGCAGAAACTCTGGATAAGATTGACGTGTATGACTATACGTCAAAGATCAGAAGCTTATCTGATCAAGCTGAGCTTTCTTTGGAAATCTTCGGCACTGATGAATACGAGTTGCAGGAATTGGAATATATCGGCATCGGTGAATGAAAAAAAGCCCTCTAGAGCTTTAATGCTTTAGGGGGCTGTTTGTTTTTATCGGCGATGATTTTAAAGAAGTATTTCCATTGTTCTCCGGTTTTGGCTAATTCTTTAGTATCTGCCAGGCAGCTCTCCAGGAAATTCTTATCTAACTCCTTGCAGATTTTAAAAACTGAATTTCGCTTGAAATTAGGTACATGCAATTCAGTGATGATTTTTAAAGCAAAATCCTGCCAAGCATAAGCTGGCGGCTTTTTACTTAACCTCTTAATTTGGAAGATATCGCCTAATTGTTGAAAACCATCATTGTTCATAGGGATATTATACCAATAATTATAGTTATTATAATATTGACAATAATATAAATATTTATCATAATATCAGTATGTTAGAAATCATTACTTATCCGGCAAAAATTCTCAGAACCGTGGCTAGACCAGTGGTTGTTTTTGACGATAATCTAGCTAATCTAGCTGCTAATATGGCAGAAGCAATGCTGGCAGCTGACGGCGTCGGCTTAGCTGCTGTCCAGGTTGATCAAGACTTGAGTCTATTTGTAAAGCGGGAAAAAGATAAGGATTATAAGGTATTTGTTAATCCTAAAATTACCTATTATTCTTCAGATAAAGAAATGAGCGAAGAAGGCTGTTTGTCTATTCCCGGCGTTTTTGGCATTCTTCCCCGCTCCAAGAAAATACATTTGAAGTATCAGGATTTAGCCGGTAAGACGCATAAAGAGACTATTAAAGGCTTTGCTGCTATTGTCTGTCAGCATGAGGTAGATCATTTAAATGGTGTATTGTTCGTAGATCATGTTAATCAGCTAACCAAAGGCAGTGAGCTTTGGGAAAAAATGAACAACGATGAATCCAGATAAGAAAGTAATTTTTTGGGGTACGCCAGAGTTTGCTTTACCTAGTCTGCAAGCATTGAATAAATTATCTTTAGTTAAAGCTGTTATTACTCAAGCAGATAAACCAGCCGGCCGCCAGCAAAAATTAGCTATTTCTCCAGTTAAGAATTTTGCTTTAAAGCATAAATTAACTTTACTGCAGCCAGTTAAGCTGGATCAAGAGTTTATTGTTCAGCTAAAGAAACTATTACCTGCTACTTTTGTTATTGTAGCTTACGGTAAGATTATCCCTCAGGAAATTCTGGACTTATCTGCTTTGCCAGCGGTTAATATCCACCCTTCCCGTTTACCGGAGTTGCGCGGACCATCCCCCATTCAAACAGCTTTACTGCAAGGATTAAAAAATACCGCAGTTACTTTAATGCAGCTTGATGCCCAAATGGATCATGGTCCGATTTTAGCGCAAACAGAGGCAATTATTGAGTCTAGTGACGATTATTTAACCCTTAGCCAGCGTTTAAGCGAATTAGGAGCAGAAATTTTGTTAGAAAATTTGCCAGATTATCTTGATGGCAAATTAAAACCCAAGCCCCAAGACGATAGCAAAGCTACTTTTTGCAAGCTCTTAAAAAAAGAGCAGGGGCAATTAGACTTTAATAATCCAGCAATATCTTTGCAAAATCAAATTAGGGCGTTTATTGACTGGCCCGGAAGTTTTGCCAAGATCAAGGATTTAACAGTTAAGATTATTAGAGTAAAAGTAAGCGAGCAGGTTTTAGAAAAAAATATTTGGAAGTTAAGTGGTAAGAAATTATTAGTTGGTACTGCTACTCAAGCCTTGGAAATATTAGAGCTGCAACCAGCTGGTAAGAAAGTAATGTCAGCGGAAGAATTTATTAACGGCTACCAAAAACTCTTCATTTAGCATGAAGAGTTTTTTGTTTTTTAGATATCATCATAATTAAGGCCAGCGGCCGCGATTTCTTTTTTTAATACTTTTATTCGAGGTTCTTTACTGGTAGATAAAAAGCTGTTTTCAGCAATTTGTTTAGCTTCAGCCCATAAATTAGCGGATCGATAAGCCCTGAATAGAGTTAACTCTCGATGGTCAATTTCTCTTTCTGTGTATTTTTCTGACTGACCAGCTCTAACTTCCTCTGTTATTTTTTTAACCACTCCTCTGCTTCATTCCAGCGGCCAGCAGCCACTGCTTCTTCAAAAGAACTGGTATTTTCTATTGGCTTTTCTCTTTCGGAAAAATTTTCCATGTTCATGTTTTTTTTAATTATTATCTTAATAATTCCTTAGCTTTAGCCAGCTGCAAATCATTCAAAGCAGTATTGGTAATAGGGTAATCTGGAGTAATACCCTCTCCTTCCAACGACTTGCCTTTGCCGGTTAGCCACTCAAAGACAGTATATTTTAAAGCGGAACCGTCAGAAAAATTAGCGATAGTCTGTCCGGTACCTTTGCCAAAAGTCTTAGTGCCGACTACTTCGGCTTCTTCATATTCCTGTAAAGCAGCAGTAAGAATTTCAGCGGCAGAAGCGGTACCTTCATTTACTAAGACGACAATAGGCAAATCCACGGTTTTATCTATACCCGTAGTGTAGGTAATGACATCATCGGGATATTTTTCTTGCAGGATTATTTCATTCTTAGGTAGGAAATTATCTGCCAAGTTCAAAGCAGAAAAGGTATAACCCCCGGGATTATTCCTTAAGTCCAAAATTACTCCCTTAGTAAAAGGATCAATTACCTGGTCTTTAACTTTCAGGAATTCATCATTTAAATCCAAAGAAAATATATTTATTTTAAAATATGCCAAATTATTTTCCAGCTTTTCTCCTACGACATTAGGTACACTTATTTTTTCCCTAATTACTTTTACAATTAAAGTTTCTAAAGTGCTGGGTCGATAGATAGTTAAAGCTACTTCAGTTCCCGAAATCCCTTTAATAAAAGTAGTAGCATCATCCAAAGTTAAACCGGTTAAATCCTGGTCATTGGCTTTGAGAATCTGGTCGCCGGGTAAAAGTCCAGCTTTAGCCGCCGGCGAGCCATTAAGCGGTGAAATAATAACCACTCGGCCGTTAATCATCTCCACCATAGCGCCAATACCCTCTACTGCCCCACCCCCCAGTCTTTCTTCAAATTGCTTGCGTCCCAAAGGATTAAAATACTCAGTGTAAGGATCTTTAAGAGAATCTGCTAGTCCCGACAATGATCCATAAAACATAGTCTGGTCATCTACTTTTTCCGGCTGGTAATAGTCTTTCTTTAATAGATCCCAAACCTGCCAGTATTGGTCAAAGTCAAAGCCATCTTCGGCTGGCGGAGTGAATTTAACATCATTAACTATTGGAATAACTTTTAATTTATTATCTTCAATACCTAAAGCCAAGCTTTTAAAAGTTTCCCAGCCGCTTTCTCCATTGCCAATAGCATAGCGGCGGCTGTCCAAAGGATTAACATACCAAGCTTGCCCGTGATTAGCAGTGTCCAGTAATATTTTTCCCCGGTAATTATTAACTAAGTTATAGTCAACAGAAAAAGTGTCGGTAATAGTCGGTAGTTTAGCTAAAGTTTTAGCATCAATGGGCTGTCCTAGTTTTTTTAATAATCTAGTAACTGAAACTCCATTTTTTAAGAGGTATCTTTCCTGGGAAACAGGATCAACATACCACCAAGTTTGGTTTTGGCCATTAGTTTCAGCAACAACACTGCCGCCGTATAAATTTTTTACCGCTGTAGCATCAGGAGCAATAGTAATAACCGCCGCGTTAACGGTATTAACTAAATTAGCCGGAATTGCATAATCAAAGTGGGCAAAGATAAAGTAAATTAGCGCTAAAATAAAAGCCGTAAATATTTTTTGCAGCATGGTTTTATTAGTTATTAATTATTAAATTTATTTTCTTTTTTCAGTTACCCAGAAACCCAGATAATGTCCGAACATCAAATGGGTTTGCGCCGCCACGGCTGGTAAAGCGCCAAAAACGATCATAGTGACAGGAAAGATTGCCCATTGCAGGAACATTAAAGCGTATTTAGGTAAATCTAGGAATTTATTTTTGGTTTTTTTAGATATAGGCGGCAAAATAATGACGCTCATTAAAGCAATAGCTAGTAAGCCGATCATGCCAAAACTCATAATCCATTGTAAGACTAAGGGTGCATATTGAGTTAGAGCATCGGACATATTACGCTGTTCAGCTACATAGAGCGGTAAGCGGCCCATGATTAGGATAATTAAGGGAGAAGTAGCCCAGGAATATACTCCCTCTGTCTGATTCCACAAGTATTTTATTCTCTTACTGCGCGGTATTTGCGGATGGCGCTTGAATTGCCAGACCATGTAGGGAAAATGCTCTACGCCCCAAGCCCAGCGTCGCATTTGCTTGTACTGGTTAATCATGCTGCGCCAGAAATTGCCCATATAGACGGTATTCATGGAAACCGGAATATGCATTGGTATGGTCTGGTAATCTCCATTGTAGTGGATAAAGCATTGCAGGAAGATCCGGGAATCTTCCGTAACAATGTTATTCTGCCAAAAGCCAATATCTACCAAAGCCTGCCAGCTCATGCTATGGGAAGAGAAGGTAAATAAACGATCTGGTCGGGCTAGATCTGTTAGCAGCCAGAAGGTGGTAGAGTTAGCTACTACTCTGGTGACAATATCCGATTCCCAGACATTATTATTGTAAAAAGCCATTGGTTGGTAGCTGCAGCGGTATGGATTAGGGACAGTTAAGAATTTTTTAGTCAGGTAAGCAAAATAATCATGGTGGGGAACGGTGTCAATGTCAAAAGTAGAAACAATTATTTTTTTGTAATCAAAGCCCTGTTCGTCAACATATCGTTTAGCTTCATGACCAGCGTGGTAAAGATTAGAGCCTTTACCGGCAATTTCACCCGACAAATTAGCTGGGTGTAAAGTAATAATTATATGGTGAAAGATATTTTCGTATTTTTTCTGGATGTAATCACTAATCTCATTGAAGCTGTCTTTAAATCTCTCTTCTCCGGCTAAAATTACCACCATCTTTTTCTGGTCATAGGCCATGGTAGATAGATTATGGAAAGTATTATCCACAACAGACAGTGGTTCACCGGCGGTTGGTAGGAAAATAAAGTGGTAATATTCTTCCCAATTGGAGTGTTCGCGTTTTAAGAGCGACCACCAATCTACTTTAATATCTTTACGATATTTAAACCAGGAAGCCAGCATGAAAATTAGCAAATAAGTTACCCGCAGTATCCAGTAAACATCAAAAGCAATAACAATATAGATAGCGGCAATAGGCCAGAGTATGGAGATAATAATAACCCCTAAAATAGTAGACCAAGTTAAAAAACCCGGTAAAATTTCAAAGAACCGGTAATAGTAATAATCTTTTTGTGCTTGGCTAGCCATCATATATTTTGTGGTTGGACTTTAATTCTAACACAAGTAGCTTATCTTGCAAAGCTACTTGTTTATTGTTATTTTTTAGCTAAAATTAGCATTTTATTGGACAATAAAAACCTTTGTCCCCAAGGGTGTTTGGTTATATACCCAAGCGGCATCATCTAGACCTAATCTGACACAGCCATGGGAAACTCGCTGTCCTAAATGATTAAGTCCTTCCTTGTAGCCAGAGGGCCAATAAGGCAATTCATGGATGCCGTACCCCTTTTGCACATTAAAAGCCATCCAGTAAGGCATATATAGGCCATAAGCTCGAGAAAAGCGATTGGGCTCCTTGTAATCTATGGTATATTCCCCTAAAGGCGTGGGTGTTTGTACAGTACCGGTAGAAACAGGCAAGCTAGCTGTCCGAATACCGTAGTAGTTGTAATAGTTAAGACGCTGGTCAGAAATATCTATTTCAATGTATTTGTTTAAATCAGTGCGTCCGGTAGTCTGATGAGCTGGCAAGAATAAAACTTGGTTATTGATAATAGTAAAATTCTGTCCAGCTAGATTATCCTGGTCGGCTGACATAAATTCTTTTTTAACCTGCCCATAGCCGTCAAAGATTTTAATATGCGGTCCGCCAGATAATTGAGGGGCAGTAATAATTTCATCCTTATTATCTCCATTAAGATCAATGGCAGAAATTTGCAGGCCGCCGGTAAATTTTTCATCATAGCCAAGCCAATGGTTTATTTCACTGCCCTCTGTTCTATAAAGGTAAATCCAGGGCTCTTTATTTTTCCCGGCAGCTATAATTAATTCATCGCGGCTGTCTCCGCCCAAGTTAATTCTTTTTATTTTAAAATCCTTACCAAAGTTATCAGCAACTTGCCAGGAGAATAATTCTGTTCCGGAATAATCAAAGATTTTAATTAGAATCTTATCTTCCTTTTGGATAGCGGCGGCAATTTCTTTTTCAATATCATTATCTGCCTGTAAAGCAATAATCTTAACTCCCCTATTTTCTCCAGGCCAAGCAAACCAACCGCTGCTTAAGACTGCTTGCCCAGCACTATTAAAAATCCGAATATGAGAGCCGGCTCCCTCGCCTACTCCGGTAATAATCTCCTGTCGGCCATCATTATCTAAATCAGCTATTGCCAATTCCACGCCATTAAGCATTTTTTCATCATAGGCTAGCCAGCGGGAAATCTGCTGGCCATTAGCTTGCAGGATTTTTATCTCTGGCTGACTGCCAATACCGGCTGCCACTATTAATTCCTCATTACCATCATTACCAAGATCAATAGTAGCAATCTGCCAGTCTTGCCAATTGCTTAAAGCGCTGCCATCAAAATTATAATCACTGACTGCTTCACTGTTTTTAAAATCCCAAGCTTTAGCATCATTAAAGCTTATTTCAGCAGCTAATACCGCTGGTGGTAAGGAAAATAAAGCTAGGAATAAGATGATTCTAATTAAAAGCATATAGGGAAATTATACCAAAAAAACGGATTTTGGCCAAAGAAAAAGCCTATCTCTTAGGAAAGAAATAGGCTTTTATGGGGTGGGAGTTAGCAAATTTTTCATTGCGGTTTTCCGAAGTGGAGATGGTGTGATGGCAGTTTGCCGATGGCGGTCTTGATATCCTCTACTGGTTGCTGACAAAAATGGCAGCGATTGTTGCTTGGTCTGACGTCGTAAGTGGCCAGACATTTCGGATTGGTGCAGGTAAAACTGTAACCGGCATTGGAAAGTTGCTGTAAGTGACTGGCTAGGTCTTCTGGTTTTTGCCCCGTTTTGGGGCTTGATCTAGATAACATGACTTACCCCTTTCTAAATAGTGGTGAAATGTGCCTCTTTCTACCTTTACTATACCACCAATAACTTAACTGTCAAATTTACTTATCATATTTTAATTTGCAGGTTGCTTGGCAATTAGTAAAACCATGGCCTGGGCAGCTGTAATTCCCTTCAATATCCGCCGTACAGAAATTATCTTGGCACATGTTTAGGCAAAGTTCAAAACGATTAACTTCTGCCTGGATAAATTGCTGCACTTCCGCTTTAGTTTTAACATAGCGGAAAGAAGAAATTACACCCATGACAATAACAAAAATAATTATTACCTTGCCCATTTTAAATTTCTTTAATTTTGTGATCAACAATATTATCCATATCTGCAAAAGTAATTACTCCTTCAAATTTTTTATTGGCTAAAAATAAGGGAAACCACAAAGGATCATCTGGCCACATCTTTATAAAAGGAATACTGTCTTCATTAAACCATTGCGGTTTCATTTCTTCTGTTTCTTGAGCTTGCCCTGTAAATTCTCTGGTTTGAAAGAAATGGACATTGAGAATATCTCCGCTATTCTGGAAAATAAATTTAATTAAACCAAAATGCTCTAAGTTTATAGCTGTTAAGCCGCACTCTTCTTTAATTTCTCTAGCTGCTGCTTGGATAATGGTTTCATCTTCCTCTACCTTACCACCAAAGCCATTCCAGCGCCCAACACCAAATCCCCGCTTCTTAAAGCCTAATAACAATTGATTTCCTTGTCTAATAAAGCTTAGAGTTAAAGTTTTTTCCATTTGACAAATATTTAATTACTTGGTATTTTAATACAAATTAGTTCTTACTATTTTTCCACCAGGAACAGCACTGCCGATAGCTTTTGGGCCATCTCCTTTCTAAACCCCAGTGGCGGCTGCGTATACCCAAAAGAGACTGTTTCAGTTTCCTGGTGGAGGCTTTTTTGCTGACTTAGTATGATTGTACTGTATTAGTGGTTAGCGGGGGTGAGCCGTCATTAAGTTTTTATTCTCCGATGTTGGTTGGGAAATCGATCGGGAGTGGTAAAGCTTATGGCGGCTTTTCTAATTCAGTAAATATCCGCCAATAAACATAAAAATAATAAAGACTAATTTTTGTAAAACGATCTTTTTCGATATATCCTCTTTAATTATGTTAGGAAAGAATATAGTCAGAATTATCCCATAAAAAAGAGCCAGTAAGGGCTGAAAGCCATTAACTACCCAGGCCAAGGCTAGGGGCACTAATAAAGTGGCAAAATTCATAGCCATTTTAGCTGCCGTATCCAATACTTCATTAACAATATTTAAGCCGATTACTGTTGTTTTATGTTTGCTGATAGCTTGGAAGAAATCATGTCTATATTTTTTTATAAAAATCAACATAAATATTGCTGGAATTAAGGTGCCAATATAAAGCCAGAAGTTGCTTACCCAATAATTATCAGCAATAGTCACAAATTTAAATAAGAAAAAAGCAAAAGAAAAAGAGAATGATGCTAATAACATCAGGAAGAAGGGCTTGCTTTTAAACTTTAATTTTTTTGTTGATAAATCTAGGGATATACCGATAGCGCCAAAAATTATTAAGGAAGAAGCAAATATTTGCTTATCATTTAAAGTTTCATTTAAAAATATAAAGCCTAAGATATAACTAAAAATGGGAATAGTTTGGAAAATAGTAGTTATTGAAGAGACATCCTCGTCCATTAAAGCATATAAATAAGGGAAAAGGGTCACCATTAACAGAATTCCACTAATTAATAATATCAATAAATCTTTTATATTAATTTGCCAGACTCCTGGAACAAAAATAGCTATTAAAGGAACAACTAAAATACCAACTAATGATGAAATTATTACTAAGACTTCGGGTTTTAAGTCTTGAAAATATTTATTTAATAAATATTTATCAATAAAATTACTAGCTGCCCAGAAAGCTGGTGCAATTAAAGCGATAAAAAACCAACTCATAAACTGTTTTCTATTATTTTTTTATCTAATAATTCCTGAAAGAAAGTGTCTATATCCTCTAGATTATTCAATTCTTCCCAGGTTAGCCATTGATAATCTGTGTTTTCTTCTTGATCTAATTTAATTTCCCCCTCTGCTTCCGCTAAATAAGTAAGACGAATAACATGATGGCCTACTTTACGGAAAATATCCTGAGCAGATAAAAGTTTAGGTTCTCCAGTTAAATCTAAGTTAGTTTCCTCTTTAATTTCTCTTTTTAAGTTATCTATTAAATTTTCCCCAACATTTATTCTTCCACCGACAATATCCCAGTGTCCAGCTACTTTTTTATCTATTACATCCTGAGAGTATTTTTTATCTGCACGATAAACCAATAAGAATTTTCCTTCTTTATTCTTAATTAAAGCTTTAACGCCGACTTGTAAGATTAATTCATTAGTCATTTTTAAACAATTCAATTGTCTTTTTAATCTCTTCCGGTATACCATCAATACAGTCTAATTTTTTTACAGTCTCTGCGTCCACCCAGGTATAATCTTCAAAGGCACCCTCTTCAAATTTAACTTCTCCACTCGCATATTTAGCGGCAAATTTAACTAAAATTACCGGAGTTTCATCCGGTCTAACAAAAGCCACGCTGTTTAGGTATTTAAAGTCTTTGTTAATATTAATACCTGCTTCTTCTTTAACTTCTCTAATTAGTAAATCTTCCACAGCGTTTTCAAAATCCAGAACTTCCCCATTTATTCTAGTAGGATGTTTTAGATCCATATCTGCCCATTCTAATTTACCGCCTGGTACGCAGTAGCGGCCGGGATGGACCTTTTCCGTCAATGATCTTTTAAGAACCAAGCATTTCTGATCTGTTTCGCGGTAAATTACCACATTAGCAACAAAATAGAATAATTTGTCTATTTTGGCATTGTTAATGGATATTTTATCTGCTGGCATGATATTTTTAAACTTAATTTAAATTTTATGCTTAATTCCACACCACGGACAGAAAATATGTTTTTTCTTTTTTGGCCAATCGCCAATTGACCACCACTTCTGGCAATTGAAGCAATTAAAGTGGTTTAATTTTTCCACTGACCTTTTAATCTTTTTCTCTTTAATCATGATCAATATGCAATAAAGCCATATGAATAGCCGGCTGCGCATAAGCTTTTCTATCTAAATGTCCGTGGGTTAAGATACCAATAACTCCTTCGGCATCTCCAATTTTAGGGTTATCGGTTAAGCCGAATTTATTACCCACCTCACTCATGGTTAAGCCTTCATTTAAGATGGCATCAGTCATTCTTTTATCAGGAAATTCCCAAGCCGGAGACATACCTAGATGTATATCTTTACCGTCATAAATAGCACAAACCGTCATGTCCATATAACCAGTTTTAGTGTAAGGAACAGCCATTAATCCAGACTCTAAGCCTACGCTATAGTCACAATTATTATAAGCATTCTTTGCCCGATTAATTGCTCCCCGCACAGTTTCTTCTAAAGTTACAGGTTGATCGGAAACATTTGATTCTACCTTAATGCCAATTACTTCGGCATTTTTAAAGCGCTCGTATTCCTGTAGGGTTTCTTTAAGCGCTTGCAGCTTATTAGCATTAGTTGATCCTAAGTTAATGGTCATAGTTATTTTCCGTGACACTTTTTATATTTCTTCCCGGATCCGCAATAGCATAAATCATTGCGGCCAATCTTATAACCTTCCTCGTCTTTAGGCTTAGATGGCAAAACAGTATTCTTATCCCTATTTTCCGCCTCCTTGGCAAAAGCTTGAAAACCAGCTTTCTGCTCTTGGAATTTTTTAGTTTGTTGAGCTGCTGGTAAACGCATTTGGTTGGCAATTGCCACTTTGTAAATAGAATAGACAATTTGTTTGCGAACGGCACTTAAGAGGCTGTTAAACAAACCAAAAGCTTCTCGCTTGTATTCTACCAGCGGATCACGCTGGCCATAGCCCTGCAGGCCGATGCCAGTTCTTAATTTATCCATCGCAGTTAAATGTTCTACCCACAAGGTATCGATGCTGCGCAAAACCAAGCCCCGTTCAATCTGCTGCATTGGCGTCCATAATTGATTTTCTCCTAAGCGAATGGCCTCGTTAATCTTTTCTGTCAAGGCTAAATATTTAGCTTGAGCGATTTCCGTCAAATAATTAATTATTGTATTCCGCTCTTCATGGGAATTATTCTTTTGCAGAGCAGCTAATAATTCGCTTAAGCGCCCCCCCTCCTCTTTGGTTAAGGGGAAAATAGCCCTGACGGTTTCAATTACTTCTTTAGCGTTAAAATCCCCGGTATTTTCTTTGGCTAAAGTATGAAAAGAAACAATATCTGTTAATTCCTGTTCAATTTGCTGCAAGATATATTCCTGAGAACTGCTGAATTTAGTCTCTTCATCCGTTGCTTTTTTATTGCCTTCAGGATTGAATAATTCCAGGAATCTCTGGCGCAAGCGGTAAATAACCTGGCGATGCTTGTTGATTACATCGTCGTATTCCACCAAGTGCTTGCGGATGTCAAAGTTATGTCCTTCCACCTTCATCTGCGCTGATTCAATCGATTTGGAGATAATGGAATTTTCAATAGCGGTTTCCTCGTCTAATCCTAAAGTATCCATTACTTTCTTCATTCTGTCTGAACCGAAAATACGCATCAAGTCGTCTTCCAGAGAGATATAGAATTGACTGGAACCCGGATCACCTTGGCGGCCGGCTCGTCCTCGCAGCTGGTTATCTATGCGGCGGGATTCATGACGCTCTGTGCCTAAGACATGCAGACCTCCTAATGCTTTAATATCCTCATATTTACTTTGGTCAAAAGGTTTGCCGCCTAAGATAATATCTACGCCGCGGCCAGCCATATTGGTAGCCAGCGTCACTGCTCCTTTAGCACCGGCCTGGGCGATTATTTCCGCTTCCCGCTCATGGTGCTTAGCATTTAAGATATTAAAAGGAATACCGGCTTTTTCTAAGCTGGCGGCTAATACTTCATTTTTTTCAATGGAAATGGTGCCGACTAAAACCGGCTGTCCACTCTCATGCAATCTTTTAATTTCTTTGACAATTGATTTTATTTTCCCTCTTTCTGTTTTGTAAATCCTATCCCGAAGATCTTTTCTGACAAACTGACGATTAGTTGGAATAACCGTAACATCTAAGCTGTATATCTTAGCCATTTCTTCCGCTTCAGTTTCAGCCGTACCAGTCATACCAGCTAATTTTTTATACATACGGAAATAATTCTGGAAAGTAATGGTAGCCAGCGTCATGCTTTCTTTTTGTACTTCCACATTTTCTTTAGCTTCAATCGCTTGATGCAATCCTTCAGAATAACGGCGTCCTTCCATCATCCGGCCGGTGAATTCATCAATAATAACTACTTCACCGTCTCTGACTACGTAATCTCGATCTTTTAGGAACAAAGTCTTAGCCCGCAGTGCTTGCTCCATATGGTGGATAGTCTGTAAACCCTCCGCCTCATAGATATTGTCTATGCCGAGGAGCTTTTCCATTTTCTTAATGCCATCCTCAGTTAAAGTGCAGGCGCGCATTTTTTCATCCAAATTGTAGTCAATATTCTCCTGCAAATTTTCCACTAGTTGAGCAAACTGGCGGTACATGCCAGCAGATTCTTCGGCAGGAGCAGAGATAATTAAAGGCGTACGGGCTTCATCGATTAAAATACTATCCACCTCATCCACGATGGCATAATGCAATTCCCGTTGCACCTGTTGAACAACATCCTGCGCCATATTGTCCCGCAGATAGTCAAAACCAAATTCATTGTTAGTGCCATAGGTAATATCTGCCTGGTAAGCTTCTTTTCTGCTTACTGGGCGCAGAAAATCCATCACCACTTTAACTCCTTGATCGCGTTGTGCTTCATCCTGGCTGTTAACCGCAGCCGGATCATAGAGAAAAGAAGCTTGGTGTTGGATAACGCCTACCGTCAAACCTAAAAAGTCAAAAATTTGTCCCATCCAGGTGGCATCACGCTTAGCTAAGTAGTCATTAACCGTCACTACATGCACACCTTTGCCAGCCAAAGCATTAAGGTAAGTAGCTAAAGTAGAAGTTAGAGTTTTTCCTTCACCAGTTTTCATTTCGGCAATTTGACCGGAATGCAAGACCATGCCGCCGATTAACTGCACATCGAAATGCCTTTGTTTTAAAGTTCTGACCGCCGCTTCTCTTACCAAAGCAAAAGCCGGCACCAAGAGTTCATCTAAATTAGTGCCTGCTTGCGCTTGTTGTTTCAGTTCTAAGCTTTTAGTTTTTAATTCGGCGTCAGATAATTTCTGTAAGTCTGTTTCCAGAGCATTGATAGCATCAATGTTTGGCTGCAGGCTTTTTAGGTATTTCTGGTTAGCATCACCGAAAATCTTTTTGAGTAGCGACATTTATTAAGGGTTATTTATTCCAAAATTTTAAAGCATTTAGGTATTTATTGCCTTTCTTCTGCTTACTGGTAAACTTGTCTTTGAATTTTACTAATTGTCTGGCTAATTTTTCCTGGACAATATCTACGGCTGCCCGGGCATCTTCACTGGTTTCCCGGATAGTAACATGGTTTTTGGCCGGCATATTAACATTAGCCTCCACAGTATACACTTCTCCTTTTTGGTGATG
Organism: uncultured Gammaproteobacteria bacterium; assembly: GCA_964638415.1. GTDB lineage: Bacteria > Patescibacteriota > Patescibacteriia > UBA1558 > GWA2-36-10 > CAZWYP01. The sequence continues at coordinate 26,566 of CAZWYP010000007.1, forward strand.
CTGATCGCGGGAGAGAATGACAGTAAAAGAAACAATGTTTTCCTGGTACTTATCTAGGGCGGAAAACTTGTCATTAATGTACTCGCGGAAGCTGTCAGTTAGGTCAAAATTATGATTACTTATTTGAATGTTCATTTTTGATTTTAGTTAATTATCTTAGTAAAAATATGGATAATTGTCAATTACTCCAATACTGCTTTTATCCTTCTAATACCAGAAGACGATGACTCCTCTTTCAAGATTTTAAAATGTCCTAATTCTGAAGTATTACTGACATGCGGTCCACCACAGATTTCTTTAGAAAAGTCTCCTACGGAGTATACTTTGACTTTTTCCCCGTACTTATGGGTAAAGACACCCAGGGCTCCTGCTGCCTTAGCTTCGTCCACAGTCATTTCTTGGCTAGATACTGGTAAAGCTTCCTTAATCTTCTCATTCACTAAATCTTCCACTTGCTTAATTTGTTCAGCAGTCATTTTGTCTGGATGAGAGAAATCAAATCTCAAACGTTCAGTGTTGATATTACTGCCCCGCTGTTCCACATGATTGCCTAAGATAGTACGCAAAGATTGGTTTAATAAATGCGTAGCAGTATGGTATTTAATGCTCATTTCCCCATGATCTGCTAAACCGCCTTTAAACATACCAGCTGCTGCAGTGCGAGATAATTCTTGGTGCTTTTTTAATTCTATTTCAAACTCTTGTTTTTCTTTTTCGCTGAATTCCAAACCACGTTTAACTGTTTCTTCAATAATTACTTCAATGGGGAAGCCATAAGTTTGGTATAGATCAAAAGCATCTTTGCCGGAAATAGCTTGGTTATGCTTTTGTTCAAAAATTCTTAAGCCTTTTTCCAAGGTTTTGCGGAATTGCGCTTCCTCTTTCACTAGTTCATCAATAATAAATTTCTGGTTTTGCTCCAGTTCGGGATAAACATCCTTAAACATCTTAATGACTACTGTTGCTAATTGGGTAGTAAAAGAATTAGTAATGCCTAATTCCTTAGCAAAGCGAATAGCCCGCCTAATGACGCGGCGCAAAACATAGCCCTGGCCGGTATTGGCTGGGGAAATTCCTAACGGATCGCCTAGTAAGAAAGTAGCGCTGCGCAGATGGTCGGCAATAATTCGGAAAGCTTTAGGGTTATCTGTATATTTTTTGTTGGAAATTCTTTCCAATTCAGAAATAATTGGCTGGAATAAGTCTGTTAAATAATTATCATTTAAGTTATTCAAAGCGGCAGTGGTTCTTTCCAAACCCATACCGGTATCGATATTCTTCTGTAATAAAGGCTCAAAACTTCCATTTATTGTCTTATTGTACTCCATGAAGACATTGTTCCAGATTTCCACCCAGCGGCTATCATTAGGATCAAAAGCTTCTGGTACTGGTTCAGTACTGCTCCAATAGAATATTTCTGTATCTGGTCCACAAGGCCCTACTTGTCCTGCTGGACCCCACCAGTTGTCTGCTAAATGGGCAATGCGCTCGCGAGATAGTCCTAGGCTCAACCACTTGTCTTCCGCTTCTTTGTCATAGTCTGGTAAGTCAGTATTGCCGCCAAAGACGGAAACTGCTAAGCGGCTTTTATCTAACTGTAAAATTTTAGTAACAAACTCCCAGGCGTAATCAATAGCGGTTAGCCGGTCATAGTCTCCTAAAGACCAATTGCCAAGCATTTCAAAAAAAGTGTGGTGGTAAGTATCCCCCACTTCTTCAATATCTCCAGTGCGCCAGCATTTCTGGACATTAGCCAAGCGCTTTCCTCCCGGATGATCCTGCCCAAGCAAATAAGGGACTAGGGGCTGCATACCGGCGGTAATAAATAAAACCGTCGGATCATTGTCTGGGATCAGCGAACTGGAGGAAATAATGGTATGGTTTTTACTTTGGAAAAAGTTTAGAAATTTTTCTCTTAACTCCTTAGCGGTTATTTTCTCGTTGGTCATCTTTTTTTACAAAATTTTTAGCATTAATCTTTTCAAAAAACCAGTCATGGTATTTGTAGACAATAACAGCAGCTAGCGGCATGCTTAAGAAACCGGCTACTACGTCATACAGAGTGTCATCTTTCTGGTGGAAGTCAAAAAACATATTCTTGTTGGTAAAAATAGTAACGCTGTATTCAAATAATTCCCAGATTAAGATTAAAGAAACCATGATTACCAAGGTAGCTAATATAACATCCGACTTATGCACTTTTTCCACTTTCCAATGCTGGATGCCAGCAGAGACAAAGATGGCTACCAGAATAAAACAAACCAACGGGGAAAAGAAATGAACATAGGTGTCATAGTCAAATAAGCGCTTGAATAGCCATAAGTAGCCGGCCACCGATAAAACAATGGTTACGGAAAAGCCAATCTCAATCCAATCCAGCATTTCATGGGAAAAATGCGTATGTAAGCCTAAGCGGCGGTAAATAATTCTAGGCAAGAAAATAATAATGGCAAATAGAGTATAACCACCAAAGACAATTAAATCGCCATCGTAAATAAGGAAAAATAAGCCTAGTAAAAAAAACGCTAAGCTTAGCCAATTCATTATTCTCCTAATCTGTAGTTTCATATAATTATTATATGAATTTATTGCTTTTTAGTCAATTAAACAATGGTGGCAGAAGCAATTAGTTCCTGACCTTTAAAAATAGCTAAAATTTGGCCCGAAGCTACGGCAAACTGGGGTTTTTTAAATTCCACCTGCCATTGATTATTAGCTAGTTTTTTAACCTTTATCTTTTGGTCTATTTGATGGTAGCGAATCTCCCCCTTAGCTTTTAAGGGAAACTTGAATTCTTTACCCAGCCAATGCCAATTATTGACTATGATCTTTTTCTGGTATAGTTCTTTTTCATTTTTATGGCCAACTATTAGCTGATTATTCTCCAAGTCTTTTTTAATAACATACAAAGGCTCTTGATCAGCAATATTAATGCCCTGGCGCTGCCCGATAGTAAAGTAAAAAATTCCTTGGTGTTGGCCAATTACTTCTCCTTTAGTGTTGACTATTTCTCCCGGCTGCGGTGCAATTTTCTGCTGAAGGAAATCCTTGAGCTTAACTTTGCCGACAAAGCAAATGCCTTGGCTGTCTTTTCTTTCGGCATTAGGCAAAGCATTGTCTCTGGCAATCTGTCTTACTTTAGCTTTAGTTATTTTTCCCAGAGGGAATAAGGAGTGTTTTAATTGCTCCTGCTGCAACCCGGCTAAAAAGTATACCTGATTCTTGCTATTATCCTTAGCTTTAAGCAGATGGTAATACCCTTTTGAGTATTTTAAGCGGGCATAATGGCCAGTAGCGATTTTATTAAAACCAGCCGCTAAAGCTTTATTTAAAAATAACTTAAATTTGATTTCTGAATTGCATAAAATATCCGGATTAGGAGTTAAGCCAGCGGCATAGCTTTCATATAGATACTTAACCACTGTTTCTTGGTACTCTTTTTCAAAATCCCAAAAATGAAGCTTAATATTTAGCTTTTTAGCTACCTTTTGCGCTTCAGCATAATCCTCTTTCCAAGGGCATTCAGAATTAGCATTAACGGCTTTAGAAAAGTTTTTCATAAATGCTGCTTCTACCTGATGGCCTTCTTGAAGTAATAATAAGGCAGTAACAGCTGAATCTACGCCGCCAGATAAACCAACTAATACTTTGTATTTTTCCTTAGTCTTTTTCCAAAACATGCTAAAACTATAGTATTTATAGGGTTTTTAGTCAATAATCATTGACAAAATTAATAATTATTGTTATTATTATTTTTCTATAACGTACCCTTCACTAATCTTTTGAGGAAAGCATGGAAAATTTCAAAAACCCTCCGTCACTTTGGAATTACACCGGTGGCTTTGTAATTGTTACTACGGTCAATCTTCGCGATGACAGTAGAACTCTTTTACCTGGAGTTGAAACCTCCAAAAATCTTCTCATGGTTAAGTCCGGCACTATTCAGGGCGGACTTGGCACTTTTCACTTCACTTCCGATGGCCATAAATTCCTTGGCCTTGAGTCGCTGATCAAATGTATTCGCGGTGAAGATAGTACTTTGCTTTGGGTTAATCCCGACTACTGGCAGGAAATCACCGACCAGCCTTTTCCTTCAGACTAGTCTGAATAGACTCTTCTTTGTAAAACACCCTAAGAAAATATTCCTTGGGGTGTTTTTCTTATAATTGACAAGATTAGCTCCTTGATTTATAAATATAAAGTCTTAACCGTTCTTTATTTTGGAGGATAAAAAATGATCAGGTTTCTACTTTGGTACCTTGCTTTTCTTTCGCTCCTTTCTTTGCTTTTTCCGCTGTTTTTTAAAAAGTTAATTTATTGCACAAAAGAAGAGGTCTGGAAAAAAGCTTGGTTTGTTCGCTGGCCAACAATAAGTGTTTTCCAGCAGACTTTGTATCGGAAGATACCCAAAGAACATCTGCAATTTATTGCTAATTCTTTTGATAGCAGTAATTTGCCTAAAGACATCACCTACGGTAAATCTCGTATTAAGTTTTCCTTCCGCTGGCGCTGTCGACAAATCACCAAAGGCAAAGACAAAATTAAAATCGCCTAACAATCTTTTTAGGCGATTTTTTCTTTAGCTTATTTACCAATTTTAAATATTGGGTGCTTTTCTAAAGCTTTAGTAGCTAATTTAATCCTTTCCCGATTACGAGAATATAGGGTAAATAAGCGCTCTCCTTTTTTAACATGATCACCATATTCTTTATTCAAATACACTCCGCCCATTTTATCTGCCGGAGCGCCTAATATTCTGGTAACAATATTAATCGCCTTATTGTCAGTAAAGGTTATGTGCCCACTCTTTGGCGCTTCAAAGTATTTTTTGTTAGCACCAACCACAATATCTTCAGAACTGATATTAGGATTACCGCCTTGCTCTTTAATAATCTCCTGCATTTTTTTCCAAGCAGCACCGGATTCCAAGGCTTTCCAAGCCATTGGCGCGCCTTGGCCTTTTTTAGCCTTACCGGTTAATTCTAACAGGGTTCCAGCTAAATGAATGGATTTATTGGCCAAATCTGCCGGATAATTGTCTTTCTGCTGTAAGACTCTTAAAACGTCTCTGGCTTCTAATACCGGGCCAACACCGCGACCAACCGGATCGTCGGTTTTGATGATTACTACCTTAATTTTAATCTTAAATTTCTTAGCTAAGTATTTAAATTTCTTCTCTAAGTCTTTAGCTATTTCCATATGCGGTATTTTGGTAGAAGGACCAACGGGCATGTCAATAACCAAATGAGTAACGCCAGTAGCCACTTTTTTTGCCATAATGCTAACCAGCATTTTGCTGTAAGGTTCTAAAGATAAGGGGTAGGATACTTTAAGGATTTTATCATCAGCGGGAGCCAAATTCACTCCACCGCCCCAAACCATGCAAGTGCCTATTTTATTTACTATCCTTCTTATTTCTTTGGCATCAAAACTAACTGGAGCAAGAACTTCCATAGTGTCTGCTGTACCAGCTGGAGAAGTAATAGCCCGGGAAGAGGTTTTTGGTATGGTGAGTCCTAAAGAAGCAATAATAGGAATAACCACCATGCTAGTCCGGTTGCCTGCCAGGCCTCCTACTGAATGCTTGTCTGCTACAATGCCGGGAAACTTCAATTCTTCACCAGTTTCCGCCATGGCTTTAGTCATATAATACAATTCTTGGTCGGTATACTCATGCATAAAGCCGGAAGCGACAAAATATGTGGTTTCTGTTCTAGTTAAAACACCGGTGGAAATGTCCTTAAAAATTTGATGAAATTCCTGGTAAGTAAGTTTTTTGCCTAACAATCTTTTTTTAATAGCTTGAACAGAAGCAGCTCTTTCTAAAAACTCTATTTCTGCAATAGTGTTATCTGGAATTTTTCTTTTTTCCCAGATATCCCGGTAGAGGCCGATTTGTCCAGCAGAAACCTTCTGTTCGGAAGTATTAGCTTCGGCAATTACTTCTTTACCTTGCCAGCAAATGCGAATCTTATCTCCGGCTTTAATGCCATAGCGCATGGCTTCATCCACATTAAGCAAGGCAATATTAGATTGCCCGGTTTTAATATCCAGCTTTTTAATTTTTAAATAATAAGCCATGATTAAAATTTAATGGTTTGTCCCGGCTTAAGTATATTATCTTGACTGTCTTCAGTTTTAACCGAAGGAGCATTGAAAGTCTGGGGTTTATTTTTTAAAGCATCAGCTAAGGAGACAAAACCCTCATTATCTTCTTGCAGATCACTGGCTACTTCTTCCCGGACTTTCTTAATACTAGAAGGAGCAGGAATCTTACCTTCCTTAGCTAATTTCAAGCAATTCTGGCAGTAAATAGGCTTATTAGGATCTGGTTCAAAGGAAATAATAGTCGGACCACCGCAAAAGGAGCAGATTACTTCTAAAGGTTCTGGTAAAGGATCTCCCGGTTTAATTTTATCTATTTTATTAATACTTTGCTTAGTGTCGAATTTACGAGGCCTTGGCCGGTCATTTTTTGGCCTACTCTTTCTTTCCTCTCCAGCAGGTTGGAAATAATGAGGGCGCGGCTTTTCATCTTCCCCATCTTCATCTTTGGTTTCTGACCAGCGAATAATTTTTTCCTCAATTATTTCCCGAGGTTTAGCATAGCGCTCACGGGATACTTGCACTACTTTATTTCTAACATCCATGCCGCTATCTGTAAGCTTAATGGGCGGCAAGGTTAGGGCGGAAAAAGCTTCGGAAGCCACGCCGTCGATCATAAGCTTTAAATAGATTTCATACTTAGGCAGATTAACCAAATCCTCCTGCGTAAAAACCGGGAAGAATTCTTTTTCCAAAGCTTCTGCATCCACTGCTCCTACGCGGAAAGAGACAATAGTTCCGACATTGCCAAAGACAGCTGCTTGCACCTTTTCATCCACCTGCTCAATGTATTGATGGGCAATGATTAAATTTAAGCGGTATTTACGCGCTTCAGAGAGAATATTAGCAAAGGATTCTGTAGCAAAATTCTGGAATTCATCAACATAAAGATAGAAATCTTTCCGCTCTTTTTCCGGAATATTAACCCTACTCATGGCAGCCAACTGGATCTTGGTGATCATCATCGCGCCTAACAAAGCGGAATTATCCTCGCCCACTCTTCCTTTAGCTAGATTCATCAGCAGAATTTTCTGTGAATCCATAATATCCCGCATTTCAAAAGAAGATTTGACTTGGCCTAAAATATTACGGATTAAAGAAGATGACAAAAATCTGCCCACCTTGTTCTGGATAGGAGCAATTGCTTCAGATTGGAAACGGTCCGGGTATTTGGAATATTCATCTACCCAGAAAGATTTAACCACCGGATCGCTCACTTTGTTAATTACCCTCTTGCGAAAACCTTTGTCTACCAGCATCCGCATAATTCCCAATAGAGTTGAGCCGGGGTATTCCAATAAGGCAGAAATGGCATGGTGCAGAACATATTCTAAGCGTGGACCCCAAGAATCTGCCCAGATTTTCTTAAAGACCCCAATTAATCCAGAGACTACCAAATGCCTTTGGTCTTCATCCACGCTTTCCAAAACATTAAAAGCAATTGGGTAGTCCAAGTCAGCTGGATTGAAATATACCACATCGTTAATGCGGTGCGGTGGAATAAAGTCTACAATCTTTTCTACTAAGTCACCATGGGGATCAATTACGCAGACGCCATGACCAGCTTGAATGTCTTGGATAATCATATTTTCTAGGACAGTAGATTTGCCCATGCCAGTTTTGCCAATCAAATACATATGCCGGCGCCTATCGTCGGTTTTTATTCCAAAATTATGCTTGGAATTACGGAAATTAGTTTGAGCAAAAGTAATTATTTCTCTCATTCTACAGTAGGTAAATTAGCCGGTGGCTGGTTTTTTCCACGAACTGGAGCAACCGGGGATTTTTTAGCAAATTTATCCTCAAAATAGTTATTATCTAAATCAAAGGAGTAATTAGTATTTTCCAGCTGTTTTTTAAGCTCTTCCTTAGTTCCGCTGTTTTCCTCTTCCACCACAGGCAAAGAAGCTGGGGCAGCGGTTTTCTTGGCTGTAGTCTTACGCAAAGATGGGGCGGTAATGTATTTGCTTGGAAAATGCCAAAGTGAAGCTAATTCTTCAGTGTTAAGGATATAAGCAGCAGCTCCGGCATAAGATTCACGAAATTTGTAATTCATCATAAGCTTCCGGCTGCGTTCTTTATATCTCATCTTAGAAAAATATGGAACGGAAGTTTTAGTTTTTTTATCTGGCTTAAAAGAGTTTAAATCTAAAACGGCAAATTGCTTAATTGAGCCAAATACTGCGGAAACTACTCTTCCAGCAGAATAAACATCTTCCGGAGCAAAGTAAATTAAGCGCATTTTGCATAAAAATCCCATTTTAGAAGATTTATTTTCAATCGCTTCAATAGCAGCGCGCTGTCCTGGTGTTAAATGCAGCATTAAGCTTGGTAGATCATCCTTGCTTTTAGTTTCCCCGCCTTCTACTACTGGAATTAAGCTGTCTCCCATTTTTCTTAAGGTATCATAAGTCCATTCCACTGTTTTAGCAGTAACCCCTACTGGTTTAGCCGGCATTTTTTTACCAGCTAGTTTAAAAGCTTCAGCGGTAGCTCTTTTAGGCCAGTCAAAACCGGTTGGTTTGACAATAATCTGCAGCCAAACTTGTTCTCCGGCCTTTATCTTGCTCATGGTCTCTAAAATAGAAGCTACTGGATCTTTATATTCACCAGAGACTTTATCTTCAAAAAAAGGATAGGTTCTAATAGGATAAACATCTTTATTAGCCAATACTATCTCCGCTCCCCACATTTTAAACTGATCATTAGGAAAAGCTGGAATATCTTTGGTATAATCCTCTACTTCAGTAATCTCCGCATCAGGATATTGTGAATAGATTGAACTTTCCACCAAGTCTCTGAAATGGGAAGGAGTGCGAATTAAAAACTGCACATAACCATCAATACTGACTATTTCAAAACTGAAAGCTAATTGAAACATTCCTTTATAGTATATTTCCCACTTGGAGAATTCCGTATGAGCGCCAGATAAAGTAGAAAACAGCTGTTCTACTGCCTTGGGAGTCTGTTCAGTGTCTTTAGGAACATCTACTGCTAATAATATGAATTTATTGGTAGCAGCCCATTTTCCTTGCCTAGACATCCACCAGAGGTAGAAAATAAAAACAGCGGTAATATAGGCAAAAAATACCCAACCGCCGTTGATGAATATATACCAACTGGTAGCTAATATACCCTCATTGCCAATATTAAACAACGGGGTAAAATCTAGTGAAAAATTAAATATCTGTATTTCCATTTATCTTTTTGTTTTTAGACCACTCAGGCCTAGTTGCGGATAACCCTTATATTATATAAGTTATTGGAAAACTTTTCAAAGTTTGCCTGTGTTTAGGCAATAAAATAACTCGCTTAAAATTTACTTAGTAGGGCGAGTTATTTTATAGTCAGAAATTTTAACTTTCCTTAAGGGAGTATTTGCCGTTGCTGTCGCGGACAAAGCGCTCTTTATTCATCAAGGCTAGGGTAATGGTAGTTTCCTTGATCATCCTTTTCTTCATCACCTCAGCTACAATCTCCTTTTTACTCAAAGGGCGGCCTTGTTCATTGATAATTTCAGCAATAACATCAGCTACTACGCCGGGTTTGTAACCCCATTCTTTTAAGGCATAGATACCGCGGCCAACTAAGACGTATTTATTATCTAAAATAAGTTCATTATGGATAGTAGCCGGATAAGCCTGGCGATCATCAAATTTGGCTCGGTTGATAATCTCGGCAATCTCAGTAAAATGCAAGGGGCGGTTTTCTTTCTTCAGCACTACGTAAATCTTATCATTCATACGGCGCGGGCTAATGCTTGGCCACTCTGCCAAACCCCATTCCTGGTAAGGATTGCTTTCTAGCTTCTTAGTAATATCCAAAAAGTTAACCACCACCTTATCTGTTAAATCATCATTGGTTTTGTAGAAATCGCTGTTGGTTACTTTTTCCATCAACTGGTCTAAAGTCAGGGTTTCACCATGATCTTTAACAATGGCATGGATATTGCCCACTGTATCATGGAAAAATTCAATGGAGGCTTCGGGAATTTTCCAAAAACTATAATGCTCTTTGCCTTCACGGTTGAAGTGGAAACGGTGGTTTAATAGCTGGTTTAAAACAAAATTAATAGCGGAACGATTGGTATCAGTATTACCAGGAACCAGTAATAGTTCCTTGGTCAGATTATTTTCTGACATCATGCCGCCATGTTCCCTTAAAACTGCATTAGCAATATCTTCAATATGTTTTAAGAAATTCTGATCAAAATTCTTGCTGATTTTCTTTAGAGATGAATTCTCAATCTGACGAACGCGCTCGCGGGTAATTTTATATTGCTTACCAATATCTTCCAGGGTTTTCTTTTCGCAACCACATAAACCATGGCGGATTTTTAAAATATCCTGCTCACGTTCAGATAAAATGCCTAAAATCCGCTCAACCGTTTGTGCTGGATTGAACTCGGAAAGATGAGCTAATTGCTTTTCTGTCATAACCTGGTCCAAAATGGAACTCATAAAATTTGACTTAAATTATTTAAATATGTTGTAGCATAACATATTTGATAAAAAAAGTCAAGGTGATATTTACCACCCTGACTTATCTTAAAATCTTAGCTAATTTTAGCTATTTTTTAGCAAATTTGTTCCAAATTACTAAAATAGGAGAAGCAATAAAGATGGAAGAATAAGTACCAACAATAAAGCCAATAATCAATACCAACATAAAGTTTTTAATGGTTTCTCCTCCAAAGATATAGACTGCTAAAGAAGAAATCATAGTGGTTAATGAGGTATTAATTGATCTGACAATGGTTTCATTAATACTGATATTAACGACTTCTTCAAAACTTTTATTATGCTCTCGAAACAGCTTCTCTCTGATTCGGTCAAAGGTAACAATGGTATCATGGACAGAAAAGCCTAAAATAGTTAATAAAGCAGTGACAAATAAGATATCAATTTCCCAATTTAAGAAGTAGCCCAGAGCGGCAAAGATACCGGTGGGAATTAAGATATCATGAAATAAAGCAATGATCGCGGCTAAGCCGTATTTCCAAGAAGAAACTGGCTGGGATACCTTGCGGAAAGCATAGGCAATATATAAAACAATACAGATTAGAACAATAATGATCGCCTGAATTGCTTTAGTTTTCAGCTCCTGCCCAACAATTGGACCAATAGATTCAAAGCGCAATTCCTCGACCGTTAGCTGCTGATTACTAGCTAAGGTGTTTATTTTTTCCACTACTTCTGCGTGCTTATTTTCATTAACTGTCTCAAAACGCAAGAGGTAATTATTGTTTTCTGTTGGCTGCACATGAATTGATTTTATTTCTGCCGACAGCAAAGCTTCTTCTATTTGGGGGATTTCCGGTCGGTTAGGTTGGAAGGATACTTCCATCAAGCTGCCGCCGGTAAAATCTATACCTAAGCGTATGCCGCCCATTGCGATAAACACCAGACTGACGGCCATTAATATACCAGAAATTGTAAACCAAATTTTTGTGCGTTTAATGATATCAAACATATTATTCCTTAGTTACTTTATTTACTCCAAACCAGGTTAGCTTATTTTCCAGCTTTTTATTTACTATCATCCTCATCAAGGTTCTAGTAACGGTAATAGCTGAAAACATGGATATTAAAATACCAATAGCCAAAGTAATGGCAAAGCCTTTGACAATGGAAGTGCCAAACCAAGCTAAAATTATACAGGTAATAATTGAGGAGATGTTTGAATCCCGAATGGATGACCAAGCGCGCAGAAAGCCGTTTTCCACAGCAGTTTCTAAGCTTCTTCCCTCATATAGTTCCTCTTTAGTGCGTTCAAAAATTAGAATGTTAGCATCCACTGCCATGCCAATTGACAGAACAAAACCAGCCACACCCGCCAAAGTCAAAGTGACTGGAATCATTTCAAAGATAGCTAAAGTCACTGCTGAATAGATAATTAAAGCAAAAACAGAAATTAAGCCAGGTAAGCGGTAATAGCTAATCATAAACAAAGCTGCACCCAGGAATCCAATAATTGCAGCTAATAAGCTTTTTTCCACGGAAGCAACACCTAAACCAGCACCAATTGTCTGCTGGCTAATTAATTCAATTGGCACCGGCAGAGCTCCGGAATTTAAGCGTCTCACCATATCTTTAGCTTCCTGGACATTGAAATTGCCCGTAATCACCGCCCTACCCTCTTTAATGGCTTCCTGGACAGTTGGGGCAGAAATTAAATTACCATCAAGAAAAATAGCCACTGGCTTGCCTACATTAGCTTCGGTAATTTGAGCAAACAAGTTCTTGCCCTCATCGTTAAAAGATAAAGCTACTAATGGCCGGTTAGTTTGAGGATCGAATTCCAGATTACTTCTTTCCAATTGCCGGCCGGATAATGCTGTATTTTCCCAATTGGCATTAAGATCAGCATTCTGGTTTTTTAACAGAATGTGGGCAGAAGAAACTTCCATTTGCCCGTCTTCCGCAATTCTTTCATCTAATTTCTTGATGATATGGTAGCCAAATTGGGAAGTTACCAATTCCTTAGATATCTCCCCTACTTTTAAATCATCAAAAATAGCTTTTTCAAATTCTGGCACAAATAATCCTCTTTTAGCCCAACCTAATTCACCGCCCTGCTGAGCAGAAACAGTATCCTGGCTGTATTGCTGGGCTAAAGCGGCAAAATCTTCTCCAGCCAAAGCCTTAACTAGTACCTCATTAGCTTGCTTTAGTATCTCATTATTAGCTTCCAAATTATCTTCAACTGGAGCTTGTCCCTGCACCTTAAATTCCAATAGCGGAGTCTCGCCAATCATCTTAATTGCCTCATTTACATCTTTCACTCCGGCTAATTCAACGATAATCCGGTAATTATCTCCGCTGTAATTAGTTTGCACAGTCGGTTCGGATACGCCATAAGCATTGACGCGGCGCTCAATTACGTCTCTTACTCCTTCTACTGCTTCTTTCTTTTCTTCACCGGCAAACTGGGAAACATCAGCCTGGTAGACTAAATGGGTTCCGCCTTGCAAATCCAAGCCTAAATGAATGCGGAATTTACCAAACCAGCCGGGTGCTTGAGGCCAGATTATTAATCCCGCTAAAACGGTAATGATTAAAATAAACAAAAAAGTAAACCGCACGCGGTTTTTGCTAACGGATTCTGTCCGTTGGAATAAAGAATTTCTACTCATAATTATGGTTAAATATGCAAATATTCTAGCACAAATAGCAATTTTGGCAAGGATAAAAGAAAAACCCCGCCATTCAACGATTTCTCGTCAAATTGCGGGGTTTTGGTTAGGTTAGGTAACTTGCTTAGTTGATCACCGGGAATTCCATGATCCGGCCTTGCCAGAGCCAATAACCGTCTAATTCATCTGGCTCGTCAGATAACAAAGCGCGAATATGGACCAATCCTTTATCCGGCAGATTAGAAACTGGTATCAGGTGAAAACCGGAACGATTGTATTCTGCCGGCGGAACAAAGGTAGTAAATTGGAAGAAATTTTCCCCACTCATTGTGGTGTCTACTTCCACTTTATACCCTTCAATCACCCACTCCGGATGACCACATACCTTATACCACAGCGCCAACGAGCTATGGTTTGGTGAAATCACTGTACTGGCAGTGCAGAAAATGGTATCCACTCCCGGCGGGCAATCTCCTCCAAAGTCTGGCGGACTCCCTAAGTGGGGATTGAATCGGTTATTGTTAGCCGACCCATTCCTTCCAGACCAAGTAGGAGCTTGGGCTCCAAAAGTTTCCAGCCAGATCTGTCGCCAAACTCCGGCTAATGTATCGTGAGCCACAATACCCATTTGATATGCAAATGAGACTGGGTCGTAAACAAAGATAGGCGCACCGTCAACAACCAAGCCAGCTGGTAAGCGATATACCCGACTGGCATTGCCGGGAATAAAGCCGGTGGCTTGCGCACTGTACATACGCACCTCATTGCTGCCAGCCATGATCATCGCTTGGTTGCCGTCACCAACTGGATCAAAACTGGCTAACCAGTAAGGATAATTCAGAGTGCCAAGAGTTAATCCTCGGTTGTTGAAACCAAGCACGGCATAATTGGAAGTCAGCCTGGTAATAGCCGTTACGCTGGCTACACCATTAGCAGTATCCGGACCATAGGTGCCGAAAGTTTCGGGATCAATCCGGCGGTTGCCAGTTGTACCCAAAACAAAGTTTGGTTCCTGGTAAAATCGGCTCCAAGCCCATGTTCCTGTGCCATAATATCCGGCTTGTTCAGTGCCTGATAAGCAAACAAACTCTGCAATGCCGTCGTGGGTAAAGTCGCCGGTTAATACCGGACCAAGAGCGATATCATAAGATTCCAGAAGACCTTCGGGAAACATTTGTTCGCCAGACAGGTCAATCTGAACCCAGGTACCAGAGAACTCATTGCCTCCAATCAGAACCAAACGGTCGCCAAAAATGCCATCCGACATAAATGCCCAATAATTCACCGCAAATGGCGCGGTAATTACTTCAGAAGTCGGAGTGTCATAGTAAGGAAGATGGTTTACATCCTCTATGCGGATAATGTTCCCTTGCGCCCAAGTAATCCAGCTCTGATTCTGCCCATTGGGCTTCACCAGCATAACGTCGGGATTGGCTAAGGGCGTCATCGGATCAGTCGGCCAGCTGTCTAGGGAATTGCCATTAAGCATATTCCGGACGTGAATAACCTTGCCGGAAGGAGTATTGAGAACAATTACTGCTTCAACTGACCCAGTAGACGTTCCAGCCAGATCAGCAATGCAAACGTCGGTCACTTCTCCGCTAAGTCTCCTCTGCCACAACAGTGAATTACCATTGTAAGCAAAGACTGAATCTCCGGCCCAATCAATGCGCCAGTTGTCTAAATTGGTGGTCTGGGGTTTAGCGGAAAAAATTCTGGTCGGCCACAGCAACCTGTGCATTTTTACATAAGCAGTATCCACACACAGATTGTCTTCGGAGAAATCAGACCAGAGGGGTAAAATCGCTCCCCAATAATCTGGATTGTTAGCCAGACTCACCAGTTGATCAGACACCATGACTACGGTATCACCATAGTCTATGGGCTGGTTGTAACGCATGGTGAGTTCGGTAAAAATCGGATTAGCGCTCTGGCATATTGCCATTAAGCTGTCTCCGTTGCCACCAAAATTAGTCACCGTCAAAGTCGGCTGAAAGGTTGTTCCCGCTTCCCAAACATTGTCATTGAAAGACAAGGTCTTCAACCACGGCTGATCGTAATTACGATTAACCGTGAAATGAATCTCGTTACCGACAGCAACAATGCTATCTATACGAAATGGGATCGGTGCCGCAGAATTTCCTTCTTCGATCTGAACAAACTGTTCTTCATGCACGGAATTTTCCCCTGACCAGGGGAAAACGTCTCCATTGAAATCCCACCATATGTCACCATCGGCAGGAATCATAATGAGACGAAGAGCTCCGTATCAGCCGAATTGGCCGCACTGTTGATCAGGATAAGACCACCAGGCAATTCCCCTCACGCCGGTAAAACCGATATGAGCGTCATTACCTACCGCATTGATCCAAGCGAAAATAATCCTTTCTTCTTCACCTGGACTTTGCTGCGGATTAGCCATCAACACACCATCATCGTACTGCAATGATGTCGGCATTCCGACCATGTCAGAATTAAGCTGGTAAAAATCCCCCCAGCCCAATAAATAACGATCAGGTGCAGAGAGATACGGCGCATAGTCTCCACCGTGACCACCATTGTAACTAGCCCTTCCCATAATGTCATAGGCATTGTCATCGCCCCACTGTCCGTAATGATCTTGGCAGCCAGCGATGGAATGGTAATCTTCGTGGTTAATAACACCGGCTCCGGTAAAATCCATGTCGGCAGAATAGAATAGACCGAACATGTTTATACCCGCCCCGAGACCACTGGCATGCGGCCAAAAAGGCAATCCCCGTGTTTCCCATCGATCATTGTAGACGATCGATAAAGAATGTCGGAAATTAATGTTCTCCAAATCAATGTCCCAGCCTAATTCAATAGCTCTGGGGATAATTAAATATTGGAGAACCGCAGCACTGCCGCTATAATTGTTGTCCAGCTCATCGCTGCTAATTCCCAAGGGAAATAAGATGAATCGCCCTTGTTCATCAACTGGGTTCAGAAATCCAGCTAACGCGCCGCCACGCTCCGTTTCCGGCTCATAGGTAGAATGACCATGAGCGCTGGAATCGTAATTATGCTTCACTGAAGACACAATTCTTCCGCCTGGAGTTAAGCATTGATCAGCAAACCAGAGATCCCAGACAGCTTGAGCTGGAACATCATCACCTTCGTATTGAATATACTCTGGCATGTCATTGGTGCAAACAAGTAATACTGCTTTATAAGCAGCACCTTCCATGTCCAATGTTGGCCGCGGATCATGCATATACTGCTGAAACAACATCGAGTCCTGCGTAAACGCCGGCCCTTGATTCAACACTTCGTTGGCCATCCACCAAGGCGGCGGATCAGTACCAACAATCAGTTGACTGGCTTGAATGCCGCCAGTAACAGAATCACGGACTCCCCAATAGGGAATACCATTGCGCACTTCCACTGGGAAAAATTCCCGATCAGTTTGCAAATTGTTCTGCTGCGCTGCATTTAAGGCGCTCCGCAAAGCCGTTTCATTATCGGTTTCCGGCAACGCCACCCAACGCCAGAAAATATCTGGGCAGGCGCTTTCGGTAATTAGGCGCCCAACTTGGACAGTAGTTTGACCACTGCCAATGTTGTAGGTAAAGGGTTGAACGAGTGTTTCGCCAGCCGGTGTTGCTGCCCAAGAGAACATGTACATCGTCAAGATCAGGGCCGCCGTAAACAAAATCTTCATCTTCTCCTCACTTCAGGAAGCATGCTCCCCGGGTTAATGAATGCTCACCGAAATCAGCGCGAATGATATACATGCCGCTAGCTGTATTCGGTGCCCACTGAAATTGGTGACTGCCGCCAGTAAAAAATCCTTCAGCTAAAATCGCTACTTGCTGGCCAAGAGCATTGTAGATCCTTACTCTTAATTGCCCGCTAGTCGGCAGCGATACTGAAAAATTGACCGAGGAATTGAATGGATTGGGATAAGCCAAACCAAGCTCAAATTCCCGGGGTATTTCCCGTGGCCAGTCACTACTCACCTCCAGCCATTGAGAATCAGCTGGTTGAAAATACAAGCAGCTGTCCTGCACCCAAGTCAGCCAGGGATAATCAATCCCTGTGCAAGCACTGTAAAGTTGAAAGTCAACCTCTCCAATGCCATGTTCAGCTGACAAATAGCTCCCATTAAAGTTCCGAAAATAGACTTCAGAACCGGTACGGGTATCGTGCCAGAAAATAGCTCCGGAAGCTGACGCGGTCACAGCAGTAATACTGCGCTGGTAACCAGTTGCTTCGCAGACAACTTCTTCTTGGCTGAGGCCATTGCTGGAAAAGCATCGCCGATAGACATTGGTCTGTCTGGTCCAGAAGATATTCAACTGATCTTCAGAAACAGCAACCGCTAATTCCTTTGGCAAAGTCAATCCAGTGGCTACTGTATCTATCCAAGACAATCCCTGCTCATCAAAGCATTCAAGAAGTAAAACACTTCCCTGAATACCGACTACTAAAAGAGTATCCTGAAAGAAGACAGTTTTCACCTGCTGCAAGGCCTGTCCAGTTCGAACATGAATCTCGCCAGTAGCGGTCATATGGTAAACGCAAGAGTCGGCAGAAATAACTAAATCAGATTCTGCCGCTAAAACGTCGTGATATAAACCACTACCCAACAAGGAACCATTTGGTTCTGCCAGATTTTGGCCAGAGTAAACATTAACTCTCTGGTAGTATATCTGGTTAGCATCATAGCGATCATCAAGCCAGAGCACTGTTGCTATTGAATCAACAACAGTAAGACTTGAGCGTGCTCTACCGCCAGGCAAGGTGTCACAGACCAAACTGCTCCAAAGGACTTCCCCGTCAGTAGAAAAACAAACCATCTCCAGCCAATTAGGCGTCGGTGGTGGCGCTGGATCTCCCTCAAACAATACGAGAAAGCCAGCTGATGATGACTTAGCGTCAACAGCAGTTCTGGGGTAGTTGACATCGGAAATAACCGAGTCGCTTGCCGACCAGACTGGTTCGCCGTTAACGTTCAGCCAATACAGCCAGGCGGTGTTATGCAAACGATCATTAAACACCGCTACAACTCCCCCGGCATCATCCGAGAAAGCCATGTGATCATGCAGAGCAATTCCCGGTGGACCGGAAATATGCACTGGATACACAGGATCGGCCTGAAGTTGACCGACCAGCAGCCATAATAGGCTGCCAAAAACTGCCAGTCTCATTCTCTCCTCCGTTTCTGATGAAAAAGGTTGTATAGTAAAAATTCGGTTTTTTTAGCAAATTACCTAAGTTTTCAAGGAACTAGGTATTCCTATTGTTATAATATACTATTATTAAAATGTCAACAACTAGAGGGTAAGAAAAAACCCATTCAATTTTGATTTAGAATAGGTTTTTATTTTAGATAATTTTTATACTCATTCCGCAGTTTTTGCAGTTTAGGGTTAATTATTATCTGACAATAAGCTTGATTGGGATTTTTGGAAAAATAATCATGGTGTTCTGGTTCAGCTTCATAGAATTTATCTAACGGCTCTATTTCTGTAACAACTTCTGAATTAACTGGTAAATTTTTAATAAACTTATTAATTATTTCTAATTGTTTGATGTCACTATACAAAATTAACGAGCGGTATTGAGTACCTACATCATTTCCCTGTTTATTTAAGCTAGTGGGATCATGAGTAGCAAAAAATATTTTTAATAATTCTTCCAAAGTAATAATAGTTGGGTTAAATTCAATCTGCACCACCTCAGCATGACCAGTCTTCCCTGAACAGACTTGATAATAATCTGGATTTAAAGTATTTCCACCGGCATAACCTGGTAATACTGAAACCACTCCTTTAATATCCTTAAAAACAGCTTCCGTACACCAAAAACAACCGCCGCCAAAAACTATTATTTCAAAATTATTTTTCATTTGATTTTGGAATAAATTTCATAGATAAAGAATTAACACAGTGTCGAGTATCAGTTTTAGTAAACTTTTCTCCTAAAAAAACATGCCCCAAATGACCACCACAATTAGCACAAGATATTTCTACACCAAAGCGTCCAAAATCCTTTCCCTTTTTGACAGCATTAGGAATTTCATCATCAAAAGCCGGCCAGCCACAATGAGCATTAAATTTGTTTTCTGAACGATATAATGGCGCATTGCATTGACGGCATACATAAATGCCTGTCTGGTAAAAATCATCATATTCTCCAGAAAAAGGAAGTTCTGTGCCACCGTTAATAATAATATTCTCTTCTTCTTTGGTTAGCTTATTTAACTGCATAATTTATATTATGCCTGCTTTTAAAAATATTGCAAGAAAAAACACCAGATTTAAACCTGGTGTTTTGCTATCTAAATATGGGTGTTTATTTTAATTGATCATCTATATAATTTTTAATAATTTCATATGGCTGCGCGCCATTAACAATTACTGTTCCCACAAAACTAGCCGGCGTCCCTTGAAAACCAAAAGAAATGGCTTCCAGATAATCTTTACTAACTTTAGAAGCATACTTATTAGAACTTAGGCAACTATCAAAAGTAGTTTTATTTAAACCTAATTCTTCAGCAGCAGTACTAAAGTAATCATTGTTATATAAACTTTGATTAGCAAAGAGCTTGTCTACATATTCCCAAAACTTACCCTGGTCATCAGCACACTCTGTCGCTTCCGCCGCCCTTTGCGCATAAGTATGAATGGAAGTTAAAGGGAAATGTTTATACACAACTTTAACTTCAGTTGGATAATCAGTTAAAACCTTATTTAAAGTATCATGATAATTTTTACAAAATGGACACTGAAAATCGGTATAAACAATAATATTTACTTTGGCATCATTCGCTCCTCTTTGATGGTCTGCAGAGGAAAGAGTCGGGGGTGTTACCTCCGACTCAATATTGGTATCATCTATTGATAATGGTTCGTAATAATAATCATCATAATAATTTGAACTATACCAAGTTTCATAATAGTCTAATTTTCCTGGTCCCATGGGATCATATCCTTTTTTCACTTCATCGCCGTCATAAAAACCATCATCATCAGAATCAACATTATTAACAGCAGATCCATAATAATTTTCTACCATATCCGGCAATTCATCGCCATCAGAATCAATTTTTAAGCTCTCCACTGCTTCAATTGATATTATCTTTTTATTGGCAGTATTATTCCCCTCCACCACCCCCATTAAATCATTAACTGAAGTGCGGCCAAAAGAAGTGTCTCCTAAAAGCTGCTCTCTGGTGGGAATAGTCATTGAATAAGTTAAGGTGTAATCATCAGTAGCTTTAGTATAACTAAACTCCTGCTTGGTGAATATATCCTTAGGTATATGGGAAATAAACGGGCGATTAAGATAATATTCACTGTTATTCATATAAGAATATTGATCATAACAGTCAAATTCAAGACAATCTTCATTATTGAGAGACATTTTAGGAGTTACTTCCGATCTTTTCTTAGTCAGTATTTCCAGATTATCCGGATAGGTACCGGTATAGCTGTAATAAGCGCCTAGCGCTGATCGTAAAGAAGAGATATTACCTGACTGCTTATTAAACCTATATTCTTCCTTACTCATTCCTGACATTAGGATAGCAGCATCCTCAAAAGTCATAAATTCACTGGGCTTCTCCACTTTCAAATCCATATTGATATCCGACATTTTTATCTGAAAATCCATGGCTAGCTGTTTTTCTCCCAACTTGCCTTCGCCACCAGGAATAAGCTTTAATTTATAGTCAAAAATCTCCAAAAAGCCCGTAGTTTTATTGACGCTAACTAGGAACTCCGCATTAGCATCTAAATAGGTCATTAAGCGCGTGAATTTTTCTGATTGGAAAAATTCATCCTGTTCAGCATCTTTCTTCCAAATAGCCTTATCATTATAGCTTTCTTTCAGCTTATCAGTAGCCTGCTGATAGAACTCATAAAATTTATCCTTCTGAATATTTATTTTATAAACATAGAATTCCTTCTCGCCAATCATCTGGTTATCTAGATCATAGTCAATTTTAACCACGCCCTGCTCTAAGGCTAATTTCAAGACATCAAATAACTGCCGGGTAATCTGCTTGCTTTTATCCTGCCCTTCTTCTAAGAAATCCCTGGGAAAGCTGGAATAGGAATTAGTAGAGACAATATCTTCCTTGGTAATCTCTACCCATTTCTGCTTAAGTTCTGAAATATCAAAATACAAGCTAGGTATTTTATTAATTTTACCATAAAAATTATCTCCGATTTTCCTCAATTCCCCTTCCACGGCTGCAATTAAATCTCCGGCATTCACTTGTCCGCCTAATTGAAATTCAAAGTCAGTTGCTTCTTTATCTTTAAGGGTCAAGCCAGAGGCATTGATAGAAAAGCTGAAATCAGAAGGAATATATTCTGCTAATTCATCACCATCGCCGAATAATTCCTCATACATTGATTTTGGCTGGGATAAATAAAAGCTAAAATATGACTTATTTTTAATACCATCAGCAGTTATAGTGGCCGTTTTATCTTCAACCGTTGCTGTAGAAATACCTCTTTTCACCGCATTAGCCGCTTCTGGCAATTCAAAAGTGGCAGACAAAGAAAAACTTTGACCTTCACTTTGCCGACTATAAACTAAGAAATCCGAAGAAATTTGGGTATCACTAAAGTAGTCATTAACATCTTCTGGATAAGCTGTTTCCGTAGTATATTCAAATTTCAAACCTTCCAAAATGCTGCGCAGCACCCTCAAACGATCATTGTCCCGTTCAAATTTTCCCTCCATTTCACCATTATCTTCAGCAAAGACTTCCTTCATTGATGGCCGACTAGTGTCTCTGGTCTCTGAAGTAACAGTCAGTGAGCTATTATATCGTCCGCTGGTCATGTCCTGCATTTTAGTCACAGCTTGCAATAAAGCTTGCTCTTTATTAGGAGCCATTAAGGAAAAAGGCCAGACTTGGAAGTAATAAGCCGCATAAGCGCCACCACCCAAGATAATTAAGATGACTAAAGTTAAAATTATTTTAAGCCATGGCTTTGGCTTATTTTGCTCTGGAGCATATTGGGCAACGGTGGGTTGTTGAGACGGCACCGGTGCCGGAGTGCTTCCAGGCTGAGGCATTGATTGTATATCCATATTTTTATTTAGATAAAAATGAATTGACTAAATTATAACACTTTTTAAATTTTTCTACTATCATATGCCCAATGTAAAAGAGCTTGTCTTTGCTTACGACGACAGGCCAAATCTCCTTTATGGCAGTGTTTTTTAACTTGAGCAATATGCCTTTTAATCTGTTTCCATCTCTTAATCTGCCTTGCATCCTCAGCTGGAACTCTCCGGCCTAAATAATACCGGCAGTACCACTGAAACCAACCGCGAGGATCAATAGGATTAATCCAGCCTTTTTTCTGCCAATATACTAAAGGTAGGCTGGCATCAATTTTAAAGTAATTAAGATTACAATCTCTTTCTTTTTTAGCAAGCCTTGCTTTAATAAACCAATCTTTAGGAAATTCTTTACGGCAATCTCTTAAATATTTACCGCAAAATACTCCTAAAGCCAGCATTTCTTTAGGAGTTAATTCTGGTTTAAAGCTAGGATCAAAATTCTTACCAACTAGCTCAGTTAACTGATAACGATAATTCTTCTGCATTTTATCGTTAACAACTATTATCCGGCTTTGTTTTGGCATAATAATTACTTCTTCTCTACCTTTTCCTCCTTAAGAATCTTTTTAGCAATAACAAAAACTACCAAACCTAAGATAATAAAATTAAGCAGTTCTGCTAAAAATGACCCATAGCGGATGACAATCGGACCTAGGTGGAGACTAGCTTCCTGCCAATTACCAGACAGCAATGGGGAAAAGACTGGTAAAATAATATCCTTTACCAAAGAATTGACTAAGGTGGTAGAAGCCGCGCC
Source organism: uncultured Gammaproteobacteria bacterium (assembly GCA_964638415.1). Classification (GTDB taxonomy): domain Bacteria; phylum Patescibacteriota; class Patescibacteriia; order UBA1558; family GWA2-36-10; genus CAZWYP01. The sequence continues at coordinate 49,671 of CAZWYP010000007.1, forward strand.
CATGATAAAAGCTAAGGCTAAGGAAATTATCTTATATTCCTTAAGAAAGCTAATAAATTCTTTATATAACATATATTATTATTTAATACTTAGATTATTGACAAATAATGTTTTTAATGATATTTTTCTGTAATTAAATTGTTCTTAAGAATATTAAGGAGAAAATCCCTTGAGAAGAAATGACCTACCTTCTTTTTTCCCCACCATAGCTGTCTTAATGGTTAGCAATGTCCTGGCCGGGGAAGCTAATAAATTCCTACTCTACTTGGGTGTCAACGAAATTGTTCAGCCATTCATTCCAATCTGGAAAATACAAGAAACCATGGTGATCTTGTCACTGCTTGCCCTGATTTTTTCTTTGCTGAGCAAAAATCTAAATTTCCAGGAAATGCTGAAGGGCTCGGTGATTTGCTACACTGGCATCGCAGTGCTTATTACCTCGTTCCTTCTCTGGTATAAAGTGTCTTTTAATAAGACTCTAGTGGGGATTGAGATCGCTTTGCTCTTGGTAATTTCTTTGCTGATTTCCTATCGGGTGAAAAAATTGGAAAGCATCCTAGAATTCTGAAAATAAAGAGAGTCATTTTGGCTCTCTTTTAGTTTTTAGAAAATTGCAAAACATTATCTAAAATAACTTGATATTGCTTGCCGTCAAAATGTCCTTCACCTGTTTCCACTATAGTTTTCGCCCCCAGTTTGTCGGCAAATACTTCTTTCTGACTTATTGGCACAAATGGATCGTTATCAGAAAATATAGCAATAAACTTATCACTATGCTTTTTAACTCTAGCAAAATCAATCGGAGTTTCTACCCAGGGCTTTGCAATTTCTATAGATTCTTCGCCTTCTTCTTTAATAGTTTGTTCATCAAGCTGCATCCAAGGAGCTACTAAAACTGCGCCAGATATTTTAATATTATCTGCTAAATTCTCTAAATACCGCAAAATCGCCTGGCAACCGATACTGCCACCAATTAATACAGTATTCTCATCCAGATTCATATCAGCCGCTGCCTTAGCTACAGCATCAAGCCAAGGATTAATTTTGGGGTGTTCAGTGTCTGGCATCGCTGGCACTAGGACTTGCCAATTCCTATTTTCTAATTCACTTTTTAGCCAGGGCAACCAATTAGTATACGGTCCGCCGCCCCAGCCATGAATAATTATTGCTTTCATAAATATTTTCTAATCCTTTTAATAATCTCTTGCTTCACTTCTTCTGTTACTCTACGATCACTGCCACGCTCATAGTGGCGGCCAAAAAATTTATCAACAAAAATCTCTTTTTTAATTATTACTTTTTTATCATATCTGGGGCGAAAATGCCAGTGAACCTGAGGATCGTATGGTTTCTTTTTGTAAGCATCATTCATCAAGCAAGTCCAATTAAACATCACTGCGCCAAAAGCTTTCTTGCAGGCCGCTTCTAAAGGAATAATTACTTTATTAAAAAAATCAATTAATTCTTTATTATTTAATTTAGATAAACTTGGGCATCGACGTTTTAAAACCACCACCGATCTTCCTAAATTAGTCTGGTCATCAGCTAAAAATACTTTCCAATACTTAGTCTGGTAAATTAAATTTGCCTCTTTTTTAACCATATTTACAAATTAATATTGACTAAACGCCTCATTTATTATACACTACTTTCCGTAAACTTTGTATTC
>CAZWYP010000008.1:0-32284 GCA_964638415.1 uncultured Gammaproteobacteria bacterium
TGTAGCTGGCCATCGCTACCTTGTTGGAGCTGGTCATCGCTACCTCGTTGGAGCTGGTCATCGCTACCTTGTTGGAGTCGGTCATCGCTACCTTGTTGGAGTCGGTCATCGCTACCTTGTTGTAGTCGGTCATCGCTACCTCGTTGTAGTCGGTCATCGCTACCTCGTTGGAGTGGGCCATCGCTACCTTGTTGGAGCTGGTCATCGCTACCTCGTTGTAGTCGGTCATCGCTACCTTGTTGAAGCTGGCCATCGCTACCTTGTTGAAGCTGGCCATCGCTACCTTGTTGGAGTCGGTCATCGCTACCTCGTTGTAGTCGGTCATCGCTACCTCGTTGGAGCTGGTCATCGCTACCTTGTTGAAGCTGGCCATCGCTACCTTGTTGGAGTGGGTCATCGCTACCTTGTTGGAGTCGGTCATCGCTACCTCGTTGGAGTCGGTCATCGCTACCTCGTTGGAGTGGGTATTTTTGAGCTTGCCCTTTTTTAATTTAGATAATTGTTCCCTCAAAAAATTAGCACACATTTGAAAATCAAAATGGAAATCGACTTCCATATTTGTTTCAAAGCTAAGTAACCCGAAAATAGCCCACAGCGACATCCTATTTTTGTTTTTTACCTTGCGTAAATCCTTTTTGTAAAAATATTTATCTCTAAACAAATTTGTGAATTCTAAGTCTTTTTCTTCCTTCGTCGCTTTTTCGACATTGACATACCCCAAATTAGCCATTTCCGAATCTCTAACATCTATTCCAATTTCCTCTAGGAATTCAACGACATACTGAATATATTTAGGGATTATGGCATTGTTGCCTTTGCCCTTAATCTGGCCTGATTCTTTAGACATTGTGCAATGAGGCAAATTCTTAGCATCTCTTAAAGAAAAAACCTCATCTTTACGACCAAAATAATCAGCTACACAGTGCGACATGAGTTTGCCTTCTCGTTGATAAGCTTCCTCACTCAATAGTTTTACAATCTTAAATCCATTATCCCATTCCTTAATTACTTCAATATCCTTTCCGACTTCTTCCTGATCTTTAACGGCTATGGCTTGTAATTTCTTTGACCATTTGTCAGCTTTTTCCAATATTGTTTTATATCCTACGGTCTTAAAAATTTTCTTGGTCGAATAGAGATAATCTAGTATATGCTCAATTTCTGTTTCATTTTCAGGATAATCTTTAAGATGCCGAACAAGCTGATTTTCAACGAAATAAATCCCTGCTTCATTGCCTTCCTGAAACTCATTGATTCGATCTATCCATTTGTTCATGTTTTAATGATTAATAATTAAATTCTAAAGTTCCAATCCTCACTTACTTGCTCAACAAGCAAATTTTCCGTTCCACACAATCGGCAAAGCTGCGTGTCTGGAATTGTAGGCGGCTTGTAATAAATGTGCGTACTTTTCTTTTTGCAAGCCATGCACCTAATTGTCACACCTAAGTTTGTGATATAGCTAGGGAGTTTGTTCATAATGAAATGACATCTTTTATAAATTCTTCCTCCTCAATTTTTGTTATTCTGTAGGCCGGGTATCTTTCGGCAAAAATAATAGCGGCGCTCGCTATGTCGTCAGTTTCGACAAGAACATGCACACGCTTTTCGTCAAAATAAACCTTGCTCATGTCCTTGGCCTCACCGTCAATTTGAATATATTTTACTTTCATGTTGTGGGGTTATAATTATTGTGACGAAAAGATACGCCCAGCAACGCCAAATCGTCAAGACAAATACTATTGACATAACTAAAAAAGAGGGGCGTATCAATCCCCTCTTTCATAGTGTATAATGATAGTATAAAAAGGCGTTATACGGCGTATTGTTGCCGTATATCCGGCGTATTGTCCAGCTCTTTGATAGCGGATTGTATCTTTCTAGCCTGCCTATATGAAACATCAAAGTGTGCTGCAACTTCTTGTATTGTTCGTACTGTGTTCGGTGTTCTTTTTGCCATCAATAATATCTCATCTTCTGAATATTTTTGTTCAAAGCTGGTGTCCAATTCCTTAACTTCGCCACATTCTAAAAAGCCAAATTTTATGCACAACTTTTCAATAAGATTTGCACAGAATATAAACAAGTCCACTAAAAAATTTAGGGAATATAAAATTGCTAGCAACAAAATTGCTCCAGCCAAATGCACAATGCGTAATAATAATTTCTTGATTATGTTCTTCATTGGAAAAATAAAATTAAGAAATAATGCACTTCAACGTAAGAAAGTGCGCCGATCAAAACCGATATAATGAATATTTTTGTGTTTTCCATTTTTGTTTGTTATTTTTTTATTTGCCCTAGAAAAGCGGACCAAAGGAGGCCGTTAATTCGGCTTCTTTTGTTCTCGCATCAAGTTGTAAAGAAATGTGAACGTTTTAAGCATGATAGTGAATTAAAAAATAAGCCTAACCGTTTATTGCATAAAAGATTTTTAATGATAACGTATTACTATAACACATGTGCCCGGGAATGGTCAAGTGTCATAATTGCGTAAATATATACAAATATAGTCAAATCTATACATTTTTCAGCGATTTGCGCACTTCATTGCGTTTTTTCTCCCAAAACTCATCGTCTGTCTCATCGTTTGTTTCGATACACCCATAAGCGAGCATCTGAAAAATCGGGGCATATTTGATACAGTAACTAGCCCAGTCAAGTTGAGGCTCTCTGCTTTTCATAAATAAAAACAAGTGAATCTGTGCCCTGTTATAATGGGCTTGTGACTCAAACTCTTCGATTTGTTTTATTTCGTTTGCCATCTTTAAACATATTTTGTTTTTGCCTGATGATAGAAATTGCCTACCGGCGATTTTAACCTAGCCCCTTTCTGCCACATTCTTGATTTATATTTTTGGCAATGATGCCTGGTCATAATCTTTTTATTGAGATTGCGGGCTAAACAATTATCACAACTCCAGTGTCTACCTTCTTTAAAAATCACAGTATAACATCGTAAACTTGTAGAATCTTGTTGCTAAAAATGCGTGGAAACCACCAATAGCCATCGCCAGAGTTACCCTTGTCGGAATCGGCAAATAACATGTATTGCCCAACATCGCCGGAGCATTGCAAGCCAACTACGGCATGAAAACCGCCAGTCCTGCGAGTTAGAATTTTATCTTTATCAAGGCGCTGCTTTATCGGCTCGCCTGTTTCCTTGTCGAAACCGACAAGCAAAGGGCCTGTCTTAGCTACATAGTCAAACGCCTTACTCTTCAAGACATTATTATAATCTTTAATTTTGACATTCTGTTTCGTCTTTTTGTCATAAATGCCGACCTCTTTTGCAAATTTACATAAAACGTCAAAGTTTGTCACTGGACGATTTTTGTTGAAAATCACAACATCTTTGTACATTTTTGTTGCGTCAAAATCAGCACTCAAATTCTTTTCAAGCAACATTTTGTATTGCATGAGATGTTTTAGCGCAAAACAGTAACAATTCTGGTCATTCTGCCACATTAGACCGGGTATCCATTTGGTTTGCTGAATTTTAGTTTGCATAATATTTTTTAGATTTTTTTTTTGCTCCGCTTCATGGCGGGCGTTCCTGTCATTCATAAAATCAAAGGGCGCTTCAAAGTATTCAAAAATCTTTTGCTTGGTCCAATTTTTAGGGTAAGCCGTCCAGCTAGACAATTTCTTTTTCCACACTTCAAAATGACAGTGTGGGCTAGGTGTGCCTGTCTTCCCGCAGTGGCCCACTATCTGCCCACCTTTTACAATATCGCCCTTCTTAACAACGAAGTCTTTTAAGTGACCTAAACGCCACCACCTTTCGATTTCAGCGTTGTACGCCACGATTACGCCCCAGCCTGAACCTTTTGGCTGGACATATTCGATTACTCCGTCAAAAGGTGCTATCACTGGCAATCCATAATCAGCATTTGCCGTCTTTCCGGCGTTTAAATCTTCCCCCAAGTGAAACCCACCGGGAATTTTATCAATAAATTTATAGCCTGTTTCCCTATCGTTTGGTATTGGCAAGTGGATTTTCATAATTTGATCTTATAAATGCAAAGATGCGCCATGCAATTTTAGAGTTGACCCTGCGCCACCCACTCCACCACTGCTTGATGTTCGCCCCGCCCCATTCGCTACGGACGTACCACCTGAGCCAGCAGCAACATTGTAAGTGCCTGTATCGCTAAAATCATCATAATAAATAATCAAAATAAGGCCGCCACCGCCACCGCCACCGCCGCCAAGAGCATAATTGCCGCCGCCAGACGGAGCGGAAGCATTTGAGCCATTTGCACCAGCGCAATTTATCGTTCCGCTTATGGTTAATTTTCCCCAAACTTCAATGATTATCGCTCCACCGCCAGCACCGCCAGCGCCAGCAAAACCGTCTGCACCTGCGCCATCGCTACCAACGCCACCCGAGCCGCCACCTGAGCCGGCGGCAATATACAAGGCACGGTTGAGTGCCATTGCGTATTGTTCAAACTTGCTAGCCGTGAGAGCTGTGCCGCCCGAACTTCCCGATGCACTACTGGAGGCAGCGCCGCCAGTACCAGCGCTTATGCTGCCACCACCACCGCCGCCGCTTGAATCTTCTGAACCTGCTTGACCAGCGCCGCCAAAATGATTACTTGCGTCAAAGGAACTTGTATTATATCCATTTGAGCCTGGATCACCTGCGCCAGAGGTGTTTTGTGCACCACCAGGGCCACCCTTGCCTTGTAAGTTTATCGTGCCAGCAATATTGCAATCGCCTTTACATTTAATCCACATTAAGCCATTTGATGAGGCCGTGCTTAAAGTGCCCGATGCCCCTATGTCTATGGTCTTATATTCGTAAATTTGATTGAGATTGATGTTAGTCGTGCCAGACGTGATACTTAAATTGCCGTCCGACCCATCACCACCTTTTGCGTGTTTTGTGGTTAACGTATTGATAACCTGCATGTTTGTACCATCATAGAAACAAACCACAATTTGATCTTGCTTAATATCACCATCGAGCAATGACCCATTGATTAATTTTTTCAGTGATTTTGTTGCGAGCAAGGTTGATGAATCCGAAGCTTTACGAACTGTGAGGGTGGGGGCGTTACTACCTACGTTGACTAGACTATGATTAGCTTTCCACTTAAATAGCCATCCAGCACCTATGCTATTGATTTGTTCGCCATTATTTGAGCCGTCTACATTATCGTCAATATTAATCACAAAAGCGTTATTGCTTCCTGTTGCAACTACATAATTGCCCGCTTCCTGCAAAACATCTTTGCGTAAATTGTTATATTGATCGTGTGTGCCATTATCCCCTGCGTCTACAACGGCGCTATTTAGAGTCATCGTTTATTTGTTTAATAGTTTTGATTGCCTTAATTATAGCATCCTTATCATTTTTAATCTTTGAAATGTCAATCTTCATCGAGTTTGCTAACTTTATTGCATCATCAAGCGGCATTTTTTCAAGCTTTTCAGCCATTAAAACTTTTCGTTGATCTTTTACAGTCTTTAAATCGGCCTTTGTTTGGATAAATTCAGTTGGCGCTTTGGACTCATCGAAAGTCACCTTGGTTTTATCTCCGAGTTTAGCGTTTTTCACGTCTATACCTCTAAAATGAAGCTTGTTTAATACGTTCTGAGCCTCAACTTTTCCTTCAACATCAAGTTCAATTATTAATTTCATAAGGTATATTTATAATCACAAATTTATACTTTTAGCTACTGGTAAACGTATATTTACAGTCTACAATCAAAACTTCCGTAGCAGCTTTTGTCCAACCGCCGGTATTAACATGCGTCCATAGTTGCCCACTATCTGCCGAGCCTGTGCCATCAATGAAGTTTCCAAATTCCGTGTACGTTCCGTCAGTTTCGCTTTCGGTATAGAAAGCGGTAAGATAAAGAATATTGCCTGCAACAGTTCCCGAAGCTGTTGCGTTTCTATAAACCTCGTTGAATAGCACTGTGTCGGATGCGGCGGGTGTGCCAGCGCCATCGCCTAGTGCCATATAATTTATTTCACCACTTGAGCCATAAACACCACTTAAAATTTCGCCTACGGCCTGAAAGCCTGCATTGCAAATAACATTATATTTTTTGTCGGAACGCACCAAAGGGCCAAGCTTATATTCAGCCATTAAATTAAACTTTCGATTTTTCCATAAAAATTTTTTAATTCCCCAAAGTTTAGGAAAAACAAACGGCACATACTTGAAAAGTGTTGCTTGCCAAGGCTTTAACGCTTCTTTCTTGCGTGCATATTCTAATTTAAAAGCTTTTATTGCATCATCTATCTGCAACAAGGCTTCATTGTGCACCCTTTGCGCATAAGTCAATTTGCTTTGATCGTGCCATCTAGCCGTAATTTCTCCTGTAATTTTTACAGTATGATCAGATTTTTGAGATTGTATGTTCATATTTTTGTATTAAACAAATATAGTATATCATTGCTTTATTCCCATTGAAACCTATCCCATTTTAAAGCACGTTTTTCGTCATTATCATCTTCGAGTGGCACGTTAGGATTGTCATGTATAGCGTTCCGTTGAGCGGTTGAAACAACATAAGGTATCATCCTGGCAAACTTAATATACCCGTCAAAAGTTCTGTCTGTGTTTCCGGCCCTGTTGCCTATCCTAGTTTTTGTCGTTGTTGTAATGCCCGAACACGCAGAGGTAAAACCTGTAGCAACAGATACATTATCAATATATATTGTCGCCGCACCTGCCGCCGTAACCGTAACCATAATTTTGTATTTCACTCCTGCCGTTATAAGGCTACCTGTAGACGTAATAGTTCCACCCCCATTTACTTGGACCTGAATATTCATTGCGGACATATTCACTCTGAAACCTCCTCCCGCTGATGTCGTTGTGCTCTTGTCTATGATTCTTCCAAGTAAAGTCTCTCCTGCACTATTGGCTATAATTTCTGCGAAGAACGTGAAGCCATTGACGACCAATTGCTCGGAACTGTGCATTAATTCTATATAGCTGTTACTGCCATTCATCAGCGCTCCATTATTCTCATCATAAGTTACTGCGCTTGCGGTTGTTGGAATTTTCTGATTTCCAATATCTTCTTTGTCACTATTCAATGGAAAAAGGAAAATATCATCCATCGGGAAATAAGGTCCCCAAACATGGTCTATTACCTCACTTCCCCAAGGGTCTTTCCGGATTTGCTCCGCAATATCCACGTTCTCAAATACTTGCTGCTCAACGTCTAAAGTGATTTCCTCCAATACATTAACGGCTTCTTGCACACTTTTAACCTTAATCAAGGTGGCATTTTCATTTAAAGTAAGTTGCTTATTTTGCTTTTTAAGAAGATTTTGTAAAAACTCAATGACTCCTATGACCTTAAAACTTGCCAAATCAACTTTGTATTCAACGTCATTAGGCCCGATCATTTTCATTGTCACGCTCTGAATAATGTAATTTTCATTGATACCAAGTAAGCTTGAATTTACATTTATGGTTTGGCCACTTCTAAGTCCATCCGTGTATGTTGAGAATTCTCCATCAACAACGCCATCTTTGTATGCTTCAAGTTCGGCTGCCGCTCGTTGTCTTGCCGTGTCGGTATCGGTAATAGTTTTATCAATTATCAAGAATTCTTTTATGCCAAATTGCTGAATACTAGCTGCGTCCTCTTGCTGTACGGCTAAAGGAATAAGAGGCGTGCCAGTTGTAGCAATAATATCTCCAGCGCCAGGCACTATATTAAAACGCAGATATTTTTGGTTAAAATCCCAAAGCGCATCATATGGGCCATCCGCAAAATCCTCTAAGTTTTCAACGCCAACCGCTATAGCCGCAGGGCCGCCCCCGGTATCAATGGTGACTGTTGGCTTCTCGCTAAATTTATTTCCCAAAGGTACAACATCTTGCTCGCCGTCAGCAACATAAGTTTCAGTGCGTGAATTCCCAACATATTCACCGCCTAAAATAGTTATCCTGTTTTTTATTAGGCTCGTGTCGTCGCTTATGTTTAAGCTTTTGCCTATCACGTTACTACTTGAATCTGTCACCCCAAACGGAGCTGATTTAGCATTTTTGGCAAAAAAATGTATCCCTTTATAATAATCAACATACCAGTCAAAATTCACTAAATCAGCCAAATCTTTAATACAGGCTGATTTAGTTTGATAACTAAAGACTAGCCTATCAATGGTGATTGTGCCATCTACGTTATCGGAATTGAAACCAGTGGGCAAAATATCATCAATAATCTGTTGAATTGTTTGATTTTCGTATGTACCGGCTACTAATTCATCATTTAAATCTTCCGTCCAGTCCTTACAAGAAACGTCAAATTCTACAAATAAACTTTTGCCTATGCTTTTGCCGATTGCGATTGTTCGCCCTCCAAAAATTCTTGTACTATTTTCCGCATCGTAAACGATAATGACCTCCTGTTTTGCTGGTATCCATGTGCGACTACCGTATTTTTTAGTTTTAAATTTCAAAGTGTCAACTTGCTGAGTCTTAACATCCCGCTTAGTGAAAGACCGCCAGTCTATGAAATTAGTTTTTGTTGAACCAACATCAAGGCTTGTTTCTTGATCTGTGCTTAAAATCTGATTGCAAAACAGAATATCCTTGATATGTCCATCAAATGATCTATTTGCATTTGGACTATCACCTATATATAAATCCACTCCAACGTCAGATACAGCACTGCCAACAGGCGTGCTTGTTTCAGTAATTGCGACAACAGAGCCGTCAACCTCGATCTCGGGATTACTTGTCACGTTGTTATTTTTATATCTGATTTTGACAGTTTGCTCTTGATTAAGAATAATTACGGCATTTGTTGTTTGCCATTGCCCAACTGTTGCGCTAAAACGTTGCAGAAAATTGAGTTTGCATTGCCCGCCAGACTCATTAGAAACAAAAATTGCCCAGCCCTGTGTTGAACCAGCATTTTGTTTATCAAGAATCCTGCCCGCATCATTTTCGCCGTCACTGTCAGCATTAATTTTAAATGTTATTTCGCCGCCATTAATGCCACTAAAAACATCTTGAATTGATGTTTTATCAGCAACTAATATTTTACTTGTCGTTCCATTGAATTCTACTCCATTAGAGCCGTCAAAAGCAGCCCCACCGCTCAAAACCCCATCAGCGGCCCCTATATTATCCATCGCAACAGACCCGCTGCCATCGGTCAGCTTGTAATGTGCTACGGCTGGTTGCGGGTATGTATCAATTACTAGCTGCATTTAAAATTTTTCGTTAAGGGCTACCCTTTTTATAATCCTGTCGCCAAACAGCTCTTCTGCTCCTTCCTGCATTATAAGCTCGACAGTCAAAAACCCACCGCCCATAAAATTATTAAGCTTAGAAAGCGGAATTACAGCTTCCGGCTCACCCCCTTCGCCAACCATGGCAAGAGTCGGCTTCCTTACAAGTCCACCCTCGGCAAGTTTTGGAATTTCGGGAATTGTAGCGAGTGACACAAAAGGCAACTGATTTACGCCGTTTTCAATTAACCAGTTCATTTTTTGGATGAGAAAATTGAGCTTATCAATAACCCAGTTCACCATTGACTTAATCCCATTTTTTATCATTTCTATAGCACCTGTCACTATATTTACCGCACCGTCAAAAGCATTACTGAAAACGTTTTTAATTGGCTCCACCATGGCTTTGATGATGTCCATAATAAAGTTTATGCCTGTACTAACAAGCGTTTTCATTCCTTCCCATATAGTAGAAAAAAAAGTTTTTATGCCGCTCCATATTTTATTCCAAATCAAGGAAATGCCATTTAAAAAATTTGAGATAGCCGTGGCTATAAACTCCACCGCCCCAGACACGAGCATTTTAAATCCTTCCCATAGCGTAGTAAAAAAATCGCTAATCCCCGTCCAAACGGCCTCAAAATCAACTCCAAGAGCTTCCAAAGCAACAATGATTATGCTGGCAATCAAGCCTAAGACGGTGGCAATGAATGTTTTAATCCCTTCCCAAACACTAACAATCACCCCGCTTATAGCCTCAAAAACCCCTATAGTAAAGTTTTTGATAGATTCCCAGACCGACATAAACACGCCACTTATGGCCTCAAAAACCCCTACAAAGAAGCCTTTTATAGCCTCCCAAATTTCAAATGCCTTTGTTTTTATAAAATCCCAGTTGGTCACTATCAAATAACCTGCGGCAACCAGAGCGCCAATTGCTAAAACAATAAGCCCGACAGGACTAAGCATAAAAGTAAAGGCTGTCATTAATCCTTGAATGCCAGTAATGACCGGACCCAAAGCCAGCCCCAAAATGCCTACGGTAGTTACCAAGGCAGCAATACCGCCACCTACCAAAATTAATTGCTCAATAAGATGCGGGTTATCTGAGGCCCATTGAGCAAATGAGTCTATAACAGGAACTAAACTTTCTGATAAGCTTACAATAGCAGGTCCGATTGCGGCTCCGATTGCCTCGGCTATTTCTCCAAAAGACGTGCTTATTTTTGCATTCGCAAGGTCAAGACCTGCCACCGTGTCGGTAGTTTCCTTTAGATTTTGAGCTAAACCTTCTTGCAATGCGGCGACTTTTTCAGATTCGCTGCCAAACTGTATCATCTTTTGTTGAGTTTCAGTGAAGCGTATGCCTGATTTTTCGAGCATTCCAAACTGCCCTTGAAGAGCTTTAGCCATGATATTGGCCGAAGCCTCATATTGTTGCGCCGATGCTCCAAGTCCGTTTTGATTAACGGTCAAATCCGCAAGGGATTTTGTTAAATCAACAACCGATTGAGATTGTAAGCCAAAAGTTGATAACTGTGCCGCCCCGATTTTCAGCGCATCGCCATCAATACCGGCCTTTTTCTGCAAAGCTTCTGTTAAGTCGGAGATAGCCTCTACTTGCTCCATAGTGCCGCTTGAAACGCCAATAACTGCGCTTTCAAGTTGTCTTTGTGCTCTTTCTGATTCTGCGTAGGCTTTGACCGAAAACCCGGCGGCGGCCGTGATAGCACCAAAAGCTATCGCCCCTGTATTACGAAAAGATTGAAAGGTGGCTTCTGAATTTTTTAACTGAGCATGAAACGAAGAAAGACCAGCATTCATGCCTTTAATGCCAGTAGTAAGCTGGTCTTTCAATTGTACCAATATGTTTATTTCGGCGGCAATTGTTGAAGACATTTATCTGCGTTTAGAGGCTAATTTTTTATTACGTTCTTTCTGTTGGCGTTTCATTTCGTCAAGGTAGATTATACACTTAATTAAAAAATCAAGCGAAGTATTGTTGTACTCCTCCTCTGTCCACCCAAATTCATAGCATAAATAAACGGCCATCGCATCGCTATCGTACCCAAAACCTTTGACCGCCTCCCTAAAAATCTGGTAAGTTTCTAGTTCGTAGATAGATTCAGCATTTTTTTTTCTAACTCTAAAGACTGTTTTCCTATGCCTGTTTGTGCAAACAAGTGTTTTTGGTCAGTAATTGGCAATTTATCAATATTTTCTTTAGTAATAGGTAGTGGCTGCCCTTCATCATCTTCAAGATTCCAACGAACAATTAATTTAGTAAGGGAAACACACAAATAATCAGCCTTAGAAACGTTATCTAAAGCCTTAATATCTGCGCCGGAAGCATCCGACTTAACTACTATTTTAGACCCTTCAATGCTAGGACATGTTGTTTCAATTTCACTAAACGCTGAACTTAATCTTACCATAATCTTGATTGTTAAATGTTAGTATGCGGACGTTTCATTGATTACTATAATGTCGCCAAATTTACTATCGGCCACAGAGTAAAGAGCTTCGAAATTCAATGTTTCCTGTACAATATCGTTTAAGCTTCTGCTAAAAGAATCCTCTGTGAAAAAAACTTTTGCAAGATTGATCTCTATGTCGGGATTTGAAGCCAGCCCAATAGTTACGCCTGTATTTGTAAGCTTAATTCTCATTGCCCTATGCGTATTGGCAAGCATCAAATCTCTATAAGTGTTTGCGTCATAACGCAAAGTTATTGAGCCTTTAATAGTTAGAACAGTATTTAAAAAGTCTTGTGGCGCTACATCCCCTAAAACATCATCCGGCTCAATTGATTTTTCAAAAGAAATATTGCAACTGATAACGTCAAATGCAGAGGCTCCACTCAAGCCTGCTAAGTTTGTGGCAATTTTCACCGAAAAATCTTGAGGTCTAAAAATATTTTCACTAGGAACGCTGGCGGTCAAAGTATCGGAGACACCTTTTTTGCTAATAAGATTTGCTGTATAGTCAAGGATTTTGCCACGCTCAAAGTTGATGTCGATACCGGAAACAACGCCAAGGCCAAATTGTTGGTCCCCATTAGCTTCATCAATAAATAAAGTTAAAGCCTGGTGCTGAGAAGTTTCGGCCAAACTTATGGTATGAGTGTGAACATCATCTTCGGGAGTTTCTACCTGCGTTGATAAAGTTCCAAGCAAACCCAATAACATTAAAGGGAAATGCTCGCTGCCAATATAAACATCAACGCCATCCTCTGCCCATTCCTTCATCAATTCAGCATCGGAAGCACCATAAACAGTACCAATAGCAGCCTCAAATCTAGCATGTTCGACCTTATTTTGATGCTTAACATTCATTACTGGCAACCAAAAATCCGGGTCAGCTTCGGGCGTTCCTCTTACAGCTTCCTTAGCGATAGCAAATCCGATTTTTCGGCCAATATATTTAGTCATGGGTGAAGTTTATTATTAAGTATTTGTCTTAATCTTTTCTTGATATTCTTTAAGCGCTTCCTGTGTTGAACGTGCCTTTATTGTCATTGCTTCGTTGCCGTCTTGAGCCTTAAAATAAAAATTCCTTTCGGCAGATAAAGCCGCTTTTTGTTGAACGTTTTTTTCTACTCCTGTCATCATTTTATTATTGCCCTTTTTCATATTAAGAAATGTCACGATGTTTATTGCATTTTAAAACAATACTGGCAAAAATTGCAACCTCGGAATTTGAAATGCCACTCCGCACAAATTCGCCTGTTGTTGGAGTAACCCACGTACAAGAGCCGTTTAAGTCGCAATTATCTTTGTCATCAAACAAATCAATCAAATCATCAATTATTGCTTCCACCGCTTCTTGCCCGGCCTCTTCATCTACAGCCTCAACTTTATTTAAAATCCAAACTTCAAAGTTGTAAGTTGTTATGTTGGCATTAAAAGAATCCATTAGATTGTCGTTGCTTTTAGGCAAAACTACCGCCACAGGATATGCGGCAATTTCGGCACGAAATGGATTTATTCCATAGTCGTACACTTCATTGATTCCGCTTACACCTTCGACCAGCGTTTTAATTTCGGCCTTAATTGCAACGAAAGACATATTTATTTTATTATTGTTGATACTATCGCCGTCATAAATGCTATTAAAACTATACTTGCACCTGTGTAAACAATTGTTTTTACTGGCCAGAATTCACTTTTAAGCACAAATCTCCTTTCGTTTTCTTTTTCTGAGTTTTTGACAAAGTCTTTAAACTCATCAACAAATTTCACAATATATTCAACATCTTTTTTGAGTGAGGCAATCGCCCCCTGTTCCGATTCTATCATTATTTGTCAATTATTTTATGGATTAAAATATTGGCTGTATCCTCAATATGCTTGTCAATTTCACTTTGTGATCTGTCTGCAATTCTTTCCATATAAGGATTTGCTTTTATGCCTCTGCTCGTTCCGTAATAAACATAAGGTGCATAATGTCTTGTCGGGAAATAGTAGCGCTTCAAGGTCTGCTTGGACCATTCAAATGTATTCATCATCGTGCCTGTATCGTATGGCACAACCCCTCTAATCGTGTTTTTTGACAGCGTTGCTACAATTGCATCAAGCAAGATTTCAAAGTAGGTTTTTGCCTCTTCGGGAGCCTTTTTAAAAGCCTCCTGAATTTTATCCAAATTTTTTATTTCAATGCTTACCATGTTAATAAAATTCGGATTTTCTATAACGATCAAGAACCTCTAGGATTTGAGCATCGAGCTTGTCTAAATAATTCACCGTGTCGCCCTGCACATTCATAGCTGATTTGCCTATATCTTCACGCCTTTTAAACATCCTTATTGTCAATTCCTCGGCGGCATTAATCAAATCATAGGGCAAAGTCATATTAGCGGGCGTAGAAAAATCAATGACAAAGCCCGCATCGTAAGTCACTCTCAAATTTTGGTATCCACCCGCAAAATTGCCGCTCACTTTGGTAATTATCCCATTTTCAGAATCGTAAACATATTCAGTTGTGCCGTAAGAATTCCAAGAATCGTCATCAGTCTTAAATTGCACCGATGATAAATCTGTAATTGGAAATTGTTTTAAAATAATGCTTCGTTTGCTTTGCTTTGTTGAATTATAACCATCATAAAGTTGGTTTGTATAAGTTGTTTCTTTGAAACGCCTTTGGCAATAGTTTTCGATAAAATCAGTCACACCGTTAATGATGTTTTCAAACAGAGTGTCGAAGCTAGAACCTGAAATATTTGGTATTCTGGCTTTTACTCTGGCAACCGTAGTGAGTGCATGTGATACAAGAGCCATATAGAGATTAAAAGCTAGTGAATGCCCCCCTGTAATCGAGAGGCATCACATCAGCTTTTAGCTTACAGGCTCATCAACGGCCTTTCCTAATTCGATGATACCAACGCCCGGCACTGTTGGAGTTGAGCCACCAGTAAAGGCGGGTGTACCAACAACACGCAGGTATCTTTCCCGAACCGTACCAACATTAGGAATGTCGATAGTTACAAGCTCATTATCTGCATCACACACAGCGGTCAAACCGGATACATCAGCGAAAGCATCGGACGAACCGTTATCGCTTGATTCCTGAATTTTCCATGTGACTGTGTAAGAGTCTGGCGTACCAGTAGCAGCGCCGACATGACACACGGCCCTTGCGTCAGCAAAGCCCATAGTGTCTACACCTGAACCGTTACGTGCGGTTGTGCCAGAGAAAGAGCCGGGCACAACACTCACACGTGGAGCAACAGAATATTGAATATTTTTCATGTCATTTAGATTATTGAATATAAAAAACTAATCTTTTTTAGCCTCTTCGTCTACAACTTCCTCTTTGGCCTTTTTAGGCCTGCTCTTTTTAGGTTGAGCCTCTTCATCGACAACATCTTGCTTTGCTTCGGAAACTTCTAAAACTTCCTCTACATATTCCGGGCCAAAAGCCTTGATGTCATCGTCAGACATGAGGATGGTGTCGCCTTTTGCAATGCGAACACCTTGATAGACTAGATTTTGGAGTACTTTTACCTTCATATTAAGCGGTTAATGATACATGTTCTAATCTTTCATGGGGTGATAACGAGTAGGCTACCACCCCATGTCAGCTATTTCTAGCTTGCTGCTGTCTTACAGACAACAAAGCCCTCCTCGTTGGCTACAGCAAGGGCATGTTCATGCACAGTGCGGAAAGCTGTTTGATAGGCTGCGAACACGTTTTTAGAGCTTACGCTTGCGTGTTCAGATTTGCTTACTTCCATTGAACCACCCTCACCAAAGGCAAAATATTTAAGATTGCCGAACACTACGAACTTTGTTGATACCGCTGTATCGGCCAAAGCTGGCATCACGGCTGCATCATACACAGGGTAGCCATGAATAGTGCCTAATGGTTGCAAAGCCTGATCTCCTCTCTCTTGAGTGAAGAATATGTTATTATCTTTGAATACATAATCACCGTTTGAATCCTTTTGCTTTCTAAGAGCGCCCCATACGGAAGCGTGCATGTAGAAAGCCGCACCTGATCTTGCGCCTGTCTTGAGGGCAACGATCATATCACTTGCATAGTCGCCATCGAAATTAGCAAAGCCGGTGTCGCCACTTCCCATTGTTACAACAGAGATAGCAGCATCGCTCAAAAGGCCAGTGAAAGGAAGTCCTGTACCTCTGAAACCTTGATAATCAATAGTGTAAGCTAGAGATTCTGCCAAGATAGCGATAATCCAGTCAGCAAGGTTTTGATTTGCTTGTTTAAGCAAACGGTTGTCTACTCTGATAATCCTGATAGCTGTTTTTAAATTCAAGGTTGCATTACCAAAAGTGAAATTAGTCTCTGTTTCTTCTTCATCTTCACCAAGATAATTCCATTGAGCGTGCGAACCTGTGTATTTAGGCACAGTCAATTCAGAAGTGCCAGCCATCGGAAACTTGAATGCGCTACGCATAATATGACCGTAGCTTTCGGCTACTCTCATAATACCTGCGTAGACTTCTGTTGGGATGAAAAGACCGCCTGTCTCTGGCGATTCTACGAAGTGGCCTTTTTCAATCGCTGCAAAATTGCCGGTCTTTGAAGCGATAAAAGCTTCAACCAACAATTCTTTTTGTTCTTTGATGAGTCCAGAACGGTCAAAACCGTACAAGGCCCTCTCAATGCGCAGTTGTTGAACCACGTCTTTGATTGAATTAAAAGCCTCCTCTCTGCATTGCTGCTTCAAAGTTTCTTTCAAATTCTTTTCCATAGCTTCCTCGATTGCGGGAACTATAGCTTTGTTCAGCATTTCAAGCTGTTTTTCTGAAATTTCCATTTTGAGAAAATTAGATGATAAAAAAATTTCTTAGCTTTAGTTGTCTTTGGCAAAATCCTTATTATATTTTGCTAAAGATGCGTTCGCTACAGTAGAGATTGTTTTCACAACCTTGTGTAAGAACTCGTTGGTTTCCTTATCGGTCTTGCTAAAAAATTTCTCATCATCAGACGAGGAAATTTCATCCTCTGCCTTTTCGTCCGGTTTTTCCTCGGCAACAAAAAGTTTAGAGAACTCCTTATCAAAACCGCTTAGGGTTTTGGAGATAGTTTGCAATTGGTCAGTGATAAATTTAAGTTTGTGTTGGTCAACTTTAAAGCTCTTGCCTTCTTCTGTCGGCGTTTCAGTCAAAGCGTCAAGTTCCGTCACGATTGCATCGTTGGCGGCAGCGATACTATTTGAAATATCCGTTGTTAATTGCGCCAAAGTCGAGCCTATAAAAGCTTTCACTTTGTTGACTGATTCCTGTGAAGCTTTTGTTTTTTCTTCTTTTGACTCTTCATCGCTGGGCTTTTCCTGTTCTTCCTCCTCATCTTTTTTAATTGACTCAAAAGCTTTAACCATCAATTCGGCAGATTCAATATTCAAAGTTTTAATCCTAACTTTGTTATCCTCCAAATCCAAAAGCCCTTTCTCGACCAACTCGTCAATCATTTCTTTGCGCTGGTCAAGGGCCTCATAGTTACAAGGAACAGGCACAAAAGACCACTCCAACAATTCAGCCTTGAAAATATCAAAGCCCTCTGCGTTTTCGTTGCCTTCAAACTCCTTTGGAATAAACCCAACGGAGGATGCGGCAACAAAGCCCAGTTCATATAATTTGCGAACATTTTGAGCAAAAGGATTTGCTTCTTGCGGAGCGAAATATCCCCTTGCGACAAGTTGCTTCTTTTCATTTATTGATAATTCGGTAGTAATACCAACCGGCAACATAGAATAGTCATGTGCCCATAAAACAACAGGATTTTTCATATACCTATCAGTTTCCCAGCCTGCAATTTTGATACTATCGCCAGCACGATCAATAGCCTCTGTAGAAATAACAATCTCGAAGTTACCAAATTTCTCTGGACTATCTTCAAGTTCTTGCAAAAAGACTTCTTTAAAACCTTTCAAAATTGCAGCAACTTCTTTGCCTTTCAAGGCGGTTAAAAGCTGCTCGGCTTGTTCTTTTGTAAATTCAAGATATTTCATATTGAGTGATTTTATTTAATAATAAGTTTTTTCTACATTTTTTGCAAATCATCGGTTTTCACATCTTGCGCCTCCGTATTCTTACCTTTCGCAACGTCAAACTTTTCTGTCAAAATTTCTTTTGCCGCATTGGCTTCTTCTTCCGTCAATATTACGTCTTTCAGATACACATCACCTTTAAACGTGGTGTCGGCCAATGCATCATTAGCATTTTTTATTATCATTTCCTTGCATCCTATCGTGTCAAACTCCGCTAGGCCGTTAGACGAGTTTAAAAGATCAATCCATAAGTTAAACTCATCCAACGTCATATACTCCTTCTGCACAAAAGGCACACAATCGGGCGGTAGTTCGTTGCTTTTTTCGGGTATTGCGATTGCCACGCCGACAATCACACCACCTATGAGTGCCGCCATCGCCAACGATTTTTTATTATTGATTTGTTGTTCTTTGTCCATCTGCGTTATTTGTTACATTATTGGCTTCGGTCATTTGCTTGTTAACTTCATTGACGCACTTTTGATACCCGATTTGTTGGTGCAATAAAGGGTAAAGCTGTAAGCTCTGATAAAGCCCATAGATTGCGAACGCCAAAAGTGTAAACATACTTAACGCTCCACCGATAACCGACAATTTAAAAATTTTCATATTCATACATGAAATTATTATGGTGTGTATTCAACAACCAGTTGATGTCCGTTTTGCCAATATGTAGTGCCGGATGCTTCACCTGATTTTTGTATCATTAGAGCTAGCCTTGCGACAGAGTCAGGAAATAACGAACTGGTGAAAGACTTAACCACATCCTCGGTTGCGCCGCCCGTCGAGTCCGTTATATCTGTGAACTCTTGTATATCCGCCGCAGCAGTCAAGTTGCGTATTTTAACGTCTAAATTTTTCGCTGTCGTTTGTACGCCGACTCTTGCGTACCATTTTACAGTCCACTTCCCGACCCCAAACCAAGCGTCGAGATTCGTTTTACCAGGCCACCAAAAAGACCAAGTTCTATTAAGCGCAGTCTCGTCATAACTTGCAGACAATGAATTTTGTATATTGGCCGAACTTGTCTCAACCCAGCCATTAAACAAAATTATCCAAGGCATTCGCACAATTGGTGCATGGTCTTCTCGTACTCTGCCTGTCGCAACATCCAGTAATGCGTAACCCCCTGTATCAACCATGATATTTTAAGTTAAATTATATTGCCGCCCTTCCTATTTCTCTCCATGCCTGTGTACCATTTACCGTAGACAGCACTAGCGTCAACGTGTCATTAGCTGTAGCGGAAAAATTAGCTGCACCGGCTAAAAATATTAACGCCGTACCGGCTCCACCTGCCGTATTGTGTCTTACCGTTGCGGTACTTGAGAACATAAGCGTCACAGTTGAACCGTTTTGCCATCCGGCCGTTGTGATACCACTGATTGACGTAGTACCAGTAATCTCAAAAACATTCCCTTCCGTCAGTGTAAGATTGCTCGCAGATGCGATAGAGGCGGGCTGTAACCCCACGATTCTACCGCCCGCCATAACAACCCTACCGCCAAACTCAGAATTGCCAGCACCAACCTTGAACGCTAACGGCTTTGTCAGTGTCACTGAACCACCGGTGGTGGGTGCATTATCGATATACAAAGATGCCGCCTCCGCAACCGTTACCGCACTTGCATCGGTTATCGTGAGTTGTCCTATTCTATGAGCCGTTATACTTGGAGTGCCTGTTATGCTTGTTGTCCCTGTTATGGTAACCGTATGCGCCGGTATATCAAGAACATCATACGTCTTGTTGGCTACAGCCGCACCGATAGAGGCATTGCCGCCAATCTTCAACGCATCCGTATTTGTGAAATTGATATTTGTCGAGTTCACGCTTGGCGCACCTGCAATCTCCATGAAGATTGCATTGGTTACGTCCGCACTTGCAGACGACATATCCCAAGTTGGGGCCGTCCACCTAACCGCCCTTTGCGTAGTGAGTGCTCCTCTATTCCATTGAACGACTCTTGACAAATTAAAATAAATGTCAGTAGCTTCAGTCCCCAGAGTTAAATTAGTGTGCGCTCCACCGTTGAACACCATGCCGACAGGCGCACCACCGACCATAGCTTGTTGGTATGCTGCTATAGGGCTTCTTGAGGTGGAAGAAAATATCGGAGAATTTTCGACAGTGAAAAGTACTCCTTCCCCGTCTACAGTATTAAGCCTCAAGCTGTCGTCTTCATCACGGCCTATGTAGTAAGCACTGTCCGCTCCGTTAGCGCCTGTCGTGAATATTACAGGCATTTCCGTTTTTATTGAGCTGCCACTCAGAACATTAAAAGCGTTAGCCGAAAACGTAAAATCTTTTGCTCCCGCAATGTTGATGTCTATTACATCGTCTGTGCCAGCGTGAAAATCAGTGTCACCGTCAGCATCAAGAGTCAAAATATTACCATCGAGGTCAACCGCTCCGGCGATTGCGGTAACGGTAACGGTTGCTGCATTGAGGTCGTCAATCTCTAAGTCGAAAGTTGAGTCTATAGCCTTAATGGTCGTGTCATCCAGATACCATAATTGGGACGGACTGATGCCGAAACCTTGCGCCAAGACCGTTGCGCCGACACCAAGCGATAACGCCACAACTAACGCACCTTTAATTATTTTTTTAATCATTGGTTAGTCTTTAAAGATTAACATCTCAATAACATCGTCCGTTTTGTTACTTTGAACAAAGAGCGTCAAATCCTTTGTGTATATATTATCGATCATGAAGGTTGTCCCGGCTGGCACTGTGATATAGTTGGTTCCGCTCTCGGTTTCAGTGAAAGCAAATTTAAGCGTTCCCAAGAGCCTGGACCTTATAACCATCTTACGCATATCGTCCGGCAATTCCTGGTCGTACTCTGTGCCGGCTATCGGCGTATCAAGATTAATGATTTGTGTTTTGAAATACATATAGTTGTTATTAAGCAAATTATATAACACTAATCTTGTCTGGTCTAACATAACACCTACAATTTGGATGAAGCGGCCCACCTAGTACCTCTGCATAATCCAAGCTCAAAACAGAACCGTCTTGCCCGATAACTTTATCACCTTTACCAAAAAAAGGCTCTGAAATATCAACAGTCTTGCCATTCAGAGGTCCACACCAAGGACATACTTTTTCATCCTCTGCCGTATACCAACGCAATGTAGCCACAATTCCGATTTCTTCGTAGCCTTCCCTCAAACCTAAATTAGAAAATCTATAAACTTCCGTCTGGGCAATGCGGCTGGCGCTCACTCTATTTGCCGCCTCAAAAACCGTGTCATCTAAACGCTTTGCAATTTGTTTTATGCTTTCGCCCTCCTTGAGTCCTGCCCTGATTACCTCCTTGATGTCATTGACCATTTTTTTACTGTAACTTGAGCCGAGCTTATTTGTAAATTTAGTTATTTGCTTTTCGGCTCTACTCGTAAGCACATACTCGCCAACCAAACCCATATTGAATAGCACTTCCTGAGCCTCACTCTTAAACATTTCTTCAAGCGGGCCTTGCAGACCGGCTATAATAACGCCCTTGATTTCGTCCTTGTCGAGCTGTTTGACAACCAAGTCCTTTAGGTCAGATTCAAAATGTTTAAGCTGATTAACGATTTCCTCAAGGTCTTTGCGAACAGCTTTTCGTATCTTACCGTTCACCGTTTTTACTCTGTCTTCGATAAGCTTGATGCGATTATCACCACGCACTATAAAATTTTTGTGAAGCTGTTCATCTAATTCCGTGGATAAATATTTAGATTGTTTTTGCAAAAGTGCTTTCGAGATTGCGCTGGCAATATTCTTTGCCGCCTCGCTATATCTTGCACGTCCAGCCCTGTTTTTAGCCAGCATAGCCTTAATGTCCACATTGTGCTTGCCTTGAACTGGTGCATTTTTTACAACGATTGCTTTTGTTTCATCCCCTGCGCTAAAGGTTGAAGTGCTCAAAGGAAAAAATTGCAGTGTGGTCATTAGCTCATCGCCACCCTCTACAGGTTCAAGCCCCTGTTTTTCTCTCACTTCATTGATCGTCATGTATGGTTGCCCTTTAAGACCCGACTCGATTTTTCTAATTTTTGCCTCTTCATCTTCTGGCACAACAGAAACGTAATCAATAATTACGTTTTCCGTGTTGGCAAATAATGGTAAATACATCTCGTTTAAGTCTTCAACAAATTTACGCATCTCTACGTCAACATTATTCTTCATGTAAACGTAATGTGTCGCTTCCGCATTTGCTCTGTTTACATCGTTTGTTATAGCAACTCGTGGCTTAGGAACCTTAAAAGCCGACAAGATTTTGTCTTGGTAGCGCACGTCAAGATTTGTAAAGTCCATGTCTTTTATAGAGTCTGCAATTTTTTCGATTGTCACGCCTTGAGGCAAAACAGCTAACTTATGAGCATTATCTACCCCCCTATGGTCATTGTAGTAAGATTCTTTCAAGCGCTGTGCTGCCGCTTGATTCGTAGCTAAAGCTGATTTGATAGCCAGCCGTGGCGTAGCATCGTTTTTAAAAAAGTTTTTGTTGTAAACCGTTGCCGAAAGTTCGGTAACAAGCCAATCGTAGACTTTTTCCATTGGAGACAAACAGTTTTGCATATTGAAAGGGTCGATAGTCCGAAAAACTATAATCTCGTTAATCTCATAGCGCACAGTCCTACGCCCGCCGGACAGCGTGACTTTTTCATACTCATAATATCGAAGCATCCCATCATCATCGGCAATAGTTTTTAGACGATTTGGCATTAATGGATTGATGCGATTGCGTTTCACGTCAACATGCCAAATAGCTTTGCCCCAGATTTTTTTGTGCATTATTAAAAGCTCAATGCCCTGCGCCTTAGTCATGCCTGGCTGAAAAGAATAGATTAAATCAATGGCAGGATGTTCAATTTCTTCAAGCCCTTTCGAGGTTTGCTTAAAGGCTTTCAATTCAATCACGCTCACGTCTTCCGCTATGGCTGAAATACAAATGTATGACCATCCGACAAAAAGGCTTTGTAATTCTTGAATTCCCATTTGGCCCCCAAATCCAAAAGCGGTGGCAACATATTGCCATCCATCCTCAACACCCTTAGTAAGTAGCTTGAAATTTTTAATTATTTGTTTGAGCATAGCGCTTTAAACCCATGTAATAGTTTGTTCTTGCAGTCCAATTTGTTGCAATCCAAGAATAAGATACACCAAAGCGTCAACGGTGTCATCATGTGCCTCAATTCCAAAATTTACAAGCTCTATTTTAAGGTCATGCATTCCATTTGCCGGGAATAGGACTTGCCCGCGTTGAATTATAGGGGCCACTGAATTAAGCCTTGCTCGCTTGTCTCCAATGGGCCGCATTGGAATTACAGGCAGCATTTCTCTTTCTAGTTCCTGAATTGCAGCTTTTTGATAAGCCACGTCCTCAATAAATAAAAAGCCAAAATCACCGGCTGGATTTTGGGCCAAGCCCTTAGCGTTCATCAAAGTTTCTCTAAATGTGTAGCGCTCTTTGACCAATTTAGTTAAATAAATTTTCACCTCTTCGCCTTCCATGTAAACATCGCCCCTGATTAATGCCGTAAAATCAGCCGTATCTTTCTTTGAAATTGCGAGGTCTCCACCAATACCTGAATAAATCCAGGTTGCGTCTTCTGGTATGCCGTTATATGTTTTTATGTCAGCTTCTGAAATGATCTGTCCTTGTTCTGGCACGATTTTAAGCATGTACTCTCTTGCCCAAATAATCGGGTCGTTTTTTTTCTTTTCTTCAAGTATAGCGGCAGTATCGGGAAACTTCGCTTTCCACATTGGCTGGCCTTCATCCGTTCTATCATCCGTTAAAGCGATGCTTACAGATTCCCAGGCTTCATTTTTCATTAAGCGGGAAAGCAAAGAGTCAGTATGTAAAAGATTGCCAACAAAAAATATCCGTCCGTGTTCTTTGTCACGACACGGTAACACCTCGGAGAAAAACCACTTGTAAGTTTTATCTCTACGAGCTTGTGTTGAAACATCCTCTAATGTTTCGGGGTCATCAACAATAATTAAATAGGGCCTGAATTGTCTAAATTTAATGCCACGAAGTTTTGCGCCTCTTGATTTGCCGGTTACTCTTACGCCTGTTGTTGTCGTAAATCCTGTTTCGCCCCAGTAAGCAGTCTTCACGTTACCATAGTCAGCCAGTAATAATTCGTTGCCTTCAAGCTCATCTTTAATCGCTCCAATCATGAGCTTAGTTAATGATTCTGTGGCAGAAATTAGTAAACAAAACGGTATGATCTGTTCACAAATAAGATACAAAGGAAACGCAAGCGTTGTTATTGTTGTTTTTCCACATTCACGAAAAGATAAGAAACATTGAAAGGCTTTGTCAAAGTCAGATACGCCATTCATCATTGAGTAATGCACTTCGCCCAGCTCCTTGTAAAAATGATGCGATAAATAGATCATGCAAAAAGCAGGAAATCCGTAATTTTTCACCAACCATTGACGACCATACTGGTTGCCGGTCAGCCTCTTAAAAATATCATCCCAATTTTCGGGGCTTTGTTGGTTTGCGGGCTTTTTTATATTTTCTAACTTCGGCATAAGTCGGTATTTTAATCTTGAAATTAGTAAAAGCCTCATCTATCGAGGCTTTAAGTTCGGGGTCAATGTCCACATTCAAATCAAGTTTCCCAAGTTGGCGCTCGTGTATCCCCAAATTCATTTTCAATTCAATCACCTTTTCCCTCAAGTCTGTATAAACTTTACTAGCTGAAACTATTGCTTTGCTGTGTTTCATGCCTCCGTTGTCGATAATTTGTTGCAAAGCGATACAAACATATTCAAGTGCCATAACGTAATCAAGCAGGTCCTCTTCGGGCGAGCTTTTGCGTAGCTCCTCGATGCGCTCTTGTCTGATTTCTCTTTTTATTCTGTGTACAAAATCCTTGTCAAATTCTCGTCCGTTAAAAGGCTTTTTCAACGCTTCGACTAATTCGTAGATTGTGGCAAAAGGATGTTTGCGTAAAACCTTTGCCATTTCCATTTTTATAATTTTTATATCTTCGTTTGAAAATTTCATCCCTTATGTTCCCTTACTAAATACAATTTACACTACTGCCATTGTCGCTTACTTTTGCGAAATTTGCCATATTTTTTATTTTTGCCATTATTTTCAAATTCCTGTTCGGAGTATGGACTATCAAACAAGCGATTTTGTTTTGAGTGCTGCTTGTTGTGTTTTTGTTTCATGGCCTCCATAAAACAGTAAAATTAACGCTTCGAGCTTCCATGTTTTTTTGAATATTCTTGACCAGGCGAGTAAGCTCAAATGCAAGGGTACGTGGTACTCGGCAAAATATATTCACAAACATAGCTTTGTTTTCGGGGAATAGCTCAAAGCTGATTGTGAGTTTTGGGTTGAAAAAGGTGTGATAGTGAACGCCGTTAGTTTCATGATGCCAAGCCTCGCCACCTTCCTTTTTGACGATTGAGCCAGCACTTTCAAGAAGAATTGCCCTAACAAATTTAATGTCGGTCATTTTCTTTTCATCGGCAATGTGGAATATTTTGCCGAGTGCGTCTATACCTTGATCTGCAAATTCCATAATACTATTCGTTTAACTTTTTCTTAATTGACGTTGGCATTTTGAGCAAATCGGCTGCGCCTCCAGTTGCAAGAGTGCCAAGGACCGCAACGGTCATGTCAAAATCAGCCAAACCAAACGAGCCAAGAATTAAACCGGCAATAAGATTTATTGCTGGTATCATTCCACGCATGACCGCTTTTGTCTGATCTTCCAAAAAGCTGCCCTCAACAAAGAATTTATATGCGTAGATGCCTGCAAAATAGCAACAAAGAACTAAGATTTGAGTTGTTTCGAGTGTCATTTTGAGGTGATTATTTTCAACATGATGCTACTAAATCTTATTTTTTGCAAATCAATCAAGATGCATCGGCGCAATCATGCGCTGTCCGAAAAACCAATTTTTAAAAATTTGTGCTTCTTGCTCTTTGCTCAATTTAAAATGATGAGCCATAATCGGCCCGAAAGGACTTTCGCCTTTTGCCTGTCGCTGCTTCATGATTTTGAAAGATATTATTTCATCAATTTTTGTTTCGCTAAATTCATCCAGTGTAAATTCGTAATCTTCAATGTATTCGTGTGGTGGCAAGATTGCAACATGCCCTTTGTGAATTTCAGTAGTGTTAGCTATAGCAATCGGTGTTTCAAACTTTATTTTAATTCGCCAATGATGCGATAATTCCCAAAGCCATAAAAATTTTTTACTGATTCTTTCAGCGTTAAAATCCGCCCAGTATCCGCCCTCTGGCAACTCAATGACTATTTTGCCATGTTTTTGCTTTTCCATAGATTTATGTTTTAGGTGATAATTGCGGCATTAAACCCTGCTTGATTGCGTGATGGATATTCTCCTTCAATGTAAGCCATTCCAAATTTTTGAAGAAATTGTTAAGCTTGTCACCGTCAATATGATACAGTTGCGGCCTCTTTGCAATTTGAAACAAAGTGTTGAGCAACCAGACGATGCACATAAAAAGATTTAAATTTTGCGTTTTTGTATAAATTAACTTTGCGATAAGTCTTTTTCCTGTGGTCCTTCCCCCAAGAGCCAGCAAGAATTATATTTTTGCTACTCTTGTACAAGCGTTTGACTCGCCCATAATTTGAAATTAAATACCGCCCTTCATAGCCTTTAACCGGCAACCAAACTTCTAAAAAATGATTCATGTTGTGGGGATTAATTAGTTGGAATTGATACGTCAAAACCTTTAGCCCTAAGTTCTTTGGCCGTTTCAATCAAAACATCTTTTGAAACAGGCTCAAACTGTCCTTCCGTAAGTGCAAGCTGGTTTTGTTTATTATCAATCGGCTCAACACACAAAAAAGCCGTGGCATCATAGCCACCACCATTGAACATAAAAATACCCTTGTCTGCCATTGCACGCAAAGCCCTTTCAGCATCTATGCCCGGTATAATCATAACATCGTGAGCTTGAGCCTTAAAATAAATTGCAAATTTGGTCATATTAATAAATTTTACGTGAATTTGAAGTTTTTTTGAGTTTAAGTTGATCGTATTTTTCCCGAAATTTTGCGCCTGATAAAATATTCGCCCTCCAAAAATTATCGTCTTGGCAAAAATCTATCAACTCTTTGGCTTCTTCAAAATCTCGATTATCACGCCTAAGCATTAAATCAAAATCTTTAATCCAGCCTTCAAGCTCAGGTTTTGTGTACTTAAAGTTTGGATTGTTTATCAAAATTTTTTCAAACAATTTTTTAGCAAGAATTTTTGCCTGAAAAAATTCGTCACTAATGTCTTTTGTAATATGTCTTTTGTAATTGTCTTTTGTAGGTGTCTTTTTGTTCACTACCTTTTTACCAAAATTGTCACTACCTTTTGCCAAAATTGTCACTAGGGTATTTTTGTTCACCACCTCCCAACTTTGATAATCTTTATTGATTTGGTATGTGTTAGCCAAGCCATCTAGTGTACCTTTGTTCACTAGTGTCAAAATGTTCACTACTTGCAAAGACTTTAGCGCCCTTGTGATTGCTCGCCTCGTAAATGGCAAAGCTTTTTCAAATTGTGTGATCGAAATTGCATCTTGCTTTTTGTTAAAACCATAGGTTTTGCGAGCCACATAAAACAATATAGCCAATTCAGCGCCGTTTAAACCAGCTTTTATTATGGCCTCAAGCAGCTCATTAGCTAAGGCCGTATACCCATTTTCTTTTTGCACATCAGCCATTGACTTGTCGGTTATTCACTCAAAACACCAGCCCACCACAAAACCGACAAGTGATGAAGTAGGGCTGGTAATTTAAACAAATAAGCATGGTGTCGGTTTTGTGATTTGATAATTTGATTATAGCTCATTCCCCGGGGAATGAAAATTATTTAAAAAGCGCCCACCTTTGCGCAAAGGATGTTACCCCACAACCAGGAGCGACTTACAAGGTGAGCTGTCTTTAAATAATTTTGCATGTGTTGTGGGGTATGAATATAAGAATATTAATATATTTATGCTTAATTTCAAGTTGAAATAATATCTAAAAAGATTTCTATTACTCCAAGGGCAATGCCCAGAAAGGCAGCGGCCAAGAAAAGCCTTAAAATGACCGCACGCCTTTCAAAAATTCTCTCTCGTATGTATGGTGATTTGTCGAGTAGTTTAATTTCTTTCCTCATGCTCGGGCTGCTACAACTTCCTCCTCATACACCTCTATGCCTACAAAGTCACGTTCTCCCTGTCTAACAAGCTCATTCAATTTTTTTTCATCAATTATAAATAAATCTGGGTGACATTCTCTTGCCTCTTGCAAATTCACTACACGCCACTTTGCGATTTTCTTCACGCTCACAGTGCCGCTTGTCGTGCGGATTGTAGATTGTGGAGCTTCAACAGGCTCCACAAGGGCTATAACTTTATCGACAGGCTTGCCTTGTTGTGCCTTCTTAGCATTGGCAGCCTCAAGTTTCCGCTGTTCATCTTCTCGTTTTCTCTTTTCCTCAAGTGCCGCAAGCTCTTTCTTCCTGTAATGATCTGCAATCTTTCGTTTCAAAATTGTTTCCGCTGATTCTAGCGGATTCATGTGTGCCCTAAAAAAGTTTTGTACAATTTTACCGGCCTCATCAAATGGGGATTTGAATTGTACTCTAAGCTGCTCTAAACGTTTTAGGTGTGACTTTGCTTGAAGCAGTAATTCAGAGGCTTTCTGTTCGTCAGCCTCGTTATTGATTGTGTGCGCCTCAAGCTCTTTTAGTAATTCTAAGCTTGCACCTTCAATCAATTCAACCTTTTCTTCAAAAAGGTTTTTGTCGAAGTTATCGACTAATGCAAGTGGGTTTTGCATGGTTGCTGGGTTATTAATAAATAAATTGTAATTAAAAATTTTGCTTAGTCAATACTGGGCACTTCTGCATCATCTTTTCAAATAAAAACATATATGATTCTGAGTCGGTCGTTTTTGTATAAACCGTTTCCCCATCTGGAAAAGAGTATTCTACCACGCCACCCATACCTCTCCTTGTTGGCAAGCCTAATATATGTAATAAATTATTTAGTGAGCCAAAGTGATTCCTCACAGCGTTCATCTGCACAAAGCCATCTCTTTTAGCTGTGCTGTGTGGAATGCGCCTGAATCGCAGAATATAATTTATCAATGCAGCTTTTAGTTGCTTTGGGCAAGTTCCATGATTATTACGCATTTCCATAGTAGAATATTTTTTACCTTTATTGAATTTGCCCCTTGTTTTTGCTAACATTGAGTTTATTTTTTTTTGCGACAACTTGCCGGCCTTGTTAATGGTTTCGTCTATCTTTTTGGCTAGGTAGTTGCTAAATGCGTCTGAGACTAAAGCCGTAGTGCGTCCATAACCGTATTTTTCTTTGTATCCTTTTTGTGTTACGCCATGAGTTTTTAGATGCTTGTGAGTCAATGACATGTACCAATTCCCACACTCAAAACATTGGATTAACTCTCTATTGGCAGACTGCACTTTTACGCCCTGATAACCTATTCCGCTAACACTTTTCATTAAAGGCTGTTTAGCAAAGCCTACATAGCAATCACCAGTTGGGCTACTCTCGTACGGCAACACCATTTCTTTATAAAAATGCTTTTGTTTAGAATAGTCATTTTCTTTAAAATGAATCTCGAGATTGTTTGTTGCGCTTTCTTTGCGTTCGATAAGCCTCCTCTTTTGTCTATTCATTTTGCGGCCACACTCATAGCTGCAAGTTAATTTGTGGGTCGCAGAGCTTCGAGTTGTGAATTTGCCGCCACAGGTAAAGCAGGCTTTTTCTGCCCAAGGATTTTTTTTATTAGCAGCCTCCATTTGTTGACAAGCGCTACTGCAATGCCTGCCGTACTTGTGCCCTACTTCGGCAAAGAACATTTTGTTGCATTCCTGGCACCGTCTATTTTTGCTATTTTTTAATTTTCTCATAGCCTAGTAGTTAGGCCCAACAGATTTATTTATCTGTTGAGCGCCTTTATAATTTTGGGATGCTTCAACTCGGCTATACGCTCGCTCCTCGGCCTCCTTTATGTCCGCACCGATGCCAAATGTTCTAGCGCAAATTGTCCAACCTCTTGAGGCCGCACTTTGAATTGTGTTGCCTTTCGTTGTAGCAATATTCTCATAACCTTTAGCCGAAGGGAAAACATCACGCACAATAATTTCTCCGGTATCCGGGTTCTTGATTTTAAAGCGCATGTGCAAACGTGCCTCATAGACCGTGCGCTCTTTCGACAATGGGATAATTTTACCGTACTCGTCTTTGCTGCAACGCTTATCCTTGTAATCAAAAAATTTTTCTTTGTATTCCTCAAAGGTAATTTCAACCACTTCACTAGACACATTGAAATTGAAACAAAAATTAAGTGCTTTCTCGGCGTATTCATGTGCAACATATGGCACAGGTTTGCCACTTATGTCACGTCTCTTAATAAATCCTTTTGGCGTTTCTTGTAAAACAGATAGTTTAAAAGTAGTTGGAATAGCTGAAAAATCCGAAACTATGCCCCTCGAAAGGTAGGCATTTATTGCTTTCTGTGATTTTTCGAGCATGGCTATGTTCTGATTTTTGCCCTCCTCTACTTTTTCAATCTCGACTATTTCAGCCTCGATTGCATCAACAGTGCCTTTTGACACTAAATTATTTGCCTGCTTAGACATGGTTGTGGGGTTAAATGTTATAAATATAGTAAGCCTCTTTGTCGTCAAAGTAAACGCCTCTTATCAAACTAGGCGGTATGCCTGCACAGTGGGCTAATCCTCTCATGTAGCGGTATACTTGGCTGGCTGCCTTTGTCTCTTTGCCAGCCTCCGGCTTAAAGTCAAAGACCTCAAACTTGATTGTCTCTTTTGGAAAATATCTTATTCCGTCAGCGTGTCCAGCGTACAAGTCGCCCTTTTCGTCTTGATACCAAACCGGCACTTCAACGGCCATAGTGAACTTATCATTACGCATCAAATAATTCTCAATAACCTTGTGCTGATTATGCTCGTACTGATGATAGTTTGCATCATAAGCAAAGGCCGTCAGATCAGACGCAGCTTTTTGAGTATCAACTAAAAGCTTGCGCCCAGCACTTATGGACTTTCCATATTTAAAAGATTCTGGTTTACCGTCTAAAAAAAGCTGCTGGAAATAATTAAATACAGCTTGCAAGTGTTCGTCCTGTTGTTTTTCAAAAATAAAGCTGTAAGTGGAGAAAGGATACTCTTGTCGATATTCGACAAGTTGACCTTCTTTATCCGTGTACTCACGTGTTTTTACAAACAGACGAGTAATCTTGTCGTATTGCATTAGTTGTGGGGTTAATTTATTTTAATATATCAAAATATTAGCTTGATGCAATAGTCGTGCAGCAAATACTATTGACGAGTTTTGTTTATGTTGCTGATTGTCAAAAAAAGTGCTACAGCGCCAGTAATTATATACTGCACCAGCCAAGGGGCTAATATTGGACCCAAAGCAAAAATCAGTGGGTTTAATTTCAGTAGCCAGCCGGCAACAAACAATAATGTCAGATTTTGACAAAACCGATTTTCAACAAAAAATATTAAAGGTTTCATGCTTTGGCTTGTGAAGATTTAAAACGCAAAGTTTTTAATTTGCGGAAGCTGTAAATTCCCTTCATGGCCTTGCGCCATTTATTACGCTTAACCTGGCTTTGTGGTGTTGGTTTATTTTTCTTCATTGGTGATTTTTTTAAAAATATTTTTCTGTAGTTGGGCAACATCTTCCGAGGTCATCTTATTGCTCGCTAAAATGTCGGCAATTCGTACAAATTTTTTTGTCTTACTTGCTATCAAACTTACTGCATCCAACAGTTGCAATAAAAAAGTTTTATGATTTTGTTTCATATATGATTATTTTTTTCATAAAGTAAGTTGTTAAGTGTTAATTGATTGAGTAACAAGTTTTCTTTGATCTTCGTTTGCGAGTCGTGCAACTTTCAAAATTAATTCTTCTTTCTCTTCAAGTGATAATGCTAGATATTCTTTAACTGTCATAAGTTGTTAATCAGTAACCAAGCAGGGGGCTGCGGTGAGCAGGGATAGATTATTTGGTAATACCTTTTACGGCCCACATAATCGCCTCTTCTAGTTTTGTTTTGGCTAGTTTTTTACTTCCATTAATTTTTTATTCTCAAGCTTGTACCAGGTGTCCTCCTTCACTTTCCTGCCGTCTATTATAACAGCTTGATAACTAATAATGTTCTCATTCTTATCTTTTTCATAAAAAACTATCAAAGTCCCCTTCTTGCCTTTGATCTTTGATTCATTCCCCATTACAACAACCGATTTCTCGCCAACTTCGATGCTATTCTTATTTCTTCCAGCCATAATATTATTGTTTGTTGCTTTTACCTCATTGGAGTGGGTCATCGCTACCTCGTTGGAGTCGGTCATCGCTACCTTGTTGGAGTCGGTCATCGCTACCTTGTTGGAGCTGGCCATCGCTACCTTGTTGGAGCTGGTCATCGCTACCTTGTTGGAGCTGGCCATCGCTACCTTGTTGGAGCTGGTCATCGCTACCTTGTTGGAGCTGGCCATCGCTACCTTGTTGGAGCTGGTCATC
>CAZWYP010000009.1:0-19424 GCA_964638415.1 uncultured Gammaproteobacteria bacterium
AAAATGCGACATTTTCGCCAGAATTTGCTTGACACAAAGCACAGTTCATTGCGAACCTCGAAGGGGTAAAGTAATCCAGCAGCAATAATGAAGGTACTGGATCGCCACGACCCGGAGGGCCTCACGATAACAGTAGTGAGCTGTGTCGTGACTCGTGATAATGGAATAAATCAGTGTTTCCTTAAGGAACCTCTGAGAAATGCCGATGAGGCAGTCGGTTCAAGGCAAAAATCGGCGAAAAAGCGGAGTTTATACATAATAAATGAGCATTTTAAGCCGATTTTTAACGCGGAAAGGCAGCACAGGTAGTTTTTCAGAGGTTCCTTAAGCCTGCTACGTTTTCCTTATCCATTGGCGCAATACATGACCCACAAAAACAGGCGCCGAAATAAACATCCGTCGCCACAATCGCCTTGGCTCCTGCAGCAATCTCGGCAACCATTCCAGCCCCAACTGCTGGAAAATCGGGTGTGAGCGTTTTACTTTCCCGGTATAAAAATCAAATACTGCCCCAATTGCCCCAGCGAACCTTGCATTCAAACGGGCACGATTCTCGAAAATCCATTTTTCCTGCTTGGGCGCAGTCATCCCTACCCATAAAATATCCGGTGCAGCCGCATTGATTGCCGCCAGCATCTCATCCAGTTCTTCCCGGGAATAAACAGGCTTGAAAGGAGGGGAATACACCCCTGCCACCCACAGATTCGGGTA
Source organism: uncultured Gammaproteobacteria bacterium (assembly GCA_964638415.1). Taxonomy (GTDB): domain Bacteria; phylum Patescibacteriota; class Patescibacteriia; order UBA1558; family GWA2-36-10; genus CAZWYP01. Next base: position 712 of record CAZWYP010000009.1, read on the forward strand.
GTCCACCGCCATCCGCGTGCGTATTGCAGCAAGCGTCTGATCGGTTGAACCCAGAAAAAACACGCTGAAACCATCTGTACGATTCAGCTCCTCATGCACACCCTTAAAGATATCACTGCCGGTTACCCGCTCATGAATCTGCCCTTTCAGCAACTTTGAGGAAAATACCACCCCCGCTCCATCCGGAATCAACCAGTCAGCTGCATGGAGTGCTTGCGCAAAAGCATCATCCTGCAAAGAAACGGTATACGAATGCGGATTCATACATGCCAGCCAGCGGCAAGATTTATCCTGCCCCGGTTTTTTACCTTTTCTTATCCAGCCTGCAATATCGCTTACACAAGCCTGAACACCCATGGTGCTCACTGCATAGCCGGCAATATCTTCTGTATCATTACTCACTGAACACCATTTCTTCTGCGTTGATTAACCCCAATTGCCTGCTCATAAATCATCATCAGCGTACGGTAATTGGCATCCTCGTTATACAACTTCTCATAAGAGTATCGCGCACCTTCAGCCAGCCGCTCTAGTTCACCGTCTTTCTCCCATACTGAACGCACTGCGTTTAGCAATGATTGCGGATTTGCCGGCTCAAATACCATGCCATTTTCACCCTGCCGCACAATAGAGGGCAGCGGGCCAATATTGGACACCGCTGCAGGCGTACCAAAAGCAAACGCCTCCCGTACTACCATAGGAAAACCTTCAAACCATTCGGAAGGCAAGACCAGCAAGCGAGCTCGGGCAATTTCTTCCTGGGCTGCGGCACCCGCCAACTGACCAAGAAAGCGAATCGGAACCTCTGGTACTGTGGCAGCCAGTTGTTCCAGTTCCTGCCGCAATTCGCCATCGCCCACGATGCGCAACTCCGGCGCTGATGAACCCCACAACAGCCACGCTTCCACCAGTGCCCGCACTCCTTTCTCAGCCGTCAGGCGTCCGGCGAACACTACGTTATTTCGCCGATTCGACCATGGCAACCTAACCGGATTACCCGGATAAAAGTTTGGTTTGACATGCACCCGGTCCGCAGGCAAACCGGCCGCAATCATTCGTTTACGTTGAAACTCGGTTAGCGCAATAAAGGCATCCACTTGTTTGGTCCAGGTGCCCAGATTCCGGTGCAGCGCTACATTGGCTGCCAATGGTAACGTCGCCAGGCGGCTGCCCCGGTAACACCCGTGCTGCAATGAAGGCCAGACCGAATGACTATCCAGGCAATCAGTACATACTCGGCCAGCTCGCATCGGGATTGCTGCTGGGCAAAACAAACGGTAATTGTGCAATGTCAATACTCGCGCCGCACGATGGCCGATCGCATGAAAGACAGAAGGAGAAAGCAATGGAAATGTGTTATGCACATGTACCACTTCCGGGTGAATCGTCTCAACAACCTGTTGAATTTCTCTGGCAGCAAATGGATTCCACGGAGTGGAAAGTGCCCCCTGAACGGCACCCCGGATACCTTTAGCGCGAATCGCATCACTATGGCGAATAAACTCATGTACTTCATGATTTCGCTGTCGCAGCAAATTACCTTCCGCCTCAAACACCTGGTTTTCACCCGAAGGAGCACTGGAGCCATAATAGTTATGCGTCAGCAGTACTTTCACGCCTCATCCATTTTGAGAAATTTCAGGAACTGCACAGACCACCTTTTCCCGGTAAATCGCATCAACCCCCCTCCCTTTTTCTACCCATGAATAGTTGCGGGCCCGTTGCAAAGCTCCCCATGCCAGCGCCTGCCGTCTGTTTTCATCCTGAGCCAGTTGCTCAACAGCCTTTGCCATTGCTGCAACCACCTCATCAGGAGTCGTCACGGCAATCTTGATTCCGCATGTGTCATCCACCACTCCGGCAAAGCCACAATGATCCAGGCAGATAATGGGTAATCCCAGTGCCAGCGCTTCCACCGTAACCGTTGAAGTTAAATCGCGCAAACTGGTAATCAGCATGCAATGGGCTTTTTGCATCACTTGCAAGGCTTGCTCTCTCGGCAGCCAGCCGTAAAAATGACAATATGCATCAATTCCCAATTTTCTGGCGAGAAGCTGCCACGCTGCTGATCGCTTCCCTTCACCCAGAATATGCAATTCCCATTTCACATCCGGAGATATACGCGCCAACGCTTTCAGCGCCAGATTCAATGCTTTCCTAGGTGTGTGTTGGCCTGTCCAAACTAGGTGCAAAGGTTCATCCGGTTTTCGTTCACAAATATGTAGCACTGGTTCGCGTGGCAACCCTACCTCTGCCAGTACTGTACTCGCACACCCCCAGTATTTTTCAGCGCCTGCCTGGTTTTCCGGAGTTGCCGCAATCAGCCCGGTGACCAAACCGGATGCAGCTTTTTTAGCAGCTAGCCGCGGACGCTGCAGAAAACTTATCTGCACCCGGTTAAACAGGTTGTAACCCAGATAATAAAGTGCACCATACGCCCCCACTTCTGGCAGAAAGCGCCAGGGGAACAATCCCATCCCGCCGACCGGCCCCCAGACAAACGGCATATCCAGTTTCCATAAATAGCCTGGTTCCCGAAAACCCACCATGGTTAACTGGTGCGCCAGATCAAAACCGATTTCCTGGTGCAACTGGAGAGCCAACTGACAAGCATCCTGATGCCAGCGGCGGTAATACCAGTAATAAGATGGCGGCCACAATTTACGCAACCAGCGATTACGCTGCTTGTGAATAAAATAAAAATGAACGCTTTTTCCAAAATCAGGATGCGCCAGCAGATAGCGCTCAATATCAGATCGGAATTTCTCTTCTTCAACGATGACCCACAGATCATGGTACTTCGCCAATTCGGAAACAAAGCCCCAGCCTACGCCGGGTTCGGAGCCTTTATAGGGGCTGCAGGCATACGCAGAAACCAGTACTTTCAACCGTTTTGTCACCGCCACCTCTGCGCAAGCAATACACACAATTCACCATACAATTTGGCGTACCCTGCACGAGGCAGCAGCCACAGCGCAAGATAAATCCGGATATCCAGCTTTACTTCGCCCATTTGCACCACCTGATCTGCGAAGCCAAACACGGTTTGCAGGGTTTTTATCGCGCTGGCATTACGCTGCACCAGCAATGCCGGCGCCACACTATAGTAAAAGGCATCCCCCAGCGCCAGAGCGTTTTCCCGGCTTTCTTCCCAATCGAAAACGAACAAGCCCTGACTTGTCCACGCGCAATTCCAGGGCGCAAAATCACCATGTGTGCGATGCAGCAAAATTCTCTCACCCGATTTGGCCTGTACCTGCAACCGCCCGTGCAATGCACGGCAAGCATCTGCCACATCAGCTGGCAATTGGTTATTTCCTGCTGTGACAGACAAATCCCGCAAAAAATGTGCAAGCGGTTCCATTCTGCTGCCTGATGCCATCATCTGACCAAGAAAATATGCCGCAGCATTATCAAGATGACGCTGACTCGTTTGCAGACGAGGCCGGTATTCCAGCCAAAGCACAAGCGATGTACCCGTTGGAATCTGACGCTTTAACTGCGGAACACATATTGAAAGCGGAGTTTGTGCAAGCACGGATAACGCAGCGGCTTCGTTCAACAGTGAAGCTCGTGCACGGGGTGTTTCCGCAACTTTGAGAATGGTATCCGGGGGCGTATCTCCCAGTGGCAGCACAATGGTTTTCCTGTTACCGTCGGGAGTTCCCAGATAGAGCGCGTAATCCAGCGATTGCTCACCGAAACGATCCGGCAATTCGGCCTGCAAAGCGCCCCGTGGAATAAAACTGGATGAGCGGGAAGCAATCAGCAAAACGCGGCTGCGTAGCAGCCAGAAATTACCAAACATTGCAAGTACACGCGCCAGCCACAACCCTAACCGGGCAATCCACCTTCCCGGCTGATGCAGACGCAAAGCAGCAATTGCGTGGCGACTGGCAGAAAACGGCACCACCACTCGGGGATTATTTGCTGGCAGTAAACCATATTCCTGCACCCGGGAAAAAGACTTACTCAGCATCACCCGCCATTGCCTGCTCGATTCCCGCTGCCCGATTACGCAAACCAGTTCAGCCGTTTGCATATCAGCGAGAGTAGGTTGCGCTTGCGTAGTACACCGATCTGCATTGATCAGCAGCACAGCAGAATGGCTGTTTTCTGTCTCCTGCCTTGCGTCAGGAAAAATTTGATACCAGAATTGCACTTCTTCATCCGAAAAGCCATACATTCGAATGTTTCCTGTCACAGCCGGCAATAGCCAGCGCCAGCCAAAACGATAATCCAGCGCTGCCTGGCACATCAAAGACGTTCCTGCGCTCTCTTTTCGAGAAAAGTACATAACGTTTGCAGCACCTGATCCCGTGTTTCTTCAATAGAGGTATCGGTGGAGATCAATACCGCCCGTGACTCACGTCTTGCAAATTCGCGCAATGCATTTACCTGCCGTCTTGTTTCCTCCAGCGGCAATTCACCTTTGCGCGCAACGATAATTTCCGGATTACCGTACAAACAAAAAATCAGATCGGGTTTTGGTGCCATGGCCACAAACCATTCCACTACACGCTGTGGCAATCGAATGCGGAAACGCCGCTGATCCAGCACCATATCGTAGGCATAACGATCAAAAATTACTACGGTAGGCTGCTTGGCAATTTTGGGACGCGTCCACAGCCAGTAACCGGCCAGATAATCACAAGTCAGATAAATCAAACGTAACAAGGAAAATACTGTTCCGGATGGCGTAGAGCCATGCGGCTCCAGAACCGGACCCGTCGGTAAATGCTTCTTACCTTTTAAACGTGCCAGCGGAGGAAGCAAAGTGGGGCGCAAATGCTGCACAACCACCGCATTATGTGTCGCCGCATTCAGGGCTGGTAAAATCGCATTGATAACGGTGGATTTTCCCGCACCATCGACACCCAGAATGGCGATTACTACTCCCGATGGCTTTAAATAACGACGTACTTTGCGCCATTCGTAAGCAACCCGAGCCAAACAGAATTGAATCGGATTTTGTCGAAAGGTATGGGATAAAAACAGTTGTCGAAGTTTGCGGCATTCCCCCGCCTGATTTTCTGCAGACAAATCCGAAAGCAGCATGCTACGCAATCTGGCAAGCACATCAGCTCCCATTGGCGCCAGTAAAGTTTCAATTTGCTGCCAGTTATTATGAGCTGCAGCCTGAGCTGCTTCTTTATACCGATCGGGAAAAATCCCGTTATTGAGTATTTCTTTCAGCACTCCCAGTACGCCAGCAAATTCCCTCTCCAGCACAGGAATGCCATGATGATAATGAAGGGGGCATGCAACCTGCTCATCGAGCAAACGAATTCCTCGAAAATAAAGCCCGACATTAAAATCCAGGCGCAGCCCCCACCACTGTTCAGCAGTGCCTGAAGTTTTTCCCAGAGCATATATTTTGAAAAATCCCGTAGTCTCAGCAGTGCCAACGGGAACCCCACCAGCAAATCGAATGGCTTCAAGCACAATTGATCTAATCTGTTCAGCATGATTGGGAATGACAAGAATATCCAGATCGCTACCGCCTGAACTAAAAGGTAGCGGTTCGTAGTTACGCATGACGGCATAATGGATACTGGATGTTGTCAGACGATCAAGAAGCTTCTGAAGGAAAAAATATTCAGGAGAAGCCGATGAGTGAGTTTGCATTGACAAATAAAGTATTCAAAAACATACATACGGGAAGCAGGCAACCATCTTATGCAGAATCATGTATTGCGCCACTCTCAAGTTGATTGCGTTGCTATCCACTAAAGATGAGATAACGTAAAAAACAATTATTTGAATCCCTCATATCTTTCACTCAAATTTCCTGGTAAAAAAGAGGGTGAAAATCTTCTTGGGTTTGTCATTCGATAAGCAATACCAGTTATTACCCAAAAAACAAAACTATGAAAAGGTGCTTCAAAAACAGTACTGAAGAATGCCGCAACAAAATATCCGATACAAAAAACCGGATACCACTGCAGTAAAGGTATTGATCCTGTCAAGCGAGATGATTTTATGATTCTCAATAATATATGCCCAACCAATACAACATATGCACTAAATCCAACAATCCCTGTCAATCCGAATACAGAAACAAATGAATTATGTGGATACCGTAAAACAGAGCCCGGTATTGTTTCTCTATTTATTAAAATAGTGTCAAGGCCCAAACCAAACATAAATGAATCAGGGGCTGCCACTGTCCTTTCTATTACACTTGCCCACATACCCAATCGATCCTCTCGTGAACCTTCCAGTGTTTCTACGTCCGAACCGAAGATAATAGATTCGATTGCCTTATAAAAAAAATCGGTTGATATTTCATCCCGCTGGCCTTGTATGGAAATATCAAAAATCGAAAATACAGATATTGCTATTGCAACAACCATTAATAATTTCGCTAAATCCCTAAGCACATCTCCTTTTCGATAGAGAAAAACGAGATAAACAATGATTACGGCTACTGCTACCATTGAAGCTCTGGCTTGAGAGAACGCAATAATAGAAACAAGACCAACCAAGATCCAGATTAAATAAAAACGTGTATGCCCGTAAAAAAGAAAGAAAAAAATAATGCCTAGTGAAATCGCGTGCAGTGTGGAGTAATAGCCGATTAGGGCAACAGTACTCCCGTTAAGAAACATTGTCATATCACGCAGATTTTCACGAAACAGAAATAAGGAAAAATAAATAACGCTTAACTTTGCACAAAACAAAAGGGTGTCATGAAATCTATCTGTTTCTTGTCGCTGAACAAGGCGATTACCATAACAATACCCTATATAAAAAAAGATCGAATAAACCCAGAAAACACTATTTCTAATTGATTCGTTAAAATCATTTAATGCAGAAAATGCAAAAACTATCAGAGCATAGCTAAAAAAAAATAGCCATAACTTACCGGCTGTTGTACTGAGAAAGCGAGGCAGAGTATGTCTATGATTCAATATCAACAAATAAAACAATAAGGTAAATTCGCCTATAAAAACCGGGTAACTGCCAAGATAGGCAAAACCTCTGTTTAATGTCGCGTAACCAATCAAGCAAAAAACTAAAAGAAACCATATATTTCCACCCGGAATTAAGCTGCTGGCTCTGGAATATTTATCACTCATAATTATTTTTCCAGAATTATGTTTTCAAGCAGATCATTCTTTATAACCATCTGATAAATAATAATAATCAAAGAAAATTCGCCCACAACCAGACCAATCAAAGCTCCTGGCAGGCCGTAGCTAACGGTTAACCAGTAAGTCGCTGCCAAAGATACAATTGCAGCGTATGTATTCGCACTGCTTAACTGCCTGAATTTTTTCATGGCTTGCCCCACCATCTCTGCACCATTGCGCAGCGCCAACAAACAGGTGTACAAACACCACAACACGGTGATCAAAAACAGATTCTGGTAGTTTTCACCTAAAATTTTATCTACGATAAAGTCATAGCCGGTTAATAGTATGGCACTGTAGAGCAGTGCCACTCCCAGCAGAGCGAAAGTGATCCACTTTCCAAGTTTCACCAATTGGTACATCCCTTGCCCACGTGCAGTAGCCAGACGCGGTATGGCTATCTGGCTGAGCGCCGGGGTGAGCATGACAGCCGGGGTAACCAGTAGCCGGGCGGCATTGAGTTTTGCCACCCCTACAGGCCCCAGCAGGGTGGTAACTACAATGGTATGTGCCTGTGTTCTCGCAAAGTACACCAGGTTGGTAATGCTGGCCCATTTGCCACCGTGTAACGCTTCAAGAAAATCTCCCTGCAACATGCTCCACTGACAGCCGGCAACCGGCAATCTGGCTAACCGATAACCCAGAACCACTCCAGCAGTCTGAGCTGCCGTATAAATCCATAAAGCCATTTCTACATTCAAGGGAATTACAAGCAAGTATTGCAGACAGAGCAATATCACCATGGTGCAGGCTATTGCGCAATGAATGACCAGCGCCCACAGTTCACGACGCATGTTATAGGCATGGCGAACGAGGAAGTCCTTGAGCAGATAAGTAATGGAAGCGCCCATGATGGCGTAAGTAAGTTCCGTATATTGCGCAACAAATTCCCATGCAAAACTGCCCATCATCCATAACAAAACAAATAAAAACAGGGTGGCTATGCAAAAAAATATAACCAGCAAAAACATACGTGCGGCATAAGGTAAACGATCTTCAGGTGCTTTGTCTGGCGTATGGACAATCATCTGGGTAAGAAACAGGGCATTACCAAAGCCTGAATAAAAAAGACTGATGGCAAAGCCGATGCCGTACAGACCAAAATCTTCCGGGAGCAGCATCCGCACAAGATATAACCCCAATATAAAATTGGTACCACTGCTTACTGCCTGATTCAGCACGCTAACTGATAACGCTCTACCCAGCGCTTTCTTGCCGGGATAAGACCGGATGGCTTCAAACAATCTGCGTATTATTTTCATTCAGCGCCTGATTATTCCATTTTTAAATCAAAAACTAACTTTATCGGTCTGCGGCTCGCCTTCGTATCATTTTTGATTTGGGAATGGAATTAAACCTTATCCAGGAAGAATTTTGACAAAGATTTACCCAATTCAAGCTCGGGGTGTTCGGTTCTAAATTTGTGTTTTATGCCAGTCAGGATGGCGTGCATTTCTGCGGCAGCTTCACAGGCCACATTGATTAGTGCTGCATTTCTGCTCCAGTCATCCGGGTAATCATGTGCAAATCTGTTGCGCGTTACCCGAATCTTTTGCCATGCTTCTGCGCTGCGGATATATCCCAGTTTTTCCAGTCGATTGAGTTTGTCCAGCATTGGCCGCTCTTCATATTGCTCTTGCAGATACAGCAGGATTGCCGGAAATAATCGCCCTCCCATGGCATCCTGCAATTTTGTGAAGCGCAGAATGAATTGATCCAGTGCTTGCACTTGTGCGTCCGTGAGGTGGCCGAACCTTGTCGCTGTCATTGGCAAAACAGGTGCCAGTAAGGTCAATGCGCTGCACAAGTAGTACATATTCCGTTCACATTCGCGCCAGGCGTCCTGCAATCGGAGTAGCGAGGTAGTGTCATTCATAACGGAATGCCGGTTTGCCTGGCAATAGCATAAATTGGTGGATGAACCTTGCGTGACGGGTAATCCAGCAGCACATCTATTTTCTGCTCCCCCAATTTCATTTGCACTTTCGCAAGAAAAGTAATTTCAGCGCGTGCAATGGCATCAGCATCTGTTAATTCCGTTTCAATCAGGAGATCGATGTCGCCTCCTCGCTGGTTATTATCCACCCTCGATCCAAAAAGCCATACATTGGCATTTGTACCGAATGTTTCAGCAACGGTTTCACGAATGATGGCGCGTTGTAAATCCGTTAATCGCACGGCAATCAATATTTCCTAAACAACCAAGGAACCTCTGAACATTTGCTGGTTTTCAACAAACCATTGATAGGTGTCGCGCAACCCTTCTTCCAGGCCAATCGAAGCCTGCCAGCCCAATGCTTTCAGACGGGATACATCCATGAGTTTTCTGGGTGTGCCGTCGGGTTTGCTGGCATCAAATACCAGTTTGCCTGTGAAACCAGTCACTCGCGCCAATGTTTCAGCCAGTTCGCGTATCGTGCAATCCACGCCGGTTCCAACATTGATATGCGAGAGCATCGGCTGGGTATTGGCCTGGTAGGTAGCATCGTCCAGGTTCATGACAAACACGCTCGCTGCTGCCATGTCATCCACATGCAAAAACTCCCGCATCGGTTTACCGCTGCCCCAGATTGTTACTTCCGTCTGGCCTGATTGCACCGCCTCATGAAAGCGCCGCATCAATGCAGGAATTACATGGCTGTTCTCGGGATGAAAATTATCATTCTGGCCATACAGATTAGTCGGCATCACGCTGCGATAATCCCGCCCATACTGTCGGTTGTAACTTTCACACAGCTTGATGCCGGCAATCTTGGCAATCGCATACGGCTCGTTGGTTGATTCCAGCACACCTGTCAATAAAGCATCTTCGCGCATCGGCTGTTGTGCATTACGCGGATAGATACAGCTTGAACCCAGAAGCAGCAATTTTTGTACTCCGGCCAGGTGTGCACCGTGAATCAGGTTGCACTCCATCATCAGGTTTTCGTAAATAAACTCGGCCGGATAGGTATTGTTGGCATGGATGCCGCCCACCTTGGCTGCTGCCAGGTACATTTGATCAATTTGCTCGGTTGCAAAAAAATGCTGTACTGCTGCCTGATCCGTCAAATCCAGCTCGGCGTGAGAGCGAGTTACTATCTTGCACCCTCCCTTGGCTTCCAGCTGCCGCATAATGGCTGAACCTACCATGCCACGATGGCCCGCCACAAAAATTGAAATCATAAAATTCCTTTAAGATCAGCGATATATCAAGGTAGAGCAATCGTAATTTCTCACAACATTGTGAATAATTTTTTGCTGCGAATAAGGTATCGTAAACAATGATAGGATAATCCTCGTTTATTATGGAAACCGCAGGCTGGAAAATGCCCGCACGCTTACCTTGCGGCAGTTGTCCGGCAGCAAAAAACTGGCACGCGCGATTTTGTGATCTTCGAACAGGAAAACACCTGCTTTTGGCGGCTGCACCAAGGCGAAGTCATTCATTGTTTCCTGAATCGCCAATTCACCCAGGTTCACTTTTCTCAGCGTTGCATCAAGGTTCTGCTGATAGCGCTGAAAAATCTTTGTTGGCAGCACCGGGATTCGGCGACTCTCGACCCAATGTACCAGTATTTCATTAGTCGGGGGTCAGGTTGCGCGTAACTTCATGCAATACCATATCTACCAGAGCTACTGACCAACCCGGCTTGAATAACAGATCAAGCGAATCTGCATAAGCCAGCGTGATCAGCGGGCCGGCACCGGGTAGTAAGACAATTTCTGTGGAAGACAGAGACATCAGGCCGGTTGTCAGGCGCCAACGCATGCAGACTATCTACCATATCCTGCGTTACGGCGTCGGGCAGACGCGGTATGGAAAGATGGGCCTGCGCCATCAGCAAGAACAAATCTTCCTGGCTATCGATACCCAGGGCAACCAGCGCCTGGTGGTCAGCAATCCGCCCCAGCGAAAAATCCAGCAACGTTTTAAAGTTTTGATTGCTGCCGGCTTCAGCAGCTTCAAAGGTCTCAACCAGGTGACGCAGCTCAGCGTTAAACAGTGCATTGATCGACGTATCTGATTTAGCGGCGATCACCTTAGCTCGCTTCAACAAATCGCGGTCAATAGAGCCTGTGAAATTGACTGTGGTTGAATCGTAAGATCCTCATTTTTTAACACACAAATAAGTGTATCACGCCATCATGTGCATGAAGCGCTCTTGCAGTAACAGCCTGGCATTCACCTGCGGATATTCCTGCACCAGCCACTTCCCTGCACATCCATTTTTTCAAGAGTGATATCAGGAGCTATGAATGCACACGTTCATACCTTATTCGTGATAATCCATGGTCTTGTAACCATGCTTCTTCACCAGTTCATCACGTTCAGCCACTTTTAAATCCTCACGCACCATCTCTGCAACCAGTTCAGAAAATGGTGTCCTGGGTGACCAGCCAAGCTTCTCGCGTGCCCTAGTGGGATCGCCCAGCAACGTTTCCACTTCAGTTGGACGAAAATAGCGTGGATCTACTGCTACCCTGCACTTTCCAGCGGCATCATACCCTTTTTCGTCCACACCCTGGCCTTCCCAGCGGATCTGTATCCCCAGTTCAATTGCCGCCGCGCTGACAAAATCGCGCACTGAATGTTGTACTCCGGTAGCGATGACAAAATCTTCCGGATGCGTTTGCTGCAACATCAGCCATTGCATTTCGACATAATCACGCGCATGTCCCCAGTCACGCCTGGCATTTAGGTTGCCCAGATACAGGCATTCCTGCAATCCAAGTTTGATACGCGCCATCGCCCGGGTAATCTTGCGTGTGACAAAGGTCTCGCCACGGATAGGCGATTCATGGTTGAAAAGGATGCCGTTGCAGGCATAGATGCCGTAAGCCTCGCGGTAATTCACCACGATCCAGTAACCATACAACTTGGCCACGGCATAGGGACTGCGCGGGTAAAAGGGTGTGGTCTCTTTCTGCGGAATTTCCTGCACCAGGCCATACAGCTCCGAAGTCGATGCCTGATAAAAACGTGTTTTCTTCTCCAGCCCCAGAATACGAATTGCCTCCAGCAGGCGCAGCACGCCAAGCGCATCTGAGTTGGCTGTATATTCGGGTTCCTCGAACGATACGGCCACATGACTTTGTGCCGCCAGGTTGTAGATCTCATCTGGCTGTACCTGCTGAATGATGCGGACCAGGCTGCTGGAATCCGTCATGTCACCGTGGTGCAAAATAAAATGGCGATTTTTTACCTCCGGCCCCTGATAGAGATGGTCGATGCGATCAGTATTAAACAGTGAAGTACGCCGCTTCAGACCATGTACCTCATATCCTTTTTCCAGCAACAACTCAGCCAGATAAGCTCCATCCTGACCAGTAATGCCGGTAATCAACGCCTTTTTCACAACTTCTCCTTTTCAAATAAACAGGTCGTCATTTGACCAATACCGATTTTTGTTTCAATTTTGTTTCAACTTTCATGGCAAATATCCTTATACTTCCGACTATCGAAGACTTCAATTCTCATTTCCAGTTAGCAAGACACATGATGGTGGTAATCCAATCTTAAAAACAGATCAGAATCGTGCAATGCAGGTTAGCTGAAGATTGCCCACTACACCTGTTCTACTTAAGAAACCTCTGATCAAGTCAGGAAATAAAGGCTTCCTCAATACATGAGTTTCTATCAGCAGCAAAAAACAAACCTCATCCCTTTTAAGTATGAAATATCATCGAAAAATTGTAAAAGACAGAACATTTTTCAATAAAATTACATTGTCATATTTATTCTGCGCTTCCAATAATATAGTACATATTCAGCGCAGTAAGACAGTCTGGCAAAATCCATTCCTGATTTGACTCAAAAATCAGGAATGTTCAGTAATATCTTGATCGTTTGCATGGGCAATATATGCAGGAGCCCCATGGCGGAAGGAATTCTGAAACATGTATTGGCCATGGCGGGTAAAACAGATCGCTCAGTCAGTTCTGCCGGTTTGGGTGCATTGACAGGATCTGAAGCAGATCCCATGGCTTGTCAACTGATGGCACAAAAAGGGCTGGATATTTCCGCTCACCGCCCACGACAGCTTACTAGCCACATGATTCACAAGGCTGATCTCATCCTGGTAATGGAAATATGGCAGAAAACAGCAATTGAAACACATACGCCCAGTGCGAGAGGAAAAGTATTTCGCCTGGGTGAATGGGAAAAAGTTGATATTGATGACCCCTATCGGAAAGATGAATCAGAATTCATACGCTCAATGACGCTAATCGAGAAAGCCGTGGCCCAATGGGCAGCAAAATTGTAAAAACCTGTCAAAAAATATCTTTTTCCAAAAAATTATTACTTCCATTCAACCATGAATTTGCAGCGCGCAAGAGAATACCTTGTTCTCCTGACATTGTGCGGGCTTACTGCCTGCTCCATTGTTCCAGGCCAGCATATGAGTCCGTTTTCCCGGCAATCCAGTACAGAAATACCCACCCGGGAAAATGATGAAGCCATTCTGAAGAAACTCAATATTCAGTCAATCGATGCCGAGTTGATCATCGAGCTGGAGAAAAATTACAAAAACTTCAGCCTTGCTCCTGATAATGTCGCCAACTACTATTTCGATTATCGTATCGGTTCAAACACTACCAAAGGTGTTCCTGTGAAAAATGAGCCTTATACTCAATACCGGGTAGGGCCAAGGGATATTCTCAATATTACTGTCTGGGATCATCCTGAACTCACTATCCCAGCAGGTGAATTCCGTTCTGCCGAATCCGCAGGAAACGTAGTCGGTGAAGATGGCACATTCTTTTATCCCTATGTGGGAGTCATGCAAGCAGCCGGGCGAACGGTGGAAGATATTCGTGAGGAGCTGACCAGAAAGTTATCGAAATACATCGAGTTCGTTCAGCTCGATGTGCGAGTAGCCGCCTACCGCAGCCAGCGGGTTTATGTGGTGGGTGAAGTGGCCACCCCTGGTGTTCAACTGGTTAAAGACATTCCTCTGACTGTCCTGGAAGCGATCAACAATGCGGGTGGAGTAAACCAGGACGCCGACTTGCGCAATATCATCCTGACCCGGGATGACAAAACCTACAGCATCAATCTGCTCAACCTCTATGAAGGCGGCGATATTACGCAAAATGTACTGCTCCGGCACGGAGATGTGCTGAATGTGCCGGATAGCTCGCTGAACAAGGTTTTTGTACTGGGTGAAACTAATCACTTCGTTGCCGGCGGCGCTACCGGCCGGTCACGCAGCCTGGTAATGAATAAAGCACGCATGACATTGACTGAAGCATTGAGCGAAGCCGGTGGCTTTAATCAGGAAACTTCAGACCCGGCCAGAATTTTTGTTTTCCGTGGCGGGTTGGGCAAGCCTGAGATCTATCACTTGAATGCCAAATCGCCTGATGCACTGCTGCTTGCAGACCGCTTTCCACTACAGCCACGCGATGTCATTTATGTTGATCGGGCCGAGGGAATACGCTGGAACCAGATCATCGGACAAATTCAGCCTACGATCAATCTGCTGAATGCGTTCGATGGAGCACTGAGGGTTCAGCCCCTTTTAAGGCAATAAATGATGAGTACTGGATCACCACGGCCTGAAGGCTTCGCGATGCCAGAATAAATCAGTGTTTCCTTAAACAATTGTACCGAATTTTAACAACAAACCAGCTTCCCGAATTTTATGACACACCCGCAACCTGATATGCCGACAGACTTATCCAGAAACCAGATATATCAACCAGTTGATCAGAACAATGATGAAATCGATCTGGGAGAACTGCTGGATGTACTGGCAGATAGCAAAAAACTGATCCTTGCCATCACGTTGATTGCCTGCCTCATTGGTGCTGCCATATCATCCCTGGGCCGGCCAATCTACAAAGCAGATAGTCTGCTACAGATCAAGGAAAACAGCCAATCCATGGTGGAGCAACTGGATTCGCTGTCCACATTCTTTGAAACTAAAACACCTGTACAGGCTGAAATCGAGTTAATCAAATCCAGGATGATTCTGGGCAAAACGATCAGGAATCTGCATCTCGACATTATTGCAACACCCAAATTTTTCCCGCTCATAGGTGAGGCTGCTGCAAGGTGGCTTCAGCGATCCAATGGGAACGATACGCTATCCAATCCACCATTCGGGTTGTCGCATTATGCTTGGGGGGGTGAAGCCATTCAGGTGGATACACTTGAAGTACCTGATAGTTGGAAAAATAAAGAAATCATTTTGCAATCACTCGGCGAAAATCGCTTTGGGCTTATCTATCAGGATGAGTTCATTTTCGAGGGAGAGGTTGGCAAATTAGCTGTCAAGCAACTGGAAGGTTACCTACAGCCGGTCAAACTATTTGTTACAGAGTTACGATCTCATCCTGATACCTGTTTCACCCTGATACGTCGCTCAAAGGGAGTTGCCATCCAGCAATTGAAGGAAAGTCTCTCTATTGCAGAAATTGGCAAAGGAACCGGCATACTCGAATTAACTGTTGAATCAGATAATCGAAAAAAGGCTGTCCAGATTGTCAATGAAATTGCCAACACTTATCTTCAGCAGAACGTCGAGCAGAAATCAGCAGAATCTCAAAAAACCCTGGAGTTTCTGGAAAAACAACTGCCCGCGCTCAAGGAACAATTGGAAACCGCTACCAATGCCCTGAACGATTACAGAATCCGTAAAGGGTCGATCAATCTTGACCTTGAAACCCAGAATATACTGACAGGCACGGTCGAACTGAATACCCAGGTTACGCTCCTGCAGCAAAAGCGAGATGAGTTACGCCAGAGATTCACGGAATCCCACCCTAATGTCATTGCAGTTGACAAACAAATCAGCAGACTGCAGGCACAAATCAATGCTTTTGATAAAAAAATCGGAAGGTTGCCGGAAACCCAGCAAATCATTCTGAGACTATCCCGGGATGTGGAAGTCAATGCCGAGCTCTATACCACCCTGCTGAATCACGCCCAAACGATACGCGTAGCAAAGGCAGGCACGGTAGGTAACGCCAGAATAGTTGATTATGCCATGCAGCCTGATCAACCCATCAAACCCAAAAAACCGATGATCATGGGTATTGCATTGATGGCGGGGCTAATGCTGGGAGTTGTAACCGCCTTTGTTCGCCGATCACTTAGTCATGGTATAGAAGACCCGAATTTGATCGAAAAATCTCTGGGTTTGCCGGTTTATGTAACGATCCAGCACAGCAAATACCAGAAATTAATTGAAAAAAGACTGAAAAACGATACCGCACCAGGCGATCATCCACCCACTCTTCTTGCGCTGGAAAACAAGGAAGATCCCGCGATAGAAAGCCTGCGCAGTTTACGTACGACCTTACATTTTGCATTTCTGGAAGCACGTAACAATATCATCATGATCACCGGGCCGAGTCCCGAGGTTGGCAAAACATTCGTTTCAATGAATCTGGCCGTCGTCATGGCAAATGCCGGCAAAAGAACCCTGCTGATCGATGGTGATCTGCGCAGAGGTGATATCAATAAATTTCTGCATCAAACACGAAGAAACGGCCTTTCTGAATTAATCAGCCAGACAATTGACCTGAATAGCGCGATCAAACCGATTCCGCAAGCAAACATCGATTTTATTTCTACCGGTGAAATTCCACCCAACCCATCAGAATTATTACTGCATGAACGATTTGGACAACTTCTGGAAACCGTCAGTAAACAATATGACCTGGTTATCGTCGATTCGCCCCCCATTCTGGCTGCCACTGATGCCGCCATCATCGGCCGGCTGACGAGCGCAACCCTGATGGTTGTCAAATCCGGAACTCACCCGATACGAGAACTCGAACAGAGCGTGAAAAAACTTGCACAGGCAGGTGTAAATCTGAAGGGTGTGATATTCAACGGGATTCCTGATACCCCGTCACGTCACAGATACGGCCAGTACGTATACCAGTACAGTTATAAAAGTAAACAGTAACGAGATAACCCCCTCAACTTTCTTGTGTAAATTTCACCATTTGTGAGACAACCCAGTGAAACCCGGTCTTTTGGAGTGCATCACTCTGTTCAGTATCAGCACAGTAGCAGCATGGCTTATCATTCGACTGACATCTTTTCTGGCACATACCCGGGGCATTCTGGATCGTCCCGGACAACATAAGCAACACAAACATGTCACGCCATGCGTAGGAGGATTTGGAATCTTCGCTGCACTGTTCCCCGCCTTCTGTTTTCTAACAAGCTATTACACGGAATTATTTGAGCGATGGATGGGACTGGGAATCAGCTCTCTTATCATTTTTGTCATGGGTTTTATCGATGACATCTTTCATCTAAATTACAAAATACGACTGGTTGTACAGGCTGCAGCCGTACTGGTCATGATCCTGGTAAGCGAGGTCATGCTAGCTGATCTCGGTAAATTATTACCTGCAGAAATACTGGCTCTGCCAGCCATAGCGATACCCTTTACACTCTTTGCCGTCATCGGAGGTATCAATGCAGTTAATATGATAGACGGAATCGATGGGTTATCTGGATCCGTGTCATTAGTGAGCCTGATATTGCTTGGCACAGTAGCCTTTATAGCTGATAACCAACCCAGCCTCATCATCACTATCGCACTTGCCGGTGGTGTCACGGGATTTCTGTTTTTTAATCTTCGCCACCCTCTGCAACGTCACGCCACAGTATTTCTTGGTGACAACGGCAGCATGCTGTTGGGATTTTTGATTACCTGGCTTCTGATAGAGCTCTCGCAGGGCAGTAACCGCTCCATGACACCTGTTACAGCTCTCTGGCTGTTTTCTATTCCGCTGATGGATACCGTTGGCGTCATCCTACGTCGGGTTTGGCAGCATAAATCACCATTTGAGCCGGATCATAATCATTTACACCATGTTCTTCTCCACGCCGGTTATCGTGTTACCGACACAGTATTTGCAATAGTTCTCATACATTTACTATTTGGCGTAATTGGTGTTGTGAGTCTGTATTTGAGAGTAGATGAACATACAATGCTCACATTATTCTTACTGTGCTTCTCCGGGTATTTTTATCTGTCCCTTCATCCCCGCTATCTGATTGCGATCTTACGCAAACTCCATACATTTCTGGGACTTATCCCAGTACAAAGTCACAATCTTCTGCTGGGCAGATACTCCGAGAAAGAAGCAGAAAATCTGGTTTATACGATTTCAAAAGAATTACGATCCAAACTGGATTCGTTATTGGTCCATGTCATTAAAAATAAGATATCTGCTGATAATGAAGAAACACAGTATGCGGTAATTATCACCATGCGATTAGATCTGGCAGGTACCAGTACCGAGAAAGATAAGATCATGAATTCCATAGAACTAATGCAGGAGCACTTGTACGAGATCTACGATATCCAGCTACATCCTTTCGATCGAAGGGTACATGATCATGGTCATCCCTACAGGAATCGACGCCTGGTGAATATAAGAAAATCCAGCTGGAAATTACTGACATTCGAGGCAACCTATATTCGTGATTCAATCGCTGAGCAAGACTTTATTGAGTAATCGAGACACAATAAAAATATTTATACTGCCTCCCCTGCCTCGGAATTTGTCCCGGCGGCCATGATTTTACCGATATCCACCGTCACCACCCGGGAAACTCCCTGC
>CAZWYP010000010.1:0-12801 GCA_964638415.1 uncultured Gammaproteobacteria bacterium
CCTTTCATTAAATCTATAAGGAATCGAAATTTATTTATATTATATTAGGGAGAAATAAAATGCGGTACATACTAAATAGTGCAGTGATAACCACACCGGGAAATTATAATTATTCCCTTGTGTCAATCCAAGAAGCTAAGAACTGGATTGAGAAAGGCGGATATGAATCAACAATAGGGTATGCTGAGACAGCACAGGCTCTCAGCACTGTTTTGGGATGCTCCATCAGAACAAATCGAAAGAATATAAAGATGGAAACAAGAGATGAGGCCCTTGTATTTCGACTCACTTGTAGACTAGATGACCCTGCATTAAAGGGCGGTATAGGGGTTGAATATATACTCAAAAATTGCGAGGTGGGCATACTATGCAAGACATCGTAAAAGTTATCAAAGAAGATAAGGAAAAGCTGAAAAGCTATCTAAAATCCAAAAGTGGTTTTTTTGGTAATGATTTCACCTTATTCATACCCAAAAAACATACCACAAAAAAAAACATCTGCCTTGTATCTCACATTGATACCGTACATGATACACCACAATATTCGTATCGAAAAAAACATTTCTGGTATGAGGATTTCGGGCAATATGAGTTTAAAACAAAGCCCAAGATAAGGCATAATAAAAAAGTATATTGCGATACAAAACAGGGGGTGATTTGGTCCCCTGACGGCTTAGGCGCTGACGACAGGGCTGGCGTTTACGCTTGCTTAGAACTGTACAAAACACATAACTGCTTTGTGCTTTTCACCGATTACGAAGAAAGCGGGGGTAGGGGAGCAAGGGAAGCACTAGAAAAAACACTACCCCGGTATGGTTCAGACATTTCGCTTTTCATTGAAATTGACAGAAAAGGTAACAACCAAATGGTTTTTTATAACGGCGAACCTCAAGAGTTTAGAGATTTCTTCGGTTCTTTCGGGTTTAAAGAACACACCGGAAGTTTCTCTGATATATCTATTCTGTGTAGGAATACCGGTTTTCACGGCGTGAATTTATCTGCTGGATATTACAAAGAACACACATTACAGGAATACTTAAATATTAAGCACTTAATGAATACAGTAAGAAAAATTGACAGAATTTTTAAGTCTTAAACTTTAAAGCGTTTTAAAAAAAGTGGTTAATATGAAAATAAAGTAATAACTCTCTAAAATAAGGATACAAGGCACATTTCTTTATCCTGCAATCATGCTTTAAGTCATAGTTACAATCGGTACAATGTGCCTTTACCCTTTTTTTAAGTTCGCGGTAATCCTTCCTGAGTTTGGAGATTGTTTCATCCTTCTTGCTCATGGGAATAAATGCAATTGATCTTTGTTTAAATTATCTTCCTGCTGGACATCGTTTATCCACCACCAGAACATTTCTTCGCCGTTTTTCCATCTTGAAACACTATTATTTCCTTGTGATATCCGCTTATCGTATAATCTTTGAAATGCTCCTATGAAGGCTTTTGTGTGTTTTGGATATTTTTTTGTTTCTTCAATCCTTCTTTTGTAATAATTCATAGGACAAAACAAGCATCCAATTCTGTTGAAACCTTGATCGTATAGTTCACAGTATGGCAATTGGAAGGACCTTATAAATTCCCATATTTCGCTATTAGACCAGTTAAGAATTGGGTTTACATAGTTCTTTGTGTTATCCTTGTAACAAGTTTCTATCAATCTTCTCTTTGCTCTTTTACTGCTTTCTGCCCACCTAACGCCTGTCAATACTGTCCTGCCCCCCCATAGCACTCTTTTAATACTTCGCAACACCATCGCCCTTGGCGGGTTGGAAATCCTCTTGTTTCAAGTGTTTTCAAAAAAGTTTGTTTAGGTCTGTCAAACTGAACATCCTCGTGAAATCGCTTGATAAATCTTACCGCCTCTGGAGGGTCTATCGTTGTTACGTTGTAATGAGCATCAAATTTCACCCCTGATAATTCCGCTAGTTTTTTCAACACAACAGAATCCTTGCCACCTGAAAAAGCCAGATAATATCCATCACTAGGTACTAATGTTGCAATTCTTTCAATAGCAATATCTATCTTGTTTTTACTGGTGAAAAGATCCTTTTGGTACAGCATTACATTTCAACCTCTTGATACCTCTTTTTTAAAGACTCACATTTCGGACAATTTTCAGCTGTGTACAAGTATTTCACCATCAAACTCCTTCGTAATTAAATTTTTAAACAAGCCTTTATTACTCATTTTTAATTCTATATTTCTCAGATTCTCTTTTGCCTGTTTCCAGTACGATTCTTTTAGTTCGACACCTATGAATTTTCTGTTCTCCTCTACAGCTATATAGCCTTCACTGCCGATACCAGCAAAAGGAGACAAAACTATATCTCCCGGATTTGTCCAAAGTCTTAAGGCCCTCCTGATTACCCCTAACTGCAAAGGACAAATGTGTCTCTCGTCTGCGTGTTCTCTTACTGACTGATATTGCAATGTATCCGATGGATTAATATCCATCCACACCGGCGATGCGTAGTTTTGCCACACAGACACAGGGAAATTATCATTTGTATGAGATACAGGCTCAGGATTATCCCCTGGTTTACGCATTGTTACAAGGTAATCAGGAATACCTTGCCTACTCATACAAGAGTCTTTCTTTAATTGTTTATGTAGTAATCCTAATGCCTTTGTCCTCTGCATTGCCGTTACAGGGTCTTTCCAAATCACCACCTCGCTATGAAAGATAAATCCCGCACTCTCAAATAACCGAATCAAATCTCCTCTAAAGTCTTGTATTCCAATATACCCATGATGCTGTTTTGTGGTAGGTAAATTCATACAATGGAAACTCAACAACCTGCCTGGCATTATAACCCTATAAAGTTCATTAACAAGAAACTTAAAATGATTGAAAAACTGGTCATAATCTCTAGAATTTCCCATGTCCCTTTCACTTGCGCTATAGGTGTATAGCGATGCAAATGGAGGGCTAAAAATTGAATAATGAATTGAATCGCTTTCTATTTCTTTTACTACATCTACACAGTCGCCTAAAAAAACCTTAAAATTTTTACCTGTTTCCAAATTGGTTTTATATTCCATATTATCCTTAGATAAGCCCCTCAAATTCTCTTTATTATAAATACTCATATTTACAACCATCTCGCTAAACATCTTATCCGCATCCGCTTCTTTTCTTTTGATATTACCTGTCACCGCACACTCTTGTGTTGATGTAATGATATAACAATTCACTTGATTCTTTTGCCCAAACCTCCAACATCTACGGATAGCCTGATAATATTGTTCAAAAGAATCGCTCAGACTTAAGAATATTACATTTCTACAATGTTGCCAATTAAGCCCGAAACCAAATATCGAACTTTTACTAATAAGTACTTTACAGTGTCCTTCTCTCCATAAAATTTCTCTTTCAATCTTATCATCAACAGAATCAGACCCTTTTATAGATACAAAGTTTTTCTTATCTAACAACTTCGCTAGAGCGTCTTGCTCGGAATTCAGATTGCACCATACAATCCATTGCTCGTTAGAATTATTAATAATCTCAACAGCTTTTTTTATCCTTTCCTCTATAGAGTTCCTCCTGGCTTCTAATCTTTCTTGCAATGTCAAAACAGGCATAGGAAATAAATATTTCCCGTTGTTTTTCGATTCTACGGTAATGTGTTCGTAGTTAATCGGAGGCAACACAAATCCCTTATCACTATAGCCCAAATCAGAGGGCTTCCTAATCATCACTGCCCAGGAGCATACCCATTTCCAAAATTCTTTTTCTGCATGCCCCTTTAGTCTCCACTTGCTAGTTTCTCCGCCATCGTGGACGAAATAAGTAGATAGCATTTCCGTCCTTGTCATTACTCCAAGAAATTCGGCATGATTGCCTAGCTCCATATAGTCGTTAGGTGAAGGGGTAGCAGTGCAAGCAAGTTTGAACTTAGTACAAGAAAACATCTCAATTAATTTTGTTCTGGTTTTACCGTCTAAAGATTTAAGGATGCTGGATTCATCGAGTATAATAGCATTGAAATAATGAGCGTCGAATTTATCCAACATCTCATAATTTGTAATAGTTATTCTATCTCTAATTTGATCCTGGCTTCTACAATAACACAGATTTACGCCTATTTTTTCGCCTTCTTTTACTGTTTGCTGGGCAACCGACAGTGGCGCAAGAATGAGGATATTGCCAGGGATGTGCTTTGCCCATTCGAGTTGCATAAATGACTTTCCTAATCCACAATCCGCCCATATAGCAGCTCTTCCCCTCTTCAGTGCCCACCTAACGATATCTTTTTGAAAATCAAAGAGTTTTGGATTTATATCAACTTCGTTATCAATCCCGGTCGGAACATTAACCCTTGTTTTAGATTCTAAAAAATTTAAATATTGCATACCCCCCCCTTTTTTTTTATCTCCCACTAAAATTATAAAAATGACGCATATTAAAACTTCCGTAAATGCCTTTTAAGGCATTCCGAAATACTTCAACGTCTAAAACTATTAAAATTTAATTTGCGCATTGCTTTTAGGCTACTGTTGTTTATTTTTGGCCTTTCTTGTCGCCCACACAAGCGATTTTTTCTCTACATCAAGCACTATTGTATCTACTTCTATTGCAAGCATATAATCAATAATTTCATCTTCTGTTGTTTTGTTTTTAACTTATTAACCAAGAAGCCCTATCCAATCTTTGATTGGTTAGGGTAGTTCACAGACTCACATTTCGGACAATTTTCATCAGAGCAATTTTTTTTGTGGACACGTGTGGACAAATCTAATTCTTTGTGGACATCTGTGGACAAATCCAATTCTTTGTGGACATCTGTGGACAGAAACACGCCACTTGTGGACATTACATATTTAATCCTCTGCGTTTGTTTGGGTCCAACCTGTTATCGGCATAAATTTACACCCTTGATAGAGTTTGAATTTACATTCCATATTTTGTGGGTTCCACTCAGAATTTGTCCAGGTTTTGGCCTTTATAATTTTTACCTTACCAGGGGAAATCGATAAATACAACTGAGGCTTTTCCCCGGTTATTTCTCCACCTCGCCCCCAATCCTGATCTTTCTTCTTTTGCAATGCGATTACGGCAATTCCTTTATTAAGTCTATCAAATATATCTTTAATATGTTGTCCCAACTTAAAGTATTCTCCGTTTTGCACTTCCAGAAAATCTATAATGTTAAAATCGTCTGGCTTTATTACATCAGCAAAATTACTTGACCTCTCGACTGGGTTAAATTTCCAGGTATCTATAGTTTCCCCAAAATTATCCAAACGATTTCGAAAAAGAAACTCACTCATTTCAGAGTTAAAATACCATATTTTGAATTTGTCTTGGTTCATTCTTACAAGATTCAGAAGAAATGCTGTTTTACCAGCATTTGTTTCCCCAGCTACTACGACGACGGCCTTCGGAGCAACAGCGGCTAAATTTTCTACACCAAGAGGCCATTCAATATTTAAAAACTCTCCCGATACGTTAACTAAGTCCATAACTTTAACGTCATCTTCCACCTTGCAAAATTGTCCATTTTTCCCAGGAACCCTTCTAATGATTTTTTGATCTACCAACCTTGAAAGTATTTTCGATCTATTTGATTTGTCGACACGTGTCGACAAATTTAACTCTCTGTCGACATCTGTCGACATAAATACCCCTTTTGTCGACATGATGTAGACAAGGATTTCTTCTGATAGATTATTGTCTCTTTTGTCATCCCTCTTGATTGCACTTAATATCTTAGCCTGTACCCATTTCTCGTCAGCCTCTTCTCCCCAGCTAAGTATAAGCCTCTTAAGTACTTCCGATACTAACAATACATCTGTCTTTGATTTTATTAGCGCATTTGCTACTGTGAAAAGGTCGTTATCACGCCTTCCAAACGCAAAGAAATTTTTCTCGGTCATTTCAGATTGTGTATATGATAGACTTTTAGTATATATAGTATTATAACTAGAAATATCTCTTTCATTGCTAATATCACATACATTATATGTAATGGCAGAGGAATTTATATAAATGTCAGGGTCATAACTAATAAACCTTGCCCTACACACATCCTTACATGCAATATCTATCATCAGCGAATGCTTATCAGCGAAATACTTCTGTAATGCAAGAAAAGATTTTAAATGCTCTTCTGGATTGATCTTAATAATAATAGCAAGACCTTTCCCAGACAATGAAACAAAGCATGCAAAAATATACTGATCTTCTGCTAAATTTTCTCTGATATCGTAAGGATTGGTAAGATTATCAACATCTAAACATATCAATCCGGAATGCTTGATTAAAGAATTGCTTTCACGCTTAGAGAATGTACCCGATATTGTCGCATAAGGGAGCGCCTTCTTCTCAGTGCTAACAACCTCTTTATCTTTGGTATTCCTTATGCTCTCAACTTTATCTTTCCACTTGCCAGTTTGTATAGCCTTCAGGAATGCATCTATTGAGATTGTTGCGGCCGGTATAACTTCACGGATATTCTTAAAGTAGCTTATCTGCATTTACCACCTCACTGAACACTTTTACAACATTTCCGCTATACTTTCTATATATTTCTGCCCATATTTCACGACGTGGAACAAAAACACATTCGCTTTTCCATGCCCCACTGCTTTGGACGGCAACCCGAAATTGCTTTCTCCATAATTGCCATTTCTCTTGAAATATCATACATAGTAAGGGGAAAGGAATAATACACCATCGTTTAGTTGCTACCCAAAACCACAATATATAATCAGTTCTCTTTGTTTCATCTCTTGTCCACCCTGGCTTTTTAGATTCTATAACACTATATGTTTCAAGGGGTATAACATCATTAGGGTTTTTAAAAGTCATAGGGTCTAATTTCATAATCTTAGTATCAATAGATAACGACGGAAGATTATTCCGTATAGCCCAATAATCGGTACCGTTTCTATCGTCAATATTATTTGCTTTTTTCACATCAACAATATTAGGTATATTGTTTTTTATGATTTCATAAATATTATTCTTAGTGTGTGTCCCATTACTAAACAATAATTGTTCGTAAAAATCATATGTATTAGACAATGCCGTTCCCCCAACAATCCCAACCCTGTACTTGCTGTCTAGCAAACAATTCTATACGTGGTAATTCACCAACTAATTTTGTTATTAAACCTCTAGTAGTATTAGGTTTTTTACTATGTTCATCAATAGGATGTTCAATTATCTGAGATATTGAAGCATCAAGTCTTGTAATTTTCCCTTTTGTTGCAATAAGGCATAACTCTGTATTTGCCCTTGTCCAGCTTCCACATCCAAAGAAATTAGAATTATTGGTATTTTTCTTAACCCAAACAAATCCGCATGTCGAATATTCAAACCCCCACGATTTTATAATGTCGAATGATTCTTTTAGAATTGGAAATGTAACCCACAAAAACAAAATACAATCTTTTTCTGTAACTCTAGAAACAGGCAATTTAATAATTTCATCAACAGGCATGGTTTTGTAATGTAAGGATTGATTTTTCTGCCCACTTTCCCAATACTGCCAAGGGGGGTCTGCATAAATAATATTGTATTTCTTTGTTGTTGTATGTATATCAACAAAAGAATTATTAGGGGATTGTTCTTTGTATGCTTTTACCTTTTCCTCTACTTCTTTTATTTTTTGTTGTTTCCTTACATCTTTGTAAACCTCATTAATAGATAATTCACCAGTGTTAATTTTTTCTATCTGCTCAGGTTGTGCCTTTTCTTTGATCTGAATAAACTTACTCATGGTATCAACGCTAACACCAGCATCTTTGGCTAGCTCTTTGGTTACGTTGATTGGTGTATTAATAAAAACCTTTTCTGATTTCTGAAAACCTTTTTCCACGCTTTGTGGAGGTCTACCTGGTGACTGTTTTAGATTTTCCCTAGCCTTTGGTTCCAGCAATTCCTTAAGCTTATAGGCAAGGTCGCATCTTTGTGCTATTGATATGTTACGTCTATTAAACTGATTCCTGATAATCCAAATTTTAGCTTCGTTTTTATCGGTAAAATTCTTTTCTGAGGTTTTAAAATCAATATTATTTTTAGTGCAGATTTCATATCTGTTATGTCCGTCTATGATAATATTGTTCCACGTGATAATAGACTCCCTACACCCCTCTGTGATAATGCTTTGTTCTAATCCTGTATATTCCTCTTTGCTTAGTGGTGGTATTAAGCCTTTAAATTCGTTGTCAACTATCAACTATCCCTCCAGTCCAAGAAAAAAAAAGGCTTAGAACGGCAGGGATGAGCTACCGAACTAAGCCTTTGTGTTGTCTAAGAATTTCTCCTAGACGAATCTATTATAATTGAAATCTCATCCATTTCAATTAAATTTGCTATCACATATTGTATGATAAAAGATTTATTTTTCAAGCCCTTGTTTCATCAAATTCTTAAAAGTCAATGTAAAATTAAAACGGTATTTCCTCATCTGGTATATCGTTGCATTGTTGTTCATTCCCAGCTTTTGGCTTGTCTTTACCTCGATTACTCCCGATAAACTGGAATGTCTCAAGCTTGATAGTATGCTTAGACATTTTATTACCCGTCTTACCTTCCCATTGCTGGAGTTTTAATTTACCATCGATAAAGATCGGATCGCCTTTCTTGAAGAAATTAGCGATAGTCTCAGCAGTCTTATTGAATGCCGAAACATCTACAAAACAAATATCCTCTCTCTTCTCTCCTGATTTCTTATCCTTCCAGGTTTCTGTAACTGCTATTCCGAATTCACACACTGCTATACCGCCGGTGGTATATTTCAACTCCGGATCCCTTGTAAGTCTACCTGCCAACATTACTCTGTTTAGATTCATTTATTTTCCTCTTTAATATCTATGAATTTCTAGTTCACACCTCGGATTTTCCTTATCAACCCCGCCCCAAGCCATACTTACCGACCTTATGTGATTGTAATTATCATCAGGTATTACCCCTGTTGCTACTAATGCATCTTGGGTGAACTTGTCTATAACGCTGATAATATTAGTAATATCGCACAATCTATTACTGCCAGTATAGAGCCTATAAGACAGTCTTATAGGCTCAGTGAAGCAAGGATACTCATAAGCAATGTATTCACGTTGAAAATTATCTGTGAATATTTGTTTAGCTTGATTGAGTATCTGGAAATGGGTGTTCCGGTACACATTCAAGTTCAACATATACTTCTTATTAGCTTTGCGCTTTCTAGGAAGTATAACAAATAAAGGCAGGTTGATTGTTATTTGCATTTATCCTTTTCACTCTTTTCTATTATAATTTATACCTCGAAATAAGATTTACCTTTGGTTTTAGTAAAAAATTTTAGGCGAAAGACTTCTGTCTTTCCTCATCCCTTTTAGCTTCTAAGTCGCAAATATATTGTTTCAACCTCTCAATCTCTTTGATCAGATCAGATCGATCTTCAACTATTGCTTGACACATGCTTATTCTCCTTTTAAATCAAAATTAGGTTCAAGAACCTGCATTTCCTCGATAGTATTGTACTTGTCTCCTTTGTGTTTTATTTCGACTTTTAACCCTGCTTCTTTTGCAGTTTTTGCAAGGGTTGCAAAATTTTCGTCGAATGTGTTGTATATTACTTCCCCTTCTCCTGTTATTTTATACAGTGTATACGCCTTTTTTGTCTTTTGGTTAATTCCTTGTGATTTTACAATCTTATCCACAGAGGTAACTACCACGTCTTGCTTATCACTAAACATCTCATCTAATACCTTTTTTGCCTCGCTAACCGTTTCGGTGGCTTCGCTTGCTTCTTCCTTCTCTTCCACCACGCTACCTTTTTTCCGCCACAACAATTTATTTTTACCCTGCCAATCCTTGCTTGTGTAGGTTTCTGCGTACTTCTCTTTCCATGCTTTGACAAACGAGGGTTTCCATAGCTCTAAGCTTATTCCTATACCCTTGCACAATCTCATCAGAGCGTTACTCTTCGCACCTTCGCATGCATCCCCCCAGGTCATCATGCGATTCGTTTCCCGATACTCTTGTTCCCCTATTGCATATCCGCATACAACGCCTTTCACAACCAGGTAAAAAGGCCAGTATATGTAATTTCCCTCACGGCGCGGCTTACCATCCGGGACGGCAGACCACGACATCCCGAAGGCCTTCCTAAGCCTCGTGACATACTCCATCCAAGGCAGGTAAATTAAGCCATCTGGCCGAATCTCTACGCATTCCTCATCTACATCTTTATAGAGTATTTCCTCTTGCTCTCGTGTTAATACAAGGCTGTTTGTTGTTTGTGAAAACATACTGGCAAGGCTAGGTATATCACTACTAGTAGTGTGTGCTTGTTCTGCTGCCGTTGTTTCTTTTTTGACTGCCAGTTCCGTGCTCATTGTTTATCTCCCCCTCCTTTTAATTTCTCAATCTCTCTATTTAAGTACCATTTTGCCTTTTCTAAATCTTTAACCTTGTCATCTGTCTTGCGTCCTGCTCTTAAGATATACTTAACAGTATTCGCAAGTCTAAAATTCAAATCAAAGGCCTCTATTACTTCAATAACTTCAATACCACCTGACTTGTAGTGTTCAGGATGGTTTATTTCACATTCTTCTTTGCCTGAACTCATTATTTCTCCTCACCAACACAAGCCTTGATAATTTCTATTGCTTGCGATAAAGTTTGAATCACTAGTTGATGTTCTCCCGCTTTTTGATAATTTTTATTTGCGATTTCCGTATCTAAGCGTCTTTTAACGCCTTCAATCGAGTTCTCTATCAGATTGATTGCTATCTTTACTTTATTAACCCTCGCCATGTATTACCCTTTCATCTAATATCCTATTTAGTACATACATATTAGTATTCCCTGAACTGTACAAATTTAAAGGTAGACACCTTTTGCCCGTCTTTTTCTTCAACAATCCGCTCTGTTGTTGAATGAATACAGTTTATACTTGACGTCATTTGGTATATGTATGCAATAAAAGCATACACAAAGCCAGACTCTCCCATGATGTGTACGTAGTGCTGACTGTCATCGCTTGAGATTGTCTTACCAAACACTTTATCTGCAATTTTGCTTGCTAAGGAAAACACAGCCTCTCTGTTTAAATTAGGGTCAACAACTGGAAATTGGATATCTAGCACATTTCCTTTCCCTAATTCCTTAGCCTTTTCTATCTGTTCAGTACTCCACTTGTTCGATGGATGATTACTAATATTTATGAACATTTAATCCCCTTTTTCTTTTTTCTATACTCCCTGTGATACTGAAGTAATCTTTCACGGTTTTTCAAGTAATACTCTTTTGCATACTTACCCAGCCTCTCTTTATGCTTGATGTAATACAACCTTCTTAACTCTTTAGTCATCTTGTAATATTTCTTTCTTCTTTCCCTAGTGCCTGGCGACCTTGATTTCTTAATCAATCTTTCCCTGTTCTTTATATACCAAGCCTTTTTATACTCACTAATTTTAGCTTTATGCTTGATATAGTATTCACTGTTTTGTTTTAATACCTTTTCCCTGTTCTTTAGATAATATTCCTTGTTGCCCATTTATCCCTCACAAATCAGAAGTTTGAAACGGATAATAAGATTCTTTGAAATTTGCTAGGTTCTTCCCATCAGCCCAGCATTTAGCTGGCGATGGTATGTCATACGCTCTATCATGCTCAACCTTGTTGTTACAATCTAGACATCTTCTATTGTGAATCCCCCTGCTTAGGAATTTCTTCCCACACATCAAACACGACCTTTCTTGCTTTTCCCCTTTAGCATTTGCCAGCCTCAAGCTTTTATAATCCTTATTCTTCTGTATGCTAGTCTTTCTAGGAAGAACTCTCTTTTCTCCTGTAAACCTGAATCCATGCGTAGTTTTAATTCTCTCCCGTATATTGTTGTATATGTTTGAGTAGGGCAACCCAGTTTTCTCTATTGCCTCGTAAATATCAGCATACACAGCAATAAATTCTTCCCCTTTGTATTGCTTAATATTTACGTATTTCACAGGAATGTATTTCCTATATTTTGTTTCCATACCTGTCGCACTCATATAACACCTTCCCCTTCCTAAATGCAATTTTATGAGGATAGCTAGGATTTTTCCATTCGTATAGATCCTTTACAGCTATTTCTATTGCAATATACCTATCTCCTTCCTCGTTGCGGAATTCATCACAGAAAAACGGCCTTGAGCATGCGTGAAATTTACCAGCGCCACACTCTTCTTCCATAGGATTCCAATTTGGATGCTCAATCGATTTCCCTATATTCCATGAAGTTTCATTACTAGTCCCCTCTTGTGTCTTGTAATCTTTTGACACACGTTTAAATAAAACAACCTTTCCTTTGTTTACGGCAATGCCTTCTCTTTCTAAATATTTCTCTTCTTTTTTATATCTCTGTACTTTTGCTGTTTTCGATTTCTTGATTTTAATTTTCAAATCAAAAGGAATTAACAGACATGAAAAACCACCGAGAGATGCGGATGTTATAGAACTGACAGCAGTGTTAATAGACATATTCCAGCTTTCGATGCGATTCTGTGATGATCCCCTGCTCACGATGTGATTCTGTGATGATTCTCTGCTTACGATGTGATTCTGTGATGATTCCCAGCTCTCGATGTGATTCTGTGATGATTCCCTGCTCTCGATGTGATTCTGTGATGATCCCCAGCTCTCGATGTGATTCTGTGATAATTCCCTGCTCACGATGCGATTCTGTGATGATTCCCTGCTCACGATGTGATTCTGTGATGATTCTCTGCTCACGATGCGATTCTGTGATGATTCCCTGCTCACGATGTGATTCTGTGATGATTCTCTGCTCACGATGTGATTCTGTGATG
>CAZWYP010000010.1:12901-18302 GCA_964638415.1 uncultured Gammaproteobacteria bacterium
TCACGATGTGATTCTGTGATGATTCTCTGCTCACGATGTGATTCTGTGATGATTCCCAGCTCTCGATGTGATTCTGTGATGATTCTCTGCTCACGATGTGATTCTGTGATGATCCCCTGCTCTCGATGTATCTACCGTCCCAGCTACTATCTATTTTTCCTGAAAGTCTTAGTCTTCCTAAGACAGTTAATACACAATTTATCCTAATTTTTTCAGCCTCGAAGACTACTTCTTCGTCAGCTTCAATTCTATTGATTTTGTCAAACTCTTCTTGCGACTGTATTATTATCTTTTTCATTTTATAGTCCTCTTATCAAGCTCCCCATTAATCGCCGCTATCAGGTTATACAGATTATTAATTTCTTCCCGCTTCTCACTATTATTTGCTTCCGTATCTAACAAATTCCCTATCAATGTATACTTTTCCTGTCTTAACTCCTCGTCAGAGAAATCTTCCCAGGCATAGGTACCTGCCGCCTTGCCGTTTGCCGAAACTGTCAACACTCCATTATTAATTTTCATAATCATTGTCGTAATCTCCATTTTTAGCCACAGCGCAAATTGCCCAAATTAGAACTCCGAATACAGCACATCCGATTATTATTCCTGCAAGCATAATTCACCCTCCCCCATTTATTAGCGATATAAACAATCCTCTTTTTTCTCCTGCGCTTCCCGTTCCCTTTTCATTTCTAATAGCCTGTCCGCCTGCTCCTGTGTGGCAAATCTTGTGAGAAACAGCCATTGATTCCTCAAGTCAATGAAATACTCTATATCCCTTTCAAACATTTCTTTCCCCCTTTCTCCTTGTATTTTCTGTGAATATCAGCAACTCCCTTATCAAGTCTTCCCAGCTCCTTTTCAATCTCCTTCAACCTCGCATTGCTGCCTTTTTTATTGAGATCGAAACAGAAAGCGGCAGTAAAATTTTTGGTTTCTACGAGCTCGTCATCTGTTACGTACCTGCCAACCTTCTTTCTCTTTTGGTAATATTTTGCCCTTTCTCTTAACTTCTCCCTGTTTTCACGATAATACGTCCGTGCATACTCCCGCTTCTTTAATTTCACATCTTCTTTGGCGCCACTCCACATTGTCCACCTCTTATTTGTTAGATATACGGAATAAACACTCTTTGATTTTTCCGATATCTGATTCACGATAGATACGATTGCCGCCGAAATATTCAAAATCATCATATTTTAGTCGGCCGCTCTCA
This sequence comes from uncultured Gammaproteobacteria bacterium, assembly GCA_964638415.1. Taxonomy (GTDB): domain Bacteria; phylum Patescibacteriota; class Patescibacteriia; order UBA1558; family GWA2-36-10; genus CAZWYP01. The sequence continues at coordinate 14,118 of CAZWYP010000010.1, forward strand.
AAGAGGTATTCAATTTGCCTTGGTTTACACTTGAGTATTTGTAGCGCCTCTTTAAGGCTATATCTTTTTTCATTTTTTTTATCCATGTTTTGTTGTATTTACCAAAACAAATTATCTTGAAATAAAAACGGTGTGACATAGCACACATGTGTGTCGTCACACTACTGTGTCGTGTCACATCAACAACACTAATATATATTTTATTTTTGCAGAATCAATACAAATTTTACGGAATTCTGTAAGAAAAGTTGCAAGGTATGATTTTGAAACGGTTTAACCTGAATATATTTTCCAGAAATTTACGGAAAATAATCAATGAGAAATTTGACGGCAATCTTTCTGCGTATGCAAGGGAGGCGCAAGTGCCTGTGTCAACACTGGATAGCTATGTCAAGAAAAAACATAAGCATTCACCCAGAACAGATATGATTATACGGCTTGCTCATGTGGCTGGGGTTAGCGTAGAATGGCTGTGTACTAACTCAGTTGAAAAGAATTGATAATGATGATATAATGTGGTTCCTTATTTTATATCGTGGTAATTTTGGAAAGGAGTCTTGTATGAAATATCTATCTTGTGTATTAGTAATTGTGGCAGTGTTGTTACTTAGTATAGCGGCTCAAGCTGGTAATGTAGATATAACTTCTTATAACTACACTCCTAATCTTAGTAGTAGCTCAGGAACAATTAACGGTAAGCCTTTTCGTTCGACAACATACCAATACACGCCTAATCTTTCGAGCACTTCAGGAACGATAAATGGTAAGCCTTTTAGCACTACTTCTTACCAATATACACCCAATCTTACCCATACCTCCGGTAGTATTAGCAATACAAATTTTCGAGGTAATCCATCAAAAGAATTCAGAAGTGTTTTAAATACTTACGATTATTAATTTGATTTTGTTATAAGCAAACAAAGGCTGTTAGAATGTTAATCCTCTAACGGCCTTTGTTATTTAGAAGCATTAATTCCTGCAATTCCCGCCATTTTTGTGATTAACTCAATACCCCTTGCCGAAGTACCTGAGATTTTAAAGCCTTCTGTTAAATACCTTCTGCCTATAGGACTAATATAAATCTTTGCTAGAGCATAAGGACCAAACATTACGCCCGCAGCACTTGGTATATTACCAGAAATAATCATACCGGTTGCAGTTGATATTTGTGCGGTTAATCCCACTGCTTGTCCTGTGCCGCTTGGATTAGCAGCCAACCTTTCAGCACTCTGTAAATAATGTCCTACGTTAGCAATCTTTTCCATTAACGCCATATCTTCCTTGCTGTAATACTTAGAGATAATTCCTTGGTATTTATCGATATTTTTTCTAAATGCCTTTGTGCTAAAATAGAACAATTTTTTTTCTGTATCACCTAAAGTCATGGGATCTATCTGTTGACCATGTGTAAACAATTCCAATGTTGTATGATATTTTAATTGTTCCTTTGACTCTTTATCTATGACATTGTTGATGATGTTAAAATTCCTTGTAAGCGTCTTGCTATCTCCCTTAGCAAATATACTTTTGACGACACCCTCAGGATCATGCTTTACTATATTTTTCAACAAGTCTATTTCTGTCTTTGATTGAATAGTCTTTGTGCTAAGATCGATACTTCTTTTTACTGCATCGTTTAGTATTTTAATTTCAGAGGGAGAATATATCTCAGACAGTGTTTCCTTGCCAATTTTATTTAGATTGTTTTGTAAAGTTTGCGGGATAAAACCTTCTGTTTTATCAACACCTATAAGTTTTTTTGTAATCCCCGGCTTTACTACTTGATCGAAATATCTTTGACCTATCCCTGATTTAACTGCCTGTATTTCTGTTGTACCATTTGGTTTTAATACGCTATCAATAAAGTCCTCTGGGTTAGCCTTTAATGCCCTAACCATTTCCTGATTGGAGAATCGTTCTTTCAGGCTTGCAGATGCTAATCTTGCTTTGTCAAACAACACCTTTACCTTACCACCGTATTCATTTGAAAAGGTCGTCTGATCTGATTCTATGGCTTTTCTAAGATTATTATATACCAATGATTCATAATTCTTGCCTTGTTTCGTCAATCCTTTAGTAGCACTTGTTTGTGTTTGATATGCTACATTTGCGTTTACTGATCTATCCCTGAACATACGTCTCATATCTTCAAGCGTATTCCAATCAAATCCGTCTTTATTGTCTATAGCCTTTTGTAAGTCATCGAGTATACCCTTGTCGGCATAAGGGTTTTTAGACAACCTTTTTAACCACTTTTGAGACTCTGATTTTAAGTTCTTTGGTTGTATGATAGCCTCATCCGGTATTTCTTTTGCGACTTTAGTATAGAGATTTTGTACATACCTGTTCATTACTTGCGAACGTCTCTCTAACAAACTTTGAGAAGTCTTACCAATATTCTCGAATGATTCTTTTGTACCAAGAGATTTTAATAAATCATCACCAATGCTATTAATATTATCTGCCGTTACCTTCTCTGATTTTTGTAAGAAGTCTATTATCTGATCTTTTATCTTAACGCCCATATCATCAATAGTATTCTTAGATATATTTTTGTCTATCATCTCTTGCCGTATATCAATCAATCTTTTAATATTCTTGACATCGGCATCATGTAATACCCTACCACTACCAAATAGACTAGACATAACCCTTTCAAGTTGTGCCTGTGTCTTTGATTGTGTAACATCAGAAGGTTTTGGAGTTACCCCTAGCTCCTTCATTTGTTCTTTTGCTACCCTTGCCGATTCTGTAATCTTTTTACCAAAAGGGGATAATACTTTCTGTATACCCTTAGATACTAATTGTCCAGCACCTTCAAATGTTGCACCCGTTGCCACATCTTTGGTTGATTGTATAAGATTATCAACAACACCTGGCATAGGCTTACCATAGAGTTTGTTTTCTATTCCACGTTCAAGATTTTTAACCGCAGAATATCCACCGCCTGACCCTAACAGCGTGCCCATAGGCCCCGCAGGAGTGCCAACCAATGCCCCGCCAATCGTTGCTAACATTTCCATCGTAGGTTTACTTGTCTGATATACTTTTGAGGCGATATTAAATAACAAAGGATTATCCTTTGCCCAATCAGGAGCCGTCTCTGGAATGGTTTCAGGCTCTTTCATACTGCTAACTTCTGCGTTTAAATTCACCATAGGCTTTTGAGCGTTTGCAATCATTGCCTCAAAATCCGGCTCTTTTTTCTCTGGCGTAATTGAAGGACTAACTTGAACGTCTTGAGTTGCCTCTGTGTTATCAGTTCTTGACTTTGATAGATATTCTACAATCTCACTTTCTGAATATCCTTCTTTCTGAGCACCTGAAACGTCAAACTTTCTGTTTTTAGTAAGGTATCCCAGTATCTCTTTGTCTGAATATCCTTCTTTTCTTGCAGCCTCTATATCAAATGCCATTTATCAAAAAAGCGCCGTAATACCCCTAGCTTCAGCTATGGGGATATAAGGCGTGCCTTTCCTCTTAAAATATATTCCTTGACAATTTACACCACATGGCGTATAATTGTAAACATGCTTAAAACTATTCACAAAGCCTTTCAATTTCGATGATTAGAATCCCAATCTTTTTTGAACTTGGCGTAACTATATGGCAATTCTCTTTGAATATCCTCAATAAAAATAAGCGTTAATTTGTTCCCCATTTCCTGAAATATCTGATGTTTTAATTTGTGTTTTTCTGTTAATCGTCCTTTGACATCAATCCATTCATTTGTTTGTGGTAAATAAAAATCAGGGGTATATCTCATTCCGTTTTGCAACTTAAATAACTTTGGTTCATATTGCCATTCAACTCCCCTATTCTCTAAAATAATTGCATACATTACCTCATAGCCTGAACGCATTTTAATTATTTTTTCATTTTGGATAAAATGCCAATTATGTTTACCGCAATTTTTTGTTCCATTATTTAAACCAACCATACTACCTGTTATACTCGCCACTTCTCTTTGATAACAACCACAACTTTTTACTATCTCATTTTTCAAGTCACTATAAAATTGTTTTGTTTCATTCCCGCAGTCACATTTACAAATCATTAAATATCCACCATGTTTTTTTATATTATGGGTAATACCTATAATTAGTAATTTATTAAATTTCTCTCCTATTTTACTATTAGCGTTTCTGGGATATAATTTACCTTTATTATGTTTCCCTATAAGGC
>CAZWYP010000011.1:0-10153 GCA_964638415.1 uncultured Gammaproteobacteria bacterium
CTCCGTCAGATAATAATCTGCAGAAGCAAATAAATTATTATCATACAGCAATAGAAGATGGTTTACATTTGCATGGCAGGCCGAAAATGACCGAGAAATATGATAGTAGCAATAATCTCATAGCTAAAAGTTTTAATAGTTGGCAGGAAGAGGATTTAAATAATGACAGGAAGTTTGTTTATACTGAGCAGAAATCTGATAGCATAATCCATTTATTAGAAGGAGCTGATCCAATTGAAATGGATGTTGATGCTAATACTATTGCCCTTTACCATATGGATGGCGAAGTAGCATCAGCAGAAAAGACAGATAATGCCCAGGGTAATAGTGCTTATGATTTAGTCGAACGACTAGGATCCGTTGCTTCTGATCTTGGTTTTAATGGAGAAACTGATGGAGCTTACCGATCTCCGGGGGGTGCAGTTAATATAAACACCAATTTAGATGATTTTAATGGAGGTCCTTTTACTATTGAAATGTGGGTTAAGCATAATGGTCAGATTTTAGGTTATAGGCTATTTGGTAAAGTATTGCAGGAATTTGATTACGGATTTACCGCCGAATTTAATCCATCTAACTCCAATATTCTTTTTACCTCTGGTACGGATCGATATAATTGGACTGTTTTTTCAGAGCCAAACTCCTTGCAGTTAGGACAATGGCATTATTTAGTATTTTCTATGGACACTGTCAATGCTTATATTTATATTGACGGTGAATTATCCGGTCAAAGTCCGGTAACTGTGGAGAATGGCAATCCAGTAAGAGACGGCGATTTGTATTTATTTTGTCTTAGGCACAACTGTATTAGTGATGCTGTGCCAGCTACCATTGATGAAGTAAGAATATCTAATATTGCTAGATCACCAGAAGAAATCTTTAATTATTACCACAATACTCAAGAGCCGTATTTTGAAACCCATACTGCCAAACAATACACCTACGATCTTACTAATGGTAATTTATTAACTGAAGAAGATTTAGGAAAGGTAGAATTAGATATTAATACCGGACAAATTACCAATGAGTTAATAGGAGATGAAAAATTAATTACTCACGAATATGCTTTTAATCCAACCGAACATATTTTAGCTGCACCCAAGACCAAGATTATTAGTAATGATACGGAAACCAAACAGCAGAATCTTTATTATGATAATTTGCCTTTAGGACAGGTTAATAGCGTTAACTTAACTAAAGAGGATTATATTGTTAACCAGGTAGATATTGACCGTACATTCAATAATTACGGTTTAGTAACCACCCAAACTGATCCTAAAGGATTTAATACCACTTTAGCTTATGATAGTAATAATCTGTATCCAACTCAGGCAACTAATCCCTTAAACCAAATAACCTATACTCAATATAATTTATTTAATGGTCAGGTGGCTACTTCCACTGCGCCTAATGGTTTAATAACAGTTAATAAATATGATGCTTTTGGTAGACTGACAGAAACTAAATTTTCTAATCCAGATAATCCGGCGCAATTAGTGACTAAGCAGGAAGTGATTTATTATGACAGCAGTGTTGGCAGTCATAGTTTTGCTCAAGAGATGAATTTTGATGATAATACTGTTGCTTTATGGCATTTTGATGGTGAATTAAGTAGCGAGAGCAAATTATTAGAGGAAAGCGGTAATTATAATCTTGGAGAATATAATAACCCACAGAATTATTCTGGTTTTAATGGAGAAAGCAACGGTTCGTATTTATTTAACGGTAATATTGACTATTTAAGAACTGGAAATAATTTTATTAATTTTAATCAAAGTGATTTTACTGTTGAAGCTTGGGTTAAACCAGAAAGTGACGGAATAATAGTCAGACAGTGGCCTGATGCTGGTAATGTCAGCGGCTGGCTGATGGCTATTACTCCAGAAGGCTATGCTAGGTTTGCTATGTCGCAAGGGAATGACGGTACTACAAAATCCGCTATTTCAGATATTGATTTGCGGGATAATAATTGGCATTATTTAGTTGGTTTGAGGAGTAGTGATGATTTAAAGTTATATGTTGATGGTCGTTTAGTTGCGACGAATAATGGAGTAGATAATTATAATATTAGTCAGGATAATCAGATATATATTGGCTGGCGAAGCAGTTTTAATGATTATTCTGGTGCTATTGATGAAATTAGAATTTCAAATTTAGCTAGATCAAATCAAGAAATATTATTAAATTTTAATTCTAGAAACACACTTGATAATAATCATTATACAGAAACCCACAACTATTTTGACATTAATACCTATCAGACTTCTCGGGAATATTACAATGGCCTTGACCAGGTGATTCAGAAAAAATCCCAAATGGCAGGTGAAGATCAATGGTCAACTATAGACATTGCCTATGACGCTTTAGGCAGGGTTATCAGGCAATCTTTGCCCTATGTCACTGCAACAGTATATTATACTGAATCGGATTTAGAACAGCCAGCTAAGACTTATACTTATGACGCTTTAGATAGGATTTTAACTGAAACCACGCCAGTAGGCACTACTACTTATGAATATGACGGCTTGACTACTAAGATCTACGATGCCAATAATCATCGTAAAGATTTAACTAAAGACACTTACGGTAATTTAGTGGAAGTAAAGGAATATAATAACGGAGAGATTTATACCACCAGCTATGAATATAATCTATCCAATCAAATAACTAAAATTATTGACGCTTTAGGTAATGTCAGGAATTTCACCTATGACGCTTTAGGTAATTTGATATCCCAAGACATGGTGCATGTGCCGGGAGCAGAGCATATCCCTGCAATGACTTACACTTATGATAAGAATGGCAATGTGATCAATAAGACTAATTTTAATGGCCAAACCATTGTTTATGCTTATGATAAGCTTAATAGACCTTTAATAGAAAAACAGAATAGCCAATATCAGATCCAATATACCTATGATCAAGGTCAGAATAATATTGGCCAGCTTACTAAAGTAGATTATTTAGGTGGCAATCGGCAGAATTATAATTATGACATATTAGGCAGATTAAAGGATTATGATGCCTTAATTGAAGGTCAAACATATAATATCGATTATGATTACAATTTATCCGGACAATTGACGGAAGTCATTTATCCTGACGGCAAGCAAGTAAATTATAATCTTAATGATATTGGCCAGCTGAATGAAGTATTGTATGACGACGGCCAGAATATTTCTACTTTAGCTAGCCAGCTTGCTTACAATGCTAATGGTCAGCTGGTAGGATTTACTCGTGCCAATGGCTTTAACACCAATTATACTTATCTGCCGGAAGATAATTATCGGCTGACTAATTTAACTACTGCTGACGGCCAGGAAACTTTGCAGGATATTGACTATGTGTATGACCCCATTGGCAATATCACAGAGCTTACAGATAACGGCCAGGCAGATTTAGCTAAAACAGTAAATTATGCCTATGATGATTTAAATAGGCTATTATCTGCTGAAGCAGATTATCTTAATAATACCACTTCCGATTATGCCATTACCTATGAATACGATGCCATTGGCAATATGACCTATAATTCTGAACTCGGCACCTTAGACTATGCTTATGATCAGCCCCATCAGGTAAGTGAAGCTAATAGTATTAGCTATGTTTATGATGATGCTGGAAATGTACTATTTAATGGTAATGCTGAATTTCTTTGGGATTACCGCAATCGGTTGATAGGCTCCCTAGACGCCAGTTTCTACCCAGTTTATTATTCTTATGATTATAATAACCAGAGATTAGTTAAGACTCAGTATAAAGATAACGGTCAAGGAGGTATAGGAACTCTATTATCCCAGAATCATTATGTAGATAAGTACTTTGAAAAAGATTTGGTTAATGATAATGCTAAAAATCATATTTATCTAGGCAGTATTAAATTAGCTACAGTTAATGACAGTAATGATCCATATTTCATAGTTGGTGATCATCTTAATTCCAGCAGTATTTTAGTAGATAATTCAGGTAATATAGCTGAAGTGACTGATTATGATCCTTATGGTAAGATTAATTACGAAAATGGTTCAATAAATGATGATTATGGGTATACTGGACAAGAGTATGACGAAGAGAGTGAATTACAGTACTTTGGAGCGAGGTATTTAGATAACCAGTTTGGGCACTTTGTGTCTGTTGAACCAGCTATGTTAGTGCTTCATGATGAAAATCAACTTAAAGCCATTACTGGTAAAGAGCTTCAAAAAATATTATCCGATCCCCAATCTCTAAACAGCTACACATATTCTAGAAATAATCCTATAATACTTATAGATCCCGATGGTAATTGGTGGAAAGAACTATTTACTGGTCAACAATCATGGTCTGATTTCCAAGTTGAACTAGGCCAAGCTGCTCAATATATGTATGATAATAATAGCGTTGCTAAAACAGCTATGGATCATCCTTATGCGACTGGAGCCGTAGTTGGAGTCGCTGGAGGAGCGGCTGCCGCTTTAGCATCGACCGGTCTAACAGCCTTAAGTACACAATACTTAGGAGGTGCAGGCACAGCATGCATAATGGGATGTGATAAGGTAAAAGATGCTACAAATTTGATTGGGCAAAATATTTCTAGCTTAGGTAAAGTCATTGAGAATGCTCCAGGAAAAATTAATGGGTTTAATCATGATGGCACATATCATGGTTTAGACCAAATAATAAGTAGGGGAGTTTCACCACAAACTTTATTGGACACAGTTAAAAATCCTTTATTAAGATTTGAAGGCAGGTATGATAGAGTAGGATATTTAACTAGAGAAGCTTATGTGGTGTTAGATAAAACCGGGCAAGTTGTGACTAGTTGGACAAGGAATGAATTTGGATCAACAATTAAGAATTTATTAAATAGTATACAATAATATGAATCAAGAAAACATAAAAAAAATTAAAGAAAAATTTACTCAGATAATTAACGAGAGTGATCCGTGGGATTTGATTTCTGGGGGTGCACCAGATGATGAATATAATCGTTATACTGATAGAGTAGTTTCTCATGTAATTAATAAAAAGCCATCTGCTGAAGATCTAAAAAAAGAGTTGTTAAATATTTTTGCAACGAATGAATTTGAAATTAGCGAAACAAAAATGAGTTTACTTGCGGACAACTTACTTCAATCTTTGGAAAATTAAACAATGAAAGCCGTCTATATGGCGGCTTTTGTATAAATTGATTTATGACAGAGCAAATAAAACAAGATACTATAGGTGACATTCTTAAGAGTGAATATGAAATGGCATTGCATGGAGAAGAGAAATATGGAGAATTTTGTTCCCATGTCGCAGAAGCTAATGGTCTTGTTAGTAGTTTTCTTAAGTCCGTAGATCTTGATAGATATTTTTTTGCTATTTTTTTATCCCAAGTTAAGAATCATTTATTATTAGCCCAATTTTCAGCTTTACGTCTTCATCACAATCAAACAGGTATGAATTTAAGGCAGGCGTTAGAAGCTGGCTCTTGGGCCGCATATGCAATTGCTAATACTGAAAAAGAAAAGTTTTATGAAGAGGATGAAAATAAATTTATCATATGGCCTGAAAGATTAAAAAAGGCAAAGAATGATTGGCTCAAAGAAAATTTTCCAGATGCATCAGGTGCTATTAAGAGGCAGATTAAAGATATAGGGGATACCACGGCCCATCCTAATATTGCCTATGCACATAGTAACTTTAAATTTGCAGAAACAAATTTTGAAATACCATTCTTTGATTTTGAAGATGATTATAGAGTCAAAACTGATCTTTGGCAGATAGCAAATGTTGCTTATGGGTTAATGGATTTGTTTTATGGTGTTTATTTAAAGTTTGGCGGTATTAAATTGTCTGATTCATTTATTGAAGAAATAAAAGCTCTTAGAAAAAATAATGATAGTCTAAAAAAAGAGCAAATGGAAAGCCCCCAATATAAAAAATAAGCGAATATTTAGAATTATGGAAACATTACAAATAATTAAAGAAATCATCGTTACTTTAGCTGCGGCTTCGGCGGCTATTATTGCATTTTTTGGTTTAAAGACATGGAAAAAACAAATGTTAGGCAAGACAGAATATGAATTGTCTAGGAGATTTTTAAGGGCTGTTTTTGAAACACGTGATGCTATTTATACTGTACGACACCCTTTTATAAGTATAGGAGAGATGAGAAAAGCTTTGGAAGAAAAGGGTTTATCAAAAAAAGAGCAAGAAGAAAAAATATCTGATAGAGAGAGCGATGCCGCTGTATATGAAAGGAGATGGGAAAGTATATTGAAAGCGACCTCTAATTTGAAAGTGGAAGCCTTAGAAGCGGAAGTTTTATGGGGAGGAAAAGAAATTGATGATATATTAAAACCTTTATATCAACATATTGGTAAGTTGAATGCTAATCTTCAATTATATTTAAGTGAAGATAAATACCACGACACACATCAACAAGAAAAAATACGAGATATAATTTATGGGGTGCGAGAAGATTCTGGAGAAAACGAATTTACTAAACAAATAGAAAAAACCGCAGAGAAAATTTAACAATTTATAAGACCACACCTAAAATTATAAAAACTCTAATCCGTCAAGTTCTTTAAATTAAAAAAGAGACAAAACCCAAACCCCCTTGCACTGTCTCATTCTGGTTTGGAGCAGGTGTCGTGCAAGCAACCTTTACTGGTAAGGAGTATGACGGTGAAAATGGCCTCCAATATTACGGTGCTAGATACCTTGATAATAATGTAGGGAAGTTTATCTCAGTGGATCCTGCTACTTTAGCGTTGGGTAATGCCAAAGAGTTCAAAGATAGATATGGTCGTACTTTGGAAATGTATTTAGCCAACCCCCAAAGTCTGAATTCTTATAGTTATACAGAAAACAACCCCTTAAATAAAATAGACCCCACAGGAGAAGCTAGTTTAACAGCCTGGATCCTTAACCCTATAGGCACTGGATTACAAATAGGAGGATTGAAATTAATGAGTGGAATTTATTCAAAGTTCAATCCCGATACTACTAAATATTCTAATGAATTATTTAATCGCTCACTATCTTTTAGGCCATCTGATATAAGTATAGGCGAGCAAGGTCAATATTCAGGAATGGTTACTGATATTAAAAATTCTGATGACTATAGCCAGTACATTAATAGTGTTATAGAGCAGGCTAATACTAACGGACAATCAGAATTTAATTATTCATATTTTGGTGAAAGTTCCGATGGTTCGCAAGGTAATTCTATTAACTTTACATCTGGAGATTTACATACTGCTATTGGAGGAACATTACGAACAGATGTGTCAGGTAAAAAGTCAGATGACGGTAAATGGTCTTTAAATGTCGGTATTCATGACCAATATAATTTTGAATACAAGGGCCTAAGAGACTATAATAACAATTGGAAGGTTACAACCGCTAATAATTCAATGTTATTGCCACAAACTTTTGGCGTCATAAGTAATTATAAAATTGATATTAATTTTAACGATATAAGATAATATGAAAAATAAAATATTAGTTTCCTATATTTTAATTGCTGTTGCTATTATTATCATATTCTGTGTCACGATTTATGTAGTCAAATCAAGACAATATAATAATTGTCTTGCAAGTGGTGGTACAAAATATTCAAATAGTTATGCGCCATTAAAATGTGAACTCAACGGTAGGATATATAATGATCCAAAGAGTGTATTACATATGATTATATATAATACCAATCAATAATTTTTATTGAATATTTATAAATAAATTGAATTATTTAAATTCAAAACCCCGCCCTTAAGGGCGGGGTTTTGTGCTAATCATCTTCTTCCAACTCTTCCCCGTTAGCTGATCTCTTAACTAATCCCAAGAAATTTCGTATGGAGTTACTTATCTGTCTTTTTCTCTCATCAGTGAGTATTTGATGTGAAATTTGGACACCTGAGCTAGTCTTTGGCTTATAGCGTTCATGATTATGCTGTAGCCAGAATTTAATAGCGTGGATATTGCCATCACCGATTGATTGTTCCAGTTTAGCTTCAGCTTTATCGTTAACTCTTTCTCGGCCGATTTCTTGAGCTTTTTCTACTTTCATCTTGAAATCCACATCTTCATCACGCCATCGGTAGTAAGTAGAGCGATGGATTTTTAATAAATAACAAACTACGGAAACCTGACAGTGCTCTAATGATTCTTCTATAAACCTTTCTTTCATTTTCTTCTTTTTCTTTTCCACGGTTTCCAGTCTTTTGGCCAGCCGGCTTTCCGTTATTGATTTTTTACTATTTTTTCGCGGCATAATTTTATCGCTTTAATTTCTTAGATCCGTAAGTAATTTCCGTAAGTTATGCCATAGATTTTTTTATTGTATTCTTTTAGCCTTTTTGCCAAAGGTCGTTTCCCATCTTTTCCGGATAACCTCAGCGTAGACAGGGGACTTCTCCATAATATAACATCTCCGGCTCATCTTATTGGCCGCTATTAACGTTGATCCTGAGCCCCCAAATGGCTCCAGAATGAGGTCATTACGTTTAGTTAGGACTTTGATGTACGGTTGAAGGATTGTTAACGGTTTTGTTCCAAAGATAATGCCTTGGCCGGAACTTTTAGCGTCATCTGCCTTAAATTCAATCACATCGGTTGGACAGTACTTTTTACCTTTACCATAAGCTTCCCAATGCGGTTTGCCGGATATCGCAAACAAGGCGGTCTCATATTCATTCTGCAATAGCTCTGTTTCTTCCTCTAAATTCAATTCTTTGCTATCATTGGAAGTGCCCAGCAGGGCAATGTCATATTTTGAGAAAAACTTATATTTAGCGGCAAACCCTTGAGTCCTGTTATTCAAATGCCAAATCAGCATATTCTTGATCTTCCAATATTTTTCCATCTCACCCCAAATAATTCTGGTGTTCTTCCAGTTCTCGTAGACAATGATGCTAAAATCAGGCTTTTGGACTTTAGCCACATTAGCCATCCAATTGGCAGTAAAATCATCGGGTAATTCGTCTGTTTCCAAATAACGTCGATCTCGCTTGTAGCCAAAACCTTCCGTGGCTTTCCCGTGTTTCTTTTTACCTTTCAAATAATTTAGCAAATAAGGTGGGTCGGTTAAACACATATCTGCTTTTTCCTTGCCCATTAGTTTCAGCATATCCGCTTCAATAGTGGAATCACCGATCATTAATCTTGATCCGTCTAAATCATAGATTTCACCTTTCTGCATGGTAACTTGCTTGATATCCAGTTTTTCCAATTCGTGTTGTAGATTAAATTCCTCAGGCATGTCCGGCATCTCAAAGATGCTGTCCAGTTCTTCGGATGAGAATCCCACGTCAGTGAGCAGTGATTCATCAAATTGACTGAGAAGTTCAAGATTAAATTCACCTTGATTTCTATTCAAGCGCAAATTCAATTCTTTCTCTTTGTTAATATCAGGGATATTAACGTAAACTACCGGGACTTCTTTGTAGCCCAATTGCTTGGCTACATGTAATCTGAAGTGACCGCCAATCACAATGTTCTGTCTTTCTTGAGCGTTGTTGACTATTAGAGGATCTATAAGCCCAAATCTTTTAATGCTTTCCTTTAAGTGTTCCGTTTGTTCTTCCGACCACTTGCGTGGGTTGTAGGTGCTGGGTTTCAATTCAGCGATTGAAACCTGTACGATATTAAGCTCTTGTCTAGTCATATCTTTTTTAGTTAATGATTAATATGGCCCATATAAAAACACACCAACCCAATTAGGTTAGTGTTTTATTATTAGTAATGGATAATTGGAGAAAATAATAATACAAACCTAAATTAGGTTAATATTATTACCTTCGCCAAGGATCTTCCCGGGGTACCGATTTTGTTAATGATTAATTTCCCTAGTGATTAAATGACTCATAGAATGTCTAAACATCCCGTCACGCTTTTCAGGGCGCACGGAAAGGTAACTTAAACTTAAAGTGTTTTTAAAGGTCCAAAGGGAGTATAGCACACTATAAAAGAGGTTTCAAGCGTTTTTGAGCCAACGTTAGCTAAAATGATAATAGTGTAAATGGAATTTGTTAAAAAATTGCTAATTTCAGCTAAATTCTTAAAAACCCCTTAAAACACCCCCTGTTGATAACTCTAGCTTCGCAAAGCCCTTGATCTAAGCTAGTATAGGGTTGAATTCACTGTTCTTTTGTTATACACTTTATATACAATAAATAGCCTA
>CAZWYP010000012.1:0-8625 GCA_964638415.1 uncultured Gammaproteobacteria bacterium
TAGGCTATTTATTGTATATAAAGTGTATAACAAAAGAACAGTGAATTCAACCCTAGCTTAGCTTAGATTTGAGGCTTTGCGAAGCTAGAGTTATCTACAGGCTATTTTAAGCAATAAAACTGGAACCTTTCTAAAATCAAGCCATTTACACTAGTGACACTATTGACACTTTGGCTAACCCTCGCCAAAAAACACTTGATAGCTATTTTAGAATGTGATATACTGAAAACAATAGTTCTTTTGATAATCAACACATTAAACTCCTAGTATTAATAAATTGTGTTTTTGGAAATGGCGGTTGTTCCTATTCCAGGTAGGCCTGAGTAAAGAACGTAGAACGACCATTGTTTACCAAGTGACTTATCCGGCAGTTTATTAATACCCAAGCGTACCTGTTACACAATCTGAGTGGACTCAGGACGAAAGTCGAATAAATGTAGTGTAAAAGGCAGGCTTGAAATAAATTTATAGAAATAATTAGACTTACTATCTCAAGGCCGTAAGGCAACGGAGAGAAATTCGTCAAAAGGCTGTAAATTGAGGAAATAAATAATCTAATTTTGGATTTTTGTTTCTTGAATTTACAGTTTTTTTGGAAAAAGAATAAACCAACCCAAAATTAGGGTTGGTTTTCAATTCGAGCTAGATTAATTAGCTTAACCAAAAAGACATGTCTCAAGACAGCGTTACCAATCCGATTGACTCCGATTCCGTTAAAGTCATAAACGGAGTGCAGCGGATACCGGAATTCATGCAATTCGTCAAATGGTTTGCCACTCCTCGTCAGTTTCGCACACCAAAAACCCAAAAACAATTTGCCAAGAAAATCGGAGTCTGTGAAGACAGCTTAACCGACTGGAAAAAGCATGAAAAATTCTGGCCTTTGGCGCAAAAAGAAATGAGCGTCTGGATAAAAGACCGCATTCCGGATGCCATTGGAGGTTTATATAAAAATGCCGCCAAAAAAGGAAGTCCTAAAGCTGTGGAAATTTTTCTACAGCTGGGTGGAATACTTAACAAATCTAAATAACAAAAATATGACCGATTTAAAGATTAAAATCGTTGAAGTTCCGATCAATGAACTTCGAATCTCGGAATATAATCCCAGAAAACATTCTCCGGATCAGAAAAACCAACTTAAAGAGTCCATCAAACGCTTCGGTATGGTTGATCCGATTATCGCTAATTCTTCGCCTGAGAGAAACCAGGTAGTTATAGGTGGTCACTTCAGACTGAAAATGGCTAAAGAATTGGGTTTTAAAACCGTGCCGGTGGTTTATCTTAACATTCCGGATATCAATAAGGAAAAAGAACTGAATATACGTCTTAATAAAAATGTCGGTGAATTCGATCTTGAACTTCTCAGTCAATTTGATGAATCGTTACTCACCGACGTCGGGTTTTCATCCGAAGAACTGGACAGCATCTTTGAGATGCCGGACATGCCTGAGGAATTTAATTTGCAACACGAATTGGAAAAACTGGACATCAAGAAAGTTACCATGCAGAAAGGTGAAATCTATGATTTAGACGGTTCACGTTTAATGATTGGAGATTCCACTATTGAGGCGGATATGTTGAAACTGATGGGCAAAGAAAAAGCAGACATGTGTCTAACAGACCCACCTTACCAGATTTCATATGTAAAAGGTAAGACTAAACAAAAAGACGGCGTCACTGTTGGTTTTGGAGCTAAGAAAAACAGACGATACTTAGAAACTGAATTTTTACCAGATAATTTTACTGAGTTGTGGATGAGCAATGTTAGCAAGGTTGCCAAGGAAAACTTCTCCATCATTGTCTATGAAAATTGGAAAAATATCAGGAATATTTGGAATGAAATAGAGAAACATTGGAAAGTAAAAAATATGATAGTCTGGCATCTGCCAAATAGAGTCCAGGGTTTCTCAGCTAAATATCGCTTCTTTAATAAACATGATATTGCCATGGTTGGTTTAAGCCACGATAATACTGAACTGAACCTGGCCCCGGAGACAGAACTGCTCCAAAATGAATACGAAACAGCTATTTACGCCATCTCCGGTAAACCACACTGGGAAAGCTATAAAGCAGGCAAAAAGATTTGTCCTACTGATTTTATTGAATTTAAAGCGGCAGACGAGAAATCATCGGGCCAAGGGGTGATATTCGGCACTAAGCCAATTGAGATCCTTTTGCCATACATCAAAGTCCTAACTAAGCGTAATGACCTCATTTTGGAGCCCTTTGGCGGCTCAGGATCAACGCTGATTGCGGCCAATAAGATGAGCCGACGTTGTTATATTATGGAAAAATCCCCCGTCTACGCTGAGGTTATCCGGAAAAGATGGGAAACCACTTTTGGCAAAAAGGCTAAAAGAATACAATAAAAAATCTATGGCATAACTTACGGAAATAACTCACAGGTTTAAAGATTAATATATAAACCTATGCCTCAAAGAAAGAGTAAAAAATTTTCAGAGCAAAAACGCTTGGACAAAATAAAGAAAAGTGTTCGCGATAGACAAGAGGTTCAAAAAGCAAAACTTATTGAAAAGTTGTCTGAACAACCTAATGTCTCAATTGCCAGTCGTTTGGCTAATGTACCACGAGCTAACTTTTATCGTTGGATTAAAGAGGATCAGGATTTTAAAAATAAAGTCTCTGAAGCTTTTGAATTAGGAATAGAACAAATAAATGATTTAGCTGAAATGAAGCTGATCCAACGCATCAAAGACAATGATTTTAACGCCATCAAATATTGGTTAATACATAATAATCATCGTTTTGGACAGGCGCCAATACCAAAAATTTTAAATGTCTTTGATGAAATGACCATTGAAAGAAAGAAGGAGATATCTGAAGCCATACAAAGTTTCTTAGGATTAATAGATAGATCAGCTAAGGGGGAAGATTTGAGAGAGGTGCTAAAACGAAAAAATTGAATAGGCTCTGGACTTAGTCGGGACTTAGCGTCATCAATGTCCATAGGTAATTAAATAAAAATCTATGGATCAAATAACGAACTTGACTAATCAGACGGTTAATAGCGTAAAGTACTGCCTTTATGCAAGAAAATCTAGCGAACTAGACGAATTACAAGCTCTTTCGGTGGATTCACAAGTAAAGGAGATGTTGGAAATGGCAACCACCGAGGGCCTTAATATTGCCGAAATTCGCAAAGAGAGCCACTCAGCTAAGGACTCGGGCCAACGGCCGGTATTCAACCAGCTTCTGCAGGATATCCAGCAAGGTGTGTTCAACGGCATACTTTGCTGGGCTCCTGACAGATTAAGCAGAAATGCCGGAGATTTAGGCAGAACAGTGGATTTAATGGATCAAGGAAAATTATTAGAGATTAGAACTCACGGCCAAAAATTCACCAATAACCCAAATGAAAAATTTCTTTTGATGATCTTGGGTTCTCAAGCTAAACTTGAGAACGACCATAAAGGAGTTAATGTTAAAAGAGGTTTGAGGGCTAAGTGTGAAAAAGGTTGGCGGCCAGGTTGTGCTCCTCTGGGATACTTACACGATAAATATTCTGATAAGGGTGACAAAAGAGTTTTTATAGATCCAAAACGAGCACCGTATATAAAACAAATGTTTGAAAAAGTAGCCAATGAAAAATGGAGTGGCCGAAAAATATGGTTTTGGTTAAACCACGAAACAGATTTTAGAACGAAGAATAATAAATACATCACCTTGAGTATGGTCTATAGAATACTAAATGATACCTATTACTATGGAGAATTTGAATATCCTGAAGGTAGTGATAAATGGTACCAGGGGAAACATGATCCTATTATATCCAAAGATTTATATTTGAAAGCTAGAGATCAATTAAAAAGAGATAATCTGGTTAGGAAAAGTGAAGCCAAGGAATTTGCTTTTACAAAATTGATGAAATGTGGCTTATGCGGATCTACTATAACGGCCGAAGAAAAATTTAAACAATTAAATGATGGTACTACGGCCAAATATATTTACTACGGCTGTACCAGAGGCAAAGATAGATATTGCAAGAATAAATATCTCCGGGAAGACGAGTTAATAAACCAATTATCCAAAATAATAGATGAAATAAATCTGGATGAACTAGGTATAAAAACAAAATTTGAGGAAGAAGTTGAAAGATATAACAGATTTAGTAAAAAAATACTTGGTATTGAAAACAAGGATTTGGAGAAAGAAAAAGAGATTAATATCAGAGCTTATGCTAAATATATACTGAGAGACGGGACAACATTTGAAAAGAGAGAATTATTGGGGTGTTTACAGAGTAAATTAATTATGAGAGATAAAAAGATTATTATAAATTTTAATATTTAATAGTTGCTCTACAATACGGAAATTTTGAGCAACCATAAAACTTACCATATCTCCCTCTGCGTAAAATCATTTTTGAGCCACATCTCGGACAACTTTGTTCACTAATTATTGCATTATCGGTCTTCATATTATCAGGCGCTGATTTTTCTACTAAGGTGTACCCCTTGCAGTGCATGCAAAATCGCCCATATCCAGTAATTAGATCCGGATCTCTAAAATCTTTATATTCCCTTATTTCTTTACATTTCGGACATTCCTTCATCTCGCCATTTTGTAAACCCTCAATCGTTTCGTGAATATGACTAATTACATTATTTTTTACAACACCATTTTTAATCAAATTACCAATTCTTTCATTGAGAATTGAGATTGGATTATTGCCAATGTTGAATTTGTTTATTCGCAAAAATTTATATCCATAGCTTTCCAATACCTTTTGTCTATAAATATCTCCGTCGGTGTAATAATCTTGATAATTAAACTCATTTACCTCATCAATATTTTCAAAGTGTTCTCTAAACCCGTCGTATTCAATAATTATTTTGTGTTCTCTGTGGGTTTCATCTTTATATACCAACAAGAAATCGACTTTATATTTAGGGTGGTTGTATGTTTTATCAAGCTGTTTAAGATATTTTCCCAATTCAAACTGAGGTATAAATTCAATATTATCTTTGTGTTTTTTCCAAAAATCAGTTTGATAAAACCAATTCATAACTTCTGGTTCCATCTTTGATTTTTCATCAACCTCTTTAACACTTTTTTCTTTTTTAGCTTCTTCCAAAATATAATGATAGTGCCTTATAGCTTCTCCGATTGAACCACTATATTGATCTATCGGCTTACTTAAAACAAAATGCATTGTTTCTTTAGCACGACTAAAACCAACATTTAATCTTTGGGCTTTTATTTTTCCATCTTCCTCAATATCAACATCATTTAAATCTTTAATAAAAACTCCCCATAGATGATCATCTTCTTCTGTGGCGACCATTGAATAAAAAATAGTATCTCTTTCTTCACCTTGGCAGGTGTCAAAAGTCATAATTTTCAATTTTAATTTTTCGTAAAAATAATCTTTTTCTGGTATTTTATTTATTAATTCCACTAACAATTTTTGCTGGTTAGTGTGAGGGGTAATAATTCCAACGCTTTGG
Organism: uncultured Gammaproteobacteria bacterium; assembly: GCA_964638415.1. GTDB lineage: Bacteria > Patescibacteriota > Patescibacteriia > UBA1558 > GWA2-36-10 > CAZWYP01. Next base: position 5,469 of record CAZWYP010000012.1, read on the forward strand.
TTGCTGTCAATTTCCTTTAATTTTTTAAGTTCAGAAATGATAAATTCGGCTTCAAGGGTATTCGTGTTTTGTGAGAGTTCCTTTTTGCCGTCGTGTTTTATAACGGAAAATTTAATAACGTCATCAATAGCTTTTCCTCGAATTTTCATTACCTGTAAACTATTTTGATAAAAGTATTGATTAGAGTAAGAAATAATCTCTTTATAGCCTCTGAAATGCTTTAGTAACTGAGTATTATAATTTGATATGTACTCAAAAAATTCAAGAACAGACGTTTTGATATTAAAATTTTTAAGTTTTTCTAGTTTTATACCATCAGAAGCGACACATTTTACAAAACAATCTTTTAAATCATTGAGATATTCTATGTTTGTGTCAGTGCGAGCTTGGGCGGTTTTGACATTACTAAACTGTTTTTTATCTCCAAGAATTAAAACTTTTTTTGCTCTCAATAATGCCGGAAATGCTTGAGCAATGCTGACTTGCGAAGCTTCGTCAATAATCACAAGATCGAAAATTTCCGGTTCAAGTGGTATATATTCAGCATAATCTCTTATGCCCGCTAGTATACAAGGGAAAGCATCTTTGAGTTTTAAAAACTCTTCCTGAGGAAATTTCAATTTTCCTTGAATAATTTTCTTAAGTGCAGTTGCTGTTGCTTGATGCTTATCCCAAAATTCGACCAATCTACCATCCATTATGTGAGTCATTTTTACTGTGAGGAGGTTTTCAATATTTTTCTTCTGACCATCATAATTTAAAGAGGGAACATTTTTAAAATCTTTATCAATTTTTTGCTTCAAATTTATAAATCTAATCAATCTATCAAAATCAAGATCGGAAATCTTTATCAATTCATTTGAGCAAAGAGTTTTAAAAGAAGATAAATCAATTTTTAATTTCTTTATTGTTTTAGGATATCTCGATAAATTTGAATCCAAAAATTTCAAATCATCACCAATTTGCATTAAATTATTCAATGTCTCCAAAAGCGACTCATCGGTAATGACTTGATGAGTAAATCTTAAATAGTCAAAATTAATTTTATATTTTTCGTCTAGTTGTTTTTTCTGGTCTTTAGAGAATTGATAAATCTCTAAAATTTTTTGCAAGTTATTTAAATTTTTATGTGGTTCAATTTGCGAAGTTAAATGAAAGGATGTTTTAAATTCCTTATCTAGCTTTTCAATTTTATTTTTTTTCAATAAGTAACCAAAAAGCCAATTTTTTTCTTTATTATAATTAGCTATAAAGTCACTCAATTTTTCTAAAGATGGCTCATCAAAATCATCGAATGTTGACAGCAGTAACAAATTATTAGTGTATACTTCTTTAAGTTTATTAATGGAAGAAGAAAGAAAATTCAATAACCACAAATATTTTTGAAAATTAGATATATCTTTGAAATCATTAATTGAAAAATTTAGCAGTCTAAAAAGCTTTGCTTCTTTTTCTTTTTCATCATGATCAATAATTAGTTTGTCTTTTAATGACAAAAATATCTTTCTAAATTCCTCTAATTCAATCGCTGATTCTGATTGATCTAAAACTTCATCAACATCAATTGGAAACTTATTTTGATAATAAGATTCTAAATCAAAATATTCATGAATTTCTTCTAAATTAATCTCATTATTTGCCAAAATTTCAGCTTCTATATCTTCTTTTAATGAATTTTCTGATTTTTCAATATTTTGCTCAATTGATTTGTAATCCTTTTTGACCGCAAGCCAATTGGCAATAATTGATTTTATTGATATCGGACTTAATATTTTTGCATAAGCATTTCCAGTTTTACCTAATCTCAATACAGGATTTTGAAAATTATCATCAACACGGACTTTATTCATTGTTTCAGTTATCTTATCTTCCACAACATCGAGAGCTTCCTTTTTGTCAGATAAAACTAAAATGGACTTATTTTTCAGAATCAAATTAAAAATGACCGCGGTAATAGTATGACTTTTTCCTGTCCCTGGAGGACCTTGAACAATAATATATTTACAATCATCTCTTTTAATAGCAGATAAAATCTGTAATTGCTCTCCATTTAATGGTATTGGGCTTTGAAAAACAAGCTGATTTGACACGTCTTGATCATTCCATTCTTCTTGAATCTCAATATCGTATTTTTTTGGATCTGTATGGATGAAGTCATCAATTAATTTATTAAAAGCATCAGCTAAACTACTATCACCCGCCATGAGCAATTTTAATATTTCCTCATAGTCATTAACCAAAGCTTCATCAGATTTATCAAATAATGCCAAGTAACAATTATTGGAAGCCCTAACTAGAAAACTTTTTGCGATTTGTTGTTCAGAATTGCTAATAACAATGCTTTTATCAAGTTCAAAGAAATTTGTTATTTCACCTAAAATTGAACTAATGACATTCGGAAAATCATTTTGGTGTTGGGCTAGATAAATTATTCTTTCAGTTATTGTTTTTAACTGGCCCTGTTTGCCTTTTTCTTTATTATATTCTTGTGTTATATATTCAAGAGCCTTCTTGTTTATATATACTTGGGAATCAAATTCTATTCCTAAAGAATCATTTTGTTTTTGTATTCCGAAAGGAATGTAAAAAATTGGAAATTTAACATTATTAAAAGTAATATCACAAAAATAAAGATAAAATTCTTGTTTATCTAAAATAGTTCTATTTCTTTCAATTTCGTATATCTCCGCAAATAAATCACCAACTTGAAAACTCTCAAAGAAAGAATGTATGCTAATCTTTATTTCTGAGAGATTAAAAACTTCTTTTAATTGTCTTGAAATATCAATTTTTTCTTTTGCTATTAAAATCTTCAATATTTCGGAAATTTTATTTTCTAATGAAGAGGATAAGACTGCAGTCAATTCTTCTTCCATTAAATAAATATTATTTTCATCTCCGAGATTTAGATTTTCTAGGGGTTTTTCAATGTTGTTGATAAAAGGTAAAACCAATTCAGCCTTGAGAATCTTTGCTGTTTCTTCAAGGGAAGAATTTAATGCTTTATCATATTCTTTTTTGTATAAAGTAGCTAACTTTTCTATTTCTTCAGCAATTTGTTTTATAATTTTAGTAACTTGCTTATTATTTATTTTTTCAGTCTGCAATTTAACTAAATCCAATAAATTTTTTGGTATATTTGTTCTATAAACCCCCT
>CAZWYP010000013.1:0-8441 GCA_964638415.1 uncultured Gammaproteobacteria bacterium
TCTATTGCTGTATGATAATAATTTATTTGCTTCTGCAGATTATTATCTGACGGAGTATTGTCTATGGAGTAATCAAAATCACCTCTGCTGTAATATGACGGGTTGGTATTGCCGTTAATAACTGGGGATTCTATTCTGATGCGACCATCTGATCCATCACCACCACTATTAAAATATCCACCAACACCACCTTGTCCACCGTTAGCATGAATAGATCCATTGATTATCAATGATTCCGAGGCTTTAATATAAATTGAACCGCCGGAACCGCCTCCTCCTCCGCCACCATAATGATTATACGCACCTTGTCCATTCTGACCATCATTACCATCAGCATTAATTTCACCATCTACTGTAATATTATTAGCAAATATCTGAATAATACCGCCTCCATTTCCTCCACTACCGTATTGAGCAGATCCACTACTAGCTCCACTTCCTCCACCAGAGCCACTATCAATACCCTTTAGTCTTTCATTACCATAAACTATTCCACCTAACCCGGTACCAAATCGACTACTCTCACCATTCTCGCCTTGAAAAGAGTACCCAGCACCACCACCGCCGCCGCCAGCCGCATCATTGTTATAATCACCACTTCCACCAACCCCTGGACCATTACTACCACCTTGCCCGCTATTAACACCGGGATACCCTTGCCCTTGGGCAGTTAAAATACCGTCAATTACCACATCTCCCTGCACTTTAATGATAACATTGGGTTCTACAGTAATAGTATGTCCTGACTGGATATTAAGTGAAGTAAAGTTTTTATCCGTTGTCCATGTTTCATTTTCAGAAGAAACATAAGCACCATCAACACCAGTACCAAAATCAATATCCGGCATGGCCTTGCCCAATTTCTTTTCCACTTTAGCAAAACCATAAAGATCCTTAATATTGTCTTCAAGATAACTTACAGTTTGTCCGTCTTCATACTGATACTGATATCCCTGCCATTCCTGCTGGCCATTATTTACAACAACTTCTTTGACTACCTGCAGATCAAAAGGCAAATCTGAATTTGCGAGATTGCCTTGTTCGTCTTTTTCTTTAGTTGAAGAATCATAATATACATTAACCTTAGCTCCTGACTGGTAATCTACTTCAGTTAGAATATCTGGTTTAATGCCTTGTCCGTAATAAATATCAAAATAAGAAGGGTTATGAATCACATCTTGGATTTGATCTCCATTAATGTCTGCCACTGCTACTGGCAAAGGGTTATTAAAATATTCATGACCAAATATCGTCCCAGTGTCAAATAATTGTTGATTTAATAAATAAATATTAGCTCTGCTGAAATTTCCAGAGCTATCATTACTGCCCTTAGCTCTATAAAATTCCCCATAATCACTAACACTATCGGCATTTAAATCAGTAAAATAGTTCACCGTTTGTCTAACTAAACTGCTTCCTTGGTAATAATAATTACTTACTATTATCGGACTGGTATATTCTATTGATTCCTCAAAATCTTTCCCTGAATTCAAATAAACCGCATCGTCTTGTATATAGCCATTTAGAGAATAATGACAATAATAATTGTAAAATACATCTAGCAACCCATCGTTATTAAAATCCTTAAAATCTATGGGTGTTCCTCCTACTAATAAACACACGTTCTGCTGCTGATCAACTGATAAATGAAAATTATTATCTAAATTCCAAGTGTTCGTAGCCTGATCTTTAATATAAATATCAACATCGCTCTGATGATTATTAGGATGATGCTCATATACAATATCATCATAGCCATCAGCATTCATATCTTGAAAAATAATTTGTGGTATTGGTGGATTGTCACCAACTGAACTGTTATTTAATGAAATCGGCAATGTTGTGCTAGCTACTTGCCAATTAGAACCAGTATTGTAATAAACCGTATCATCAGTAATCATATCAATAAAATGATCACCATTAATATTGCCAAAGGATACTGGCATGGATCGAATAGTTGTTCCTGGTCCTTTACAAACAATCCCAGTCTCTGCTTGAGCAACCGCATATGGCGTACTGGTTGACCAGTGGCCATTGGCATCATTAAGCCAGACGCTTAAAGATACATTGCCATTGCTGCAAAATAACCTGAGATAATCAGTATAACTGTCGCCATTCAAATCCATAAACATGTCACTTTTGGAATTAAAGGTTCCCGGATTACTACCTAAAGCATAAGGCAAATCATAGCCTTCTCCTTCCTTGTAAGTATTAATGCTTTCACTGTAATCAAATTCCACCTGATCTTTTACAAAATCATTTCCATCTTGGTAAAAACGGGGAATAATTCCATCCAGCAGATACTTATTATCATTAGCATTTAAGTTTAAAACCAAATCGTATCTAGTGGTTAATTCACCGTTAATTTGAATATCAATACTGTCCAAGAGATACTTAGTTTCTACTCCAAAGCCGGTCTGGTAAGAAATGTTATCAATATTATTTTCTACCGGATTGCCATTGGCAAACGGCTCAAAATCCACTTCAAAAATACCGTCGGTAGCACCATGTCCAGTGTAAAATATCTTTTTAGGATAAATCTGTCCGGAATCTTTGTAATACTCATACCTAACAAAATTATCATTAGTATCACGAATTTCATTCAGCAACCATTTATATACCTGAGCATTGTCAGTAGGATTATCCTGGCGGGAAGCGGTTGTAGCACCAAAAGTATAAACCGTGCCTAATTTATCTGTTACTATCCAGGCATTGGAAGTGGAAGCGAATTCTACTTTCAGGAAATCACTCTCAATCTGTTTGCCGTAAGTGCCATAACCGTTTGCATCAACATCAATAGCCACCAGATCATCGCTGCCAGCTAAATTCAAGCGGAAATAATTATCCGTGTATAAATTATCCAAACCAGTACGATTGGAACGTTCAATGCTAGGCATTGTCAATTGCCAACCAACTCCCACCGCTGATCCAATATTATTCAAGCGGTGATTGTACTGCAAGCTAATGCTTGGCTGTAAGCCGTTCCGGCCAGCCGGAATCTGCAAGGGATAATCGTAAGAAAAGACCCCGGTAAATTCATCCACGCTGTATTGTCCATTATTTTTTGGCTGCAAGCCGGCATTGTCCCGCTTAGCCGCTTCGTCAACCGGATTTTCTTCATCCAGCGGATTCCTCGGCTCCCGCTCTTCGTCATCAGGAACTAATTTATGGTCAGTTGGAGTTAACTCCGGAATCAATTCATCATTAGGAATAATGGGCTTGATCGGAGTAATCGGCTCTATGGGAGTAACTGGCGTCAGCTCGTCAGGAATACTCTCTGGTATTAATTCCGACTCATTGGGCAGTATCTCTACTGGAGTTTCCAATTGAATAATATCTAGCTTACTAGACTCATTGCTTTCTCCATTTTCTGCCGCCAAAATTAATCCTGATGGAACAGTTGACCACAGCAAGGTAGTCAGCAAAAGAACAATGATATTGATTTTTTTAATTGTCCTCATAAATTTTAAAGCTTAAAATTATTAAATTTGCTCATCACGGCGTAAAATACCATCATGCTTAACCCTACCAATATTGATAGAGTAAAGTATAAAGGCATTAGAATAAATTTTAATGATTTAGGAAACATAAATTAATTATCACATTTTTCTACATAAGGCTCTAATACATCTTCATTGTTTTGTGAAAACTTGACACTATTAAGCATTTCTTCAGCTTTAAATTTTTCTTCCTCAGTTAATGAAGATAGTTGATAAAATATATAAAAATTTCTATTTCCAAAAGGAATTTCATATTGATCTAATATGCCTTGATCCGCGTTTTCGATATGATAATACCCTGCTTCATATCCATTGAAAATGGATTTCTGGTATTTTGGACCAGGCTCTATTAATGAATTATTTATTATTTCTTCTATTGGAGCATAATAATTTAACGGGTCTATTCCTAAAATATAATCTGTATTATGATCGCTATTTCTTAAAGAGATTCTAACTAAACCAGATTCCTCATAAGATTCTGATACAAATATATCTGAATAATTTAATTTTAAAACAACATTACCACTTTTTAATTGTAAACAATTTAATACTTTATCCTTTGGATTATTATTCAATAAAACCAATGCGGATACCATGATGACAATAGATATTAATATAAAAATTAATTTAGCAAATCTCATAATTTAATTATTACGTCTTATCGACATTGGAGTGGCTGGCGTATGGGGAATTGATGTATATTGTGGCCTAAAATTATTGTACATACTCTGATTTTGATAACGTGCCCATCCCTGAATTGGCATATTGGTCCATTTAGATCCCACTTGATAAGTTAATTGCCCATCTTTCTGAACTCTAGTCAATGGATAATTAAATAAAACCTGATTTTGTTTCACATTTTGTTCTAATGTATATATTTGACCGCTGCCCGATGATTGATCAAAAACCACTTCTGCGATTACACCAACATGACCATAATCTCCTCCAGACCAAGAAATAATATCATTCTCTTGTGGCATCATAGAACTTCCATTTGAATAAAAATTATATTGCCCTAAATGACTTTGATTATGTGGAATTGCTCCGTTAATATTACTAGCATTACCATAAGCATCGCCATTACCCACAGCCCCCAACTGAACCCCATATTGATTAGAAACAAAATTTTTAGCCAATTGAGTACACTGATACAGATGGTCTCCTTTGGCCTCCTTGTGCCCGGGACTAAATAACTTAAACCCACGGTAATTGCCAAACACTTCGCCAAGAGTATAATTTTCCGCTTTTGGCAAATAAGGCTGAAATTCCCAAACCTTTTCTCCAGTCTTATCTACAAACCTTAAGGGATTACCCCGGCCATAGCTGTAGGAATTTAATTGCTGCGGATCAGATAGAATGTCTTTGGGCGGTACGGTTAATAATGGATCTGGGGTAATAAACTTACCCAAACTGCTGTCATAATACCTCTGCTCAAAATAATTAAGATCAGTTTCACTATCTAATTCTTTACCGATATACCCATAATCATTATCCGCAAAGCTTTCCTCACTATTAATCTTACCATAAGGTAAATAATCTTTCTGCTCTATTACATTACCCCTTTGGTCTACAACCATGGTTTCTGATCCTAAATGGTCATTCACATAGTAATTTATTTCCCCCCTTTCATTGATTTCTGCTATTTTCTGATCACCGATATAGACAAAATCCTTATACTCTCCGGTATCCGGATTAATCTCAAAATATTGGTTAGGATAATGGGTTCTTTTAATAATAGCTTCCCTTATCTGTTCAATGGGTGGCTGGAAATTACCGGTAGACTCCGCTTGAATACCAAAAGGAAACAAGCAAAATAATAATATTTCAAAGAACCATGTTAGTTTCTTCAGACTAACCTTCAAATCGCTTTTTTTCATATTGTTAAAAATTAATTAACGACAAGCCTGTTAACAATCTTTAACCTGTTGATGAATAAAAAAGAACAAAAAATCCGACTAAAAAGTCGGTTTATGGGGCCAAAAAATTCAAACTGTTGTTAGTAGCTTCCTTTGGCCAGTGCTGAATTTTTCTAATAAATCTTAACATATCTTTATTGACGGCGATAAATTAAGCCGTCTATGATAATCTCGCCGTCACTTTATATTTTTAACTTACTCCTCTTTTGAAATCATGTCAAGAATAAAAAATAGCGTAGACAATACGCTATTTTTTATATTATTAATTTTATTGCTATAAAACCCCAGGTCAAATCTACTTGTCTTTATTCTTTTTATTCCATTCCCTGATCTCTTCACTGGTAGCCAACGGCACAGTAAATTTAAAAACACTACCCTTGCCTTTGCCTTCACTCTCCACCCAAATATCTCCCTCATGCTCTTTAATAATCTTCTGAGCAATAAACAATCCTAAGCCAGAACCGCCAGTATGGATCTGGGCCACGCCATCACCGCGGACAAATTTGCGGAACAAATTTTTAGTCTCATAAGGATGAATACCAATGCCGGTATCTTTTGAGGTGAAGGTCAGCTGCTTGTCGTCAAACTCCAAAGAAATATTAATTGAGCCCTGCGGAGTGTATTTAATGGCATTGTCTATTAAATTCAAGACCACTTCCCGCAATTTGTCCGGATCAGCATAAATTAGCGGAACTTCTTGCGTAGGCTTATTGAACTGCAAAGATAAATTCTTCTGTGTAGCTGATTGGATCAATTCTTTAATCACGCTGTCAATCATATCCACGATGGAAGTCGGCTGCTTTTCTATCTTCAATCTGCCGGCTTCAATACGGGAGACATTCAAAAAGACATTGATAACGCGCGCTAAGCGAGCCGCGCTCTCATACACATCCTTGACGACTTTTTTAATTGCTTCAGGAACCGGACCAAAATCCCCTTCCAGCACCATTGACAAATAGCCTTTAACAGCAGAAATTGGGGTACGCAGCTGATGGGAAGCAATGGACAAGAATTCTGATTTAGCTTTATCCAAAGCTTTTAAGTGGAGATTAGCTTCGTGCAGCTCCTTATTGACTTGCTGCAGATTGCCATACAACTTGGAGTTGCGGGAAACGATACCGACCTGGCTGGCTAAAGCGGTCATCATTTCAATGTCTAGGGCGGATATTTCTTCCCGATTAGCATCCAGAAAATAATGGATACAACCAATAATCTTGTCTTCCGAGAAGATTGGAACGGAAACCACGGTTTTAACTTTGAGATAGCTTTGAATTTTATCTATGAGCAGACGGTCAACCGGCGGGGAGAAAAAGTCTTTCATGTCGGAAGAAAAGTTGATGCGTCCGGTTAAAACAGTTTTGGCGCCAAGGTTGAAATCCTCTTTAAGCTGGGATTCATAGTTATGGATATCCTGGGAAAGCATGGCAATAGCCGGTCCGGTAAATTCATTCCTGGTAACTGCCCCTACCCGCAATACATGGTATTCTTCATCCACAAAGCTTAAAATACCTCCCTGATAGCCAAGCTGGCTGGCAATGGCATCGGCAATTAGCTGATTGACTTTATTCAAATCCAGAGTGCGGCTGATCATGTTGATAATAGCCTGCATGGTGGTCAGGAATTTATTCCTGGCTTCCAGGTCAATATTAGCCTGGCGCAAACCCTTGGTTTTCTCCTCTACCTTGGCTTGCAATTCTTTGTTGAATTCCTGAACTTCTTCGTAAAGCTTGGATTTTTCAATGGCAATAGCAATTTGGGGAGCTAATACGTTAAAAAAATCTATATCCTCATTGCTATATACATCTCCGGAGAGTTTGGGACCAAAAACGAATAAGGCATTAAGGCGTTCTTTTTCTACAATGGGGACAATTAATTCAATCTTATTCTTCTCAATATTTTCTGTGATTATTCTAAGCTTAGCTTGTTCTGCTGGATCTTTCTGGTCATCCGTCTTTTTTATTAGCTCTTCGGTAATAGCTAGATCATGGTGGTTGTTAAAATAATCTAGGACTTCCTGGCTGAAATTAATATTGGCTTTTTCTTTTCCTACCTGTGCTACTAGATCTAGGCGATCTTTAGCAAAAACAAGTATGGCAGCATTTCTTATTTTCAGTCCCGAGCGTAATAAATCGCTGGTTTTCTGGAGCAAAACATGCAAGTCAATTTCCTTGGCAATGACATTGGAGGCTTCACGCAATAGCTGCTGGTAATCTACTTTGTCTTTGTAGAAGATACCGTCGGTCAACTTGGCTAAAGTGCGTTTAATTGGATCGATGAAGATAACGATGATAGCGGAGCTGATGACATAAGTTACGATTTTACCTCCGTATGCAGAATTATCTAAATAAGTGCTAGCTAGTAAAATTGACAAAGCGAAAAAGCTAGCAACGGTACCTACCAAGAGAGTATATAAGATACTGCGAGAAATTACTAAACGGATATTCATTAAGCGGTATTTTACAATTGCGTATGCTAAAAATATTAAAAAAACCAGAGTAAAATCTGGACCAAGCCAAACATAATCATAATTACCTCTTAATGGTAAAATTAAATTAAATATAACAGCAAAAAAGCTAGATAATAATAATCCAGTAAAAAAATATTTAATTTGTAATTTTTGTATACCTGTTGCAGTTTTAAAAGTGAAAAGAACACTAACTAAAGAAAGTAAAATAAATATTATAATGTATGAAGCAAAAAAATAAAAACCATACCCGGTTAATATAGTCTTCTGATTATTTATATACTGGACACTTTCCCTTACTGTAAAAGGAAATATCGTTAATAATAAAAATAGCAAAATTGTCGTAACATAAAAAAATATTAACAAAAATTTGCTTTTTTTCTTTTTAGGAAAAAATAATGAAAAATAAAACAAAGAAGATACTAGTATCGCTGCTCCAACATCACTCATTCTAGCCAAAATTAAAGCATTATCTAGATCATCAGAACCCTGAAATAAAGTATTTGTTAAAACCCAAATAGCTGCTCCAACACTAAAAAGGCCATAAGACCTATTCATTGG
>CAZWYP010000014.1:0-6222 GCA_964638415.1 uncultured Gammaproteobacteria bacterium
ACTTCGTTTCCGTCAATGATTTCTTTAAACTTATCGCTCAAGCATTCTGTTTTTATGTCCGCGCAAATGTTAGCAAGTTTTCCCTGCAATTCTGTAACTCTGAACCTTTCGTAAATTTCCGTTATTTCTAGCCTGCTACAAGCCTTTCCTATTATATTGGCTATTGTGTTTAGAAAGATGCTTTTGCCGTTGTCTCCCTCGCCTTTGAGATACAAACATTTTTGGATTTTCACAGAAGGAAAAAAGCAATAACCAGCCCATTCTTGTAATCTGCTTATAGTCTCAGGAGACAAGCATAAATCTTTTAAGTATTGCTCCCATTTTTGGCTTGATGCTTTAGGGATATAGCTAACAGGCAATTTTATTGTTTGAAATAGTTCTTTGTTGAAGGAATCCAAAGCCATAGAGTTAATATCTAGCACGCCGTTTATTAGGTTTAGCTTTGTATGATTTTTGTCAAATTCAAATTCTCTTGGTGCGCAAGCGTTAAGGCGTACTTGGTAAAAAATATCTTCTATTGTAGATTTTTTTGCTAGGCTATTATTGTAATCTGTAATCATTTTTTTGATTGCGCCTTTGATGAAATCATCATGCAAGCATTCCCATATACCAAGCTTTTCCTGATATTGCCAGAATGACTCTTTAAAAAAAAGCAAGTCTTTTGTTATTGAGGAAAAATAATCTGCTGCTATCCCTGTTACAATGTATTCCCCGCCTTTTTCACTAAAACGAACAAAGCAAGGCGTTATTGTACTGGGCTTTTCCACAGATGGAGACAATTGAGAGGATTGATTTTTGTCTTTTTCGGTGCTATTGCTAGAAGGGTTAGCAGCGATTTTTGTATGTTGCATGTTGCATTTGTGCCTTTTACCATCTGCATTGTAAGGCTTTTTTTCCTTCCAGATAATACTTGCTTTGCACTTTTTACAATGCGAATGTTGCGAACCATCCACATTGCAAGGCACATATCCAAAATCACCGTTAGCTTTTTGAATTTGTTTTAGTCTAATATCCACGCCACAAACTTGACATTGCTTAATCTTTTTGTAGGTGGACGAAAGCCCAGAAATAGCCGTGTTTATTGTGATTTCTCCATAGGTTTTTTCCCCTCTTTTAGAATCCCATTTTTCACGGTACAACCCGCTATTTCTGAAAAGCCTATCAATTTGATTAGCGTCTTGTGTGTAGTATGCCAGAATGTTGCATAAAGCTTGATCTGCTGCTGAATGGTCATTGTTATGCCTGGAAATACCACCTTTCCACAGGAAAAGAAAACTATCTTTATTTGTAGCGGTACTGGCTATTTCGATTACTTTGCTATCGTCAAGGGATAGCTCAATATTCTCTATATTCTTGATGTTTCCTTGTGGAAATATTTCTTTTGGTTCTGTCTTTGTCGCTGGTTCAAGGTAGGTATGGTACAGATCATCTATTATATTTTGGGCTTCCTTGATTTCTCGATAATCTCCCACAACATTGGCAGTAATGGCAAAGTATCTTTTTTCAAAATACATTTCCACGTTGCCCTTGCGCCTTTTTTCGCCTGGAATTTTACCTTTAACTAGGATGTGTAATCCTGTTTTGCTTTGGGAAATTTCCGTATAGCTGGAAAATTTTGTTACCCATTCCTGAAATTCTGGCTGTATGATCCCATCATTAACAACATGGTCAAAGTCAATGCCTATGTAATCGTTATAGAACATAAAGCCAATGCCAGAAAACCCGCCTTGCTTGTATGCGTTTAGAATGTTTTCAAACGTGTTCCAAGTCTCTGGGTTATTAGATTGCGCTCCATATCCATTGATTTGATATGGAAGTTTGGTTTTTTTTATTTCGCCTTTCTCGTTTTGTCTTTCCTCTAGTTTCCACAAAACCCATTGTTTTTTTTGCTGCATTTCCACAGGAACGCAAGAAAAATCTTGTAAATCTTTTGCAATCATGCTATAATCTCCTTACTGTTATTGCCTGTGCCTCCAAGCACGGCTTTTTTTTTGTCCTGAATTATTCTACCAAATCCCACGCCAAACTTGAAACAAAAAAGATTCTTCATGCTAATTTTCTCCTAATATTTTTTCTTTCCATCTTCTTTAAAAGGGAACTCTTGCATTTAGTTCTTTCATCCTTAACGCCTCGATTTCTGCCCCTGCTCTAGCAAAACTAATCTTCTCAATACTTGAAATGCTTTGGGGATTCCTGGAGCAAGCACAAACTCAACAAACTTACCCCATTTAGCCTTTACGCTTTCAAGCTCACGCGTTACCCTGGAAACCTCTTTACTTAGATTATTTATGTTTTCTCTTGTCTCTCTGAATAACGCCCAAACCTCAGCAATTTGCTTGCTATTCTGTTCAACCAACATTTCTAAATTAGCCATAACCTATCCTTTCATAAAGTGTTTATCAAATTATACCACAGGAGAAAAAGAGAGGGAATGTTTTTGCATGTATGCCTTGATCTTTTCTATAGATTCGTTCCTATCTGCTATTTCCCCCAAATATACCCTATGTAACTTTCCAGCAATTTTCTTTTTAGCATAATACTTGGGATACTCTACTTTCTTGGATTCACCGCTTGCTAGTATGAATCTTGCAACCTGGCTTTCAAGTCTGATAATAAAATCAATACCCTTTACTACCAACCTTTCATAATCTCGCAAAAGTCCGCTTTGTTGGCTATCCTTAGCTGAATCAGGTATAATATTTATTATACTTGATTCAATATTTTTATTATACTCAGTTATACCATTTTTCTTTAAAGCTTCAATTTCCCTTTGCAAGCCTTCTACTGCTTCCTTTAGTTCGGTGTTCTCTCTCTCGATACTATCAAATCTTTCTGCAATTGCATTCATGATCTTTTCCCCTTCTACTTTCTGATGCTCTACTTCCTGATGCTCTACTTCTTTTACTTCCCTAGCTTCTATTTCCTTTACTTCTACCCCTAAGAGATTGAGCAGGGAGTCATAAAGCTTGTTTATGGTCTTATCCCCTACTTTTTCACCCTTCCTTAGCTTTGTGATGGTTGCGCCTTTTCTTTTTGGCTCAATTTTATTCCCTGATACTCTCTTACTTTTGACAGCTTCTAAAATTGCCTCTTTTTTTTCTTCTGTTGTCATTGCTGTTGCTCCTGTTACTTCTGATTTGGTTAGATATACTTAGTTATACTTATATATAATAAAATAGTTATACTAGGTTATACTTAGTATAACTATTTTATTGCACTTAGTATAATTATTTTATTATACTTTGTCAAGCCTTTTCTTGAGATTTTTTTAAAATGCTCACAAGATCAAGCGTTTCTTCAAGTTCGGATTCTGTCAATATTTTTTTTAGTCCTAGTATAGCAGATACCTTTTGCAAAATTTCTTCTTTTGTCATAGTCCTATACTCCTAATTTCAGCAAACTTTGTACGCTTGCCTTTGTAAATGTGTTCCCTCTACTTGTCTTAATCCCATATTGATTTAACCTTTCGGCTACCTTTGCCAGACTTAACCCAGACGCTAATAAATCCCTTGCTGCATTGTTCGCATTCGCATTATTGATGCTTGCTTTCTCGCTTCGTGCCTTGCGCCCCTTTGCCCTGGCTTCATCGGTTAGATTCTGAGGACTTCCTAATTTTGCGCCTCTGGCTTTTTTCGCTGCAAGAGCTTCTTTTGTTCTTTTGCTTATCAGCTCCCTTTCATGTTGCGCTAGCGTTGCAAAAATTCCTATTGTCAGTGTGTTTGCTTCTGGCAAGTCACAACAAATAAAATTGACTCCAGAATCTCTTAATGAAAAAATGAAACTGGCATTTCTTGAAAGGCGGTCAAGTTTTGCGATTACTAAAACAGCTCCCTTTTCTCTTGCTTCCATGATTGCTTTTGCCAGCTCTACTCTGTTATCTTTCTTCCCTGATTCGATTTCTATATGTTCAGCAATAACGATTCCCTTGCCAGTAACAAAACTAGAAACAGTTTGTTTTTGAGATTCTAAACCCAAACCAGATTGACCTTGTTTTTGTGTTGACACCCTGTAATAAGCAACGTATTTTTCCATTTTCTTTCCCTTTCCTATATGTTTCTAGCCTGACAACCGAATCATATTCTTTTTTAAACGAGCGTTTAAAGAATAATACGATATTGTGAGCAGTTTGTCAAGCATGAAATTTTATTTTTTCATAATGTCAGAAGGGAATAGACCACAGGAGAAAAAGCCTACCTACCAGCTACCAGCCTACATTTCTGGAAATGGCCTCTACAATCGAACGGATGTTGCCAGGTTGTGCTGGCCAGGGTATATGCTGCCAGGTGTCCCCTGGTTTGGTGTACATCCACTTGTTTTATGTGGTATTTTTCCCAATTTTTCACCACAAAAACAAATGCAAGCCTTTTGTGGTATGGAGCAGCTACAATTTTGCAAGATGCAAAAAGCAGGTTTTCACCACCATTTTTACTATGGTTTATTTCCTATTTTTTCAGCATAAATTTCAATGCAAGCCTTTCTCTTGCTGGATTCCATTCAATTTGACAGATGGAAAAAGCCAGGTTTTACCCTACTTTCTTTGATGTTTTTTGTTCCAGGCATTTGCACGCAAACGGCTAAATCTGGGCAATATCAGGCAAGATTTATGCTTTTTCAGCCCACTAAGAACCCCAAAGAATGATCTTGCCTTTATCCAATCTCTACCAAATCAACCATTGGGCTATGCATAAACCGCCCTAGTTCCGAATCATGCCTTGCTGTTACCTGGATGCTTATTTTGCGCCTGCATTTTTTTTCAATTTGTTCTTTAATTCTGCATAACTCTAAAAAATCTATAGAAACAATTTCGCCCAAAATATTTTGATTTGTTTGCATGTTTTTTGCTTCTTCCATGCTACCAAAGGCATACAGGCAAGAAACAGAGTTAGCAGAATTAGAAAGTAATATTATTGTTTCATTATTTATAAAAATGTATGCTGTTGCTTTTGTATTCATATTTTACCTTTATATATTGAAATATTGTTTCTGTATGTCTCCACAGAGAGAGAATGCAAACGCGCTTTGCCGTTCCCATGAGAGAAAAACAATACAAGCCAATTACTATAAGGCTTTCATTGTTTTTTTTGCCGTGCTACAGCCATTTTTTTATTTTGTGTCCTAGTAAAAAAACCCGCCGTTATTGGGCTACAGCCATTTTTTTATATTTGTGTCCTAGTAACTGTCCTAGTAACTTTTTTTACTAGGACACTGTAAATTTATGATATATATATAGTTATTATATTGTGTCCTATTAACCCTAGTAAAAGTCTATAATATTAATATATACAGATATAAAATAACCATTACATAAAAAAATTTGATTTTTCACAGAACATTAATTATTGAACTTTTACTAGGGTTAATAGGACACTTTTTTTAAATCAATGTGGATTAATACTTTGCTGTGCCCTAGTAAAAAAAGTTACTAGGACAAAATCCCTAGTAACTTTTAAGGCCGTAAAATAAGCCTGACAGAGTTTTTTTTTCTGTCAGGCTTGAAAAATATAGTCATTTTACTAGGACACGAAAAAGAAAATTATTTTATTATCAATCTGACATATATATATACTCTTTCCTTTTGAAAGCTTTTTTTGACTCTTTTCTTGTCATATCCTAGCCTTGCAATTTCTCTGCCAAAGTGTATTTCATTCAATGGAATATACCCACAGGATTGACAGAAATCTTTATATTTTGTATACGCTTCTTTCGTTTCAGTGGATTTGTCATTTATCAATTTGGCATATTCAATATCTTCTAGCTTTATATTTAAATATTCTATCAAAATATCCCATTCATTCATATTGCAATTAGGTAAAGGTATTGTTATACAGCATTCACTAACAAAATTAGCAACTGGATTGCTTTCTTGCATAAAATTTTCCTTTGTAGCGTCAAAATCTGCACTTTCTGTAAGCTTCCAGTTATTTTCTTTCAATCTCTTTAATCCTTCTAACGCCCAAGAAAACACGCCCGAAAGCTCTAAATTTATTTCATCTTGTAAGTTAGGGTTCATTTCCTCTTTTGAAAACTTGCGTTTAAACTCCACAGTATCAAATCTTTTAAAAAAACCATGACTTTTGTCTTTAGTCGGTAAAAAATTATTTGCTGAAAACATAAATTTACAATATGGTTTATAGTGATATGGTTTTTTAAATTTTTCTTCTGCTAAGACTTCGTTTCCGTCAATGATTTCTTTAAACTTATCGCTCAAGCATTCTGTTTTTA
>CAZWYP010000015.1:0-6084 GCA_964638415.1 uncultured Gammaproteobacteria bacterium
TTTCTCCTTCTTTACAAAGTTAACTCCTGGTCCATTTTTTGGGGTACACTATCTAATGCCAAACATTGGAAAGGGCATTTGGGCAGCAAATCCTGATATATCAAAGATTGCCGACTACCTGCAAACAAATCTTGATATTCTATTTGAACACTATAACAGAGTTGCCTTAATCGGACATAGCATGGGGGGATTGGTAATTCAAAGAGCAATAATTAATAGAGGCGACATACATAAAATTTCTCATGTTCTTTTTTATGGAACACCAAGTGGTGGACTCAAAAAGGCTTGGTTCTTAAGATGGTTTAAAAATCAAATAAGTGATATGGACTATCAAGGAGAGTTCATAAAAAAACTTCGTAGTGAATGGGACGAAAGATTCAAACACAATTACCCTTTTAAATTTGCAACCATTGCAGGAGAATTAGACGAGTTTGTTCCTGTAAAATCGAGTTTAGAACCTTTCCCTAAAGATTATCATTGTATTACTGCTGGCAACCACATTACTATGGTGAAGCCTGAAAAAAATGCTGACACTTCTTTTCAAGTGATTAAAAAGATGCTATGTATTGGTAGCGAAATTCCTTATTTGATTGGCAGTGACAAGGAATTGAATAACCTGATTGCAAAATATTGTGAAGATGTTGATTCGCTTGGTAAAAAAATAAATGAGTTGGATAAGAACGGTTTTAGGAGATACATATTTGCTTTAGAAGGAATCGGAAAAATTGATGAAGCAATTAAAGTTTTAGAAGAATCAGAAATACTAAAATCAAACACCGATATGATGGGAATTTTAGGTGGAAGATATAAAAGAAAATATTTGATAGAAGAATCAAAATTACTTTTAGACAATGCAATTTATTGGTATGACAAAGCATTGCAATTATCGTTACAAGCCAACAACAATTCTCAAATCTACTACCATGCGATTAATCTTGCATTTCTCTACTTAATGCTTGATGAAACAGACTTAACCAAAACAAAAGAAATGGCTGCATTGGCTTTAAAGCATTGTCAAATTGCTAAAGGTGGAGAATACTGGGAAGATGCCACAATTGCCGAAGCAAATCTTTATTTGAATGACTTTGAACAAAGCAAAATTTTCTATGGTTCTGCAATAAAAAAATGCAATCAAAGCATAAGAGAAACAAGTTCAATGTTTATGAATGCAATTTACGCTTGCAACAGCCTTAACAGGCTTGATTGGAAAAGCGAACTTGAAAAAATATTTATGTAGTTGAAAAATAATTTTTAGATGGCATATCAATACGATATTTTTATTTCATACAGGAGATTAGGTGATACACGAAGTTGGATTGAAAATTATCTGGTCCCTCTCATTGAAAATCATCTGAGCCAAGAATTGGGTCGCAAACCAATAATTTTTATTGACTCTCAAATAGAGACAGGAGATAGTTGGCCTTTAACTTTAGGTAACGCATTGTCCGCATCAAGAATCATTATCCCACTTTGGACACGAAAATATTTAGAAAGTTTGTGGTGTTCTTGCGAGATTGGACATATGCTGGAAAGAGAGAAAAAGCTTGGGTATAGAACAAATACTAAACCTAATGGATTGATTTTCCCAACCGTAATTAACGATGGAGAAACAATGCCGGTTCAAATTTCGACAATTCAAAAAATCGAAATGCAGGAATATTTTAAACTTACTCTAAACAAAGACGGACAAAAGCACACTGAGTTTGAAGATAAAGTCAAACAGCTTGTTGCAAAAATTGCTATTGCATTAGATGATGTTCCAATTTGGCAGCAAGATTGGCAGATAGCTGCTGTAAATAGTTTTACTGAACAACTGCATCTTACTGAAGTATCTATTCAAAGCCAAGCACCAAAGTTTCTAAACCCATGAGCAGTATAATAACATTTTACTCATACAAAGGTGGTGTTGGTAGAAGCATGGCTTTAGCAAACATTGCATATGAATTATCTAAAAGAAGATTTAATGTATTGGTTGTAGATTGGGATTTAGAAGCCCCAGGAATTGAGAGATATTTTAGCTCCTTTAAAATCGAAAATTCTACTCAAGGTCTACTTCAACTTTTTTTATCTGTAAAGAATAATGCAATACCAAATTACAAAGATTATTTATGGAAAATAGATACTCAAAATGAATTTCCAATTTCATTATTGCATAGTGGAAGAGAGAAAGACCCTGCTGCCTATACTGCGTTGCTTCAAAATTTCAACTGGTCTGATTTCTTTGCAGACAAGAAAGGTGGCACATATTTAGAAAATCTTAGAACCTCTTGGCATGCCGATTTCGATTTTGTATTAATCGATAGCAGAACTGGTTTAAGTGACTCAAGTGGAATATGCACTATCCTAATGCCTGACATTTTAGTTCCAATGTTTACTGCAAATTATCAGAGTCTTTTTGGTATTCGTGATATTGTAAAGTATATTCAAACAGCGAGACAAAAACTTGAAGTAGATAGAATGGCTTTGACCGTTCTCCCAATACCATCACGATTTGGAACAAGAGTAGAATTTAAGGAATCACAAGAATGGCTTGAAAGAATAGCAGATATTTTAAAAGATTGTTACAGCGACTGGTTACCAAAATGGATTGAACCAAAATATATATTAGAACAAATTAAAGTTCCTCAAATTGACTATTTCAGTTTTGGCGAAAAGTTAGCCGTTTTAGAACAAGGAACAAATGACCCCGAAGGAATGGGGTTTATTTTTTCTAAAATTGCGACCCTTCTCTCAACAGACTTTAGCGATATTGAAAACTTTGTTGGTGCAGATTATTATCAATCAAAGAAAAAGGAATTTGAGTTAAGTAACCCTTCCACTAAAAAGCAAGAAACAACGGAATTTTTATATGATGTATTTCTTAGCTACCCAAGAGAAGTGTATCAATGGGTTAAAGAGTTATTAATTCCTGCTTTGACTGAATATCTAAATGATGTTTTAGGATACAACCCACAACTCTATTTTGACATCAGTGAATTTAATCTCAATGAATCCATTTCATCGGGGATTGAATCAGCAATTCAAAAATCTAAAACTTACATTTTTGTTATAACAGATTCAGGACTTGATAATAGTTTTTTGAATATTGAATTAAGTTCGATTCTCAAACGAGAAAAAATCAATGGAAAAAATTTGCTTTTCCCCATCATGTATAGTCACTCCAATTTTCAACTAATTGAATTGTTGCCCTTTAGTCTAAAATCAAGACAATTCGCTGACTTTAGCAATTTCAAATACGAAGACACAATTAGAAGCACTAAACTTCGTTCACAGTTTGGACAAGAGGTTGAAAAACTATCCCATGCAATAGCAAAAGCATTACTTCAAAAAGCACAACAGAAAAAAACTAAAAAAGCAGACAGAAAAAATACTAATCAAGAAGAAGGAATAGAGGAATTACTTTTACTTGCTAAAGAGTATGAGGAAGTGAGAAAGAAGATGCCAAGTGGCAATCCAAGAACAAGAGTATTGGAAAACATTGTTTCTAAAATGAAATCTGTAATGAATGACCCCCTGAGTAATTTAGAAACATGGACTATAAGCAAGTCCGCTGGCGAAAGATTATTGGCTATTGCAAAACTTCAAAAATTTCCAAATACTGAATATTTAAACTGGCTTGCTGAACATGTAGGTGATTCTGAAAAGCCGTTTATCGGATATCATTCCTCTGTAGCACTTTACATTTCAGCACGAACCTTCGGGAAAGAAAATAAAAACATTGTCGAAGGAACTTTAAAGAAAGCTCAGGGAAATATTGACCGATATGAATTTAAAGACCCTAATCAAGTTGAGGTTTTGAAATCAGCGATAAATGAACTTAAAATAAAATAAACATCATCATTCAAAAGATGGTAAAGAATATGACTGAGCAAATATTAATTATCGTTACGGTTACCCTATTCCTACTGGTAGGTTTTTTGGCAAAGAATAGAAAAGCTATATCCATTGACAGCTTTTCTACAAGCCGTAACAAACTTTCATGGTTTGTAACAGCAGCAGGTGTAAGTATGACTTTTGTTGGAGGTGCTGCCCTTATCAATATGGCTGCCTTGGGCTATAGTTTTAGTTGGTATACACTGGTTGACCCAATTGCCTTAACAATTGGAATAATTATTTCAGTCTTATTTGTTCGCAAGTATAGAAGCGATAGCGGTGTTACAATCTCTCAACTTTTATCAAGCGACAACAAAAAACTTTCACTCTACATTGGCATTCTAAGTTCAATTATTTTTCTTTTAATCACAGCAGCACAATTTGTTGCATTTTCAAAACTCCTTGCACCCTACTTTCCAAGCATTCATCCAACGTTGTTGATTCTGATACCGTCAGCAATAATTTTGCTGTATGTCTTTTGGGGCGGTTTTTCAGCAGTAACTAATACAGATGTGTTGCAATTACTTTTTATTTCAATTTTTCTTCTGATACCAGTGGGTTATTTTATTGCTTCGGATGAATTTACAATTGCTGCTAATTCTATTAAGCCAGATTTGTTTGCCCCAATGCCAACCGAACTAATGATTCTCTTGAGCATTTCTATTTTATTCGTTCCGTTATCACAAGACATAAACATCAGAGCTAAGTCAGCAAAAGACAATAAGAATGCTGTAATTGGTCTTATTGGGGGAGCAGTATTTTACTCTTTAATTGTTATTTCTTGTTGCTACATCGGGATTACATTGGCGGAGCATGGTGTAAAAATGGATGATACAGAACAAGCATTTCCAACTTTTTTCAAACACTTTTTTCCTTCAATTGGCATCTTTGCAATTTTAGCAGGAATGGCAGCGATTTGGTCAACTCTTGATACTTATCTTGTTAATGGAATCACTTCCATTGCTCAAGACATTTTGAAAACGAATAACTACTTCCAAAAATTAGAAGAAAGAAAATTGATTATTGTTTCGGGTATCATAGTTTACACACTTGCAATGTTGGCTGGAATCTATTTTAATCAAGTTCTGACTTTAATTTTGACAGCACTCCTTATTTACATTTCGGCTTTGCTTCCAATTGTCATTGGAAAAAAAATGAAGGTAAACGACAATATCGTTTTTATCATTTCACTTCTTACAGCTATTGCAATCATTGTTTGTGAGATTCAAAAAGTAGCAATCAATCCCAAAGCAATTATTTATCCTGTATGTGGTATCTGCCTTATGCTTATTGGCAAACTATTTCAAACCGTAGCACATGAAGTATGAAAATATTTATCGGCTCATCTTCACATTATGTCGCCTTTTCAGATGATAAAAGCTTTATTGACCAAGAAAAAACTAAGAGCAGTTCAACTTTATATCCAATAATTGATTTTCTTAGGAAAGAGGGACACAATGTGCAGCCTTGGTGGGAACCAGAAGTTATTTCTGCTGGTGAAGATTTACTTGATAGCTTAATTGCTAAAGCACACAGTTGTGATGGTGCTATTTTTGTTTTGAGACCAGACGATCTATTAAATGCAGAAAGCACAACAGTCGTCAAAGGAAAAGGTGTTCCAAGAGGGAATGTTTTAATTGAGTGTGGCATGTTTTACGGAGCAAAGGGTAGAACAAGGACACTTGTTCTAAAGGATGGAGATTTTGATTCCATTAAAATTCCAAACGACATTTTTGGCAACAAACTTGAAGACCTAAAAAATACTTCAATTACAACTGAGGTGAAAAAATTTTTTGACAACAAAAAATTATCTGCTGAAAATGAGAAAGTGACTTTCTATTTCAATACTGACAGTGTTCAAGAAATAATTGATAAAAAGTATGGAAGTTGGGGGACAAAATCATTATACATTGGCTCGGAAAGTGCAAGAAAATGGAAGGCTATTGAGCAGGCGGATAATTATTTGATTGACACAACAGAGGTTACAAATTTCGTTGCTGAGATTCATTCAAATTCTACCTTCAAGATAAATTTCAAAGAGATTGATAATGTAATTTCTTTAGGTCCAGGCTGTGGCAAATTTGATGATGAAATAGTTTCTGAGGTGTATAAGGTAAATAATTTTATCAATTATGTTCCTATTGACATCAATCCATATTTAGTGTCCCCCAAATTGTAGACCAAGATTGGTTTGGGTTTAGTTTGATTTAA
>CAZWYP010000016.1:0-6031 GCA_964638415.1 uncultured Gammaproteobacteria bacterium
ACTTTTTGGAGCAAGCGGTAATAATCTGCTTTGTTTTGATTGATGTAGCGGCTCAAATACAAGATGGGCAAATTCAACATACCTTCTTTTACCAGATACAGGATATTGATAATCCTGCCTGTTCTTCCGTTTCCGTCATAAAAAGGGTGGATGCTTTCAAACTGATGATGGATGATGGCCATTTTCACCAGCGGATCCCAATCGCTGAGTGCGTTGTCGTTGATGAATTGTTCCAGATTGCTCATGAAAGCTACCACTTCATCATGGGTTTGCGGTGGGGTGTAAACTATCTCGCCCGTTTGCTCATTTTTCAATTCTGTGCCGGGCACTTTTCTGAAACCGGCATCATTTTCTTCCAGTGTTGCCTGCATCTGGATGATGTGATTATTGGACAAGAATCCCTTTAGCCTCACGGTTTCAAAGCCCCAACGCAAGGCTTCCGCATAGTTGTGTACTTCTTTGGATGCGATGGATTTGAATTCCTTTTTCAAATAATCTCCCTGATACAATTCATCATGCGTAGTGATGATGTTTTCAATGGCCGAACTGTCTTTGGCTTCCTGTAACGAAAGGGTGCTGATAAGGATACTTTCATTCGGAATGCTCAGGGCAGCTCCTTTCATCTCGGCCAATGCACTGCGGGCAGCACCCGTTTTTTTCAAAATGGCTTTGGTTTCTAAATCGAAATCCAAAGGAAGTTGTGGTATTTTGTATGCCATATCTTTCTTTTTTAAATTACCGGAAACTTATCTCCAAACTGCTGTTTCCAAATGTTTAGTGCTTTGGTTTGACTGTCCTGCTGTAAGGCCTGTTCCGCTTGTTTTATTAATTCATTAAATACTTCTTTAAAATTACTTTTCTGATTGCTGTCTAGTTTTGCCAAAAAGTCATCTCCTGGTGTTGCAGGGTTCTTACTTGCCGTTTCCCAACCAAATGAATTTTTGATGGCTTTGGCGGTTTCATAAAAAGCAATATCGTCTCTTACGTTTGGTTTGTTATATGTGGCTACCCAAACGCTGAAAGCAATACCACTCGGCATTTTTCTGCTTCTTTGGTTTGCCCATGTTTTAAAGTATTTTACCAAGCGAAGCATCTGCCCGTCTTTATCTTTGGCTTTACGTTGCTTC
This sequence comes from uncultured Gammaproteobacteria bacterium, assembly GCA_964638415.1. GTDB lineage: Bacteria > Patescibacteriota > Patescibacteriia > UBA1558 > GWA2-36-10 > CAZWYP01. The sequence goes on from CAZWYP010000016.1 coordinate 1,128, forward strand.
TCAAACCAATCGCATAATTCTTTTGGGTCGCTTTCTTGCCATTTTGTTTTCGTGGCCAGAAAAGGGTGTTTATCGTTTGGTGTTTTGTAATACACTGGCAGGTCAATATCAAAATCACCTTTGTAAATTACCTTGATACACTTTTCTTTATGCTCAATACCGGAAACTGTTTGGTCTTTCACTGCTTCTGCTACATACTTTTGGAAAGTCAATGGTTCAATAGTAGGCTTTGTAAGGAAATAAACACCCAAATCAACATCATAGCTACCATCTTTCTTTACCACCATCGTTTTCATTTTATATGAACCCTGTATGTAAAATTTAGGTACCGGAACTTTCGTTTTGGTTTTGAAAAATTCTACAATTCTTTTTTGCAATGCCTGACGGGATGCAATAAGTTTATCCTTTTTCCCTTTGGTAAGTGAGATGGCTTGCTCAAACTTTAAAAATTGGTTATGTGTATTTGCCATGTCGTTGTATTTTATTTCGTCATCGCTAAACAGTTCTTTGAGAATCAGTCCACCGACTGCCACTCCCAAAATTCTTAATAATATTGGTAGCATTGTTTTGAAATTCTATGGTTGCTTTTTCTGCAAGTTTTTTAAGCCTTTCTGAATCCGTTTCGTCCATTTCTATGTTGCAGCTTTCATTTAATTCTGTGTCAATTCTCAAATACTTGAAATTTTCTTGTTCACCTTTATCAATTCCTTTGTGTAAAAGGCTGATTAAGTTTTGAACTTGTTGAGATTGCCCTTGCATAAAAACATCAATCAATCTTTTTTTATCATCTGAGTAAATCCAGTACTTAATGCCAAATTTTTTCCGCATTGCTGATTTCTTTTTGATTCTCAACTGTCGAAGAATCCAGTTGATGATGCCCTTATTGTGTTTAATGCCAGCATCACAAAATTTCTGATGACCTGTTCCAATTGATAAAACAGAAAGTTCTTCAAGTTTAACCCCGAAGGCTTTTTGTGCTTCAATAATTCCGTTTAGGGTGGGGTTATTTGCCCAAACGCCACCGTCAATTTTGTTGGCAAAGGGTTTTTCAATGTCGTTTAAGTCGGTGTAACTGGATGAATAAGGATCGAAATAGGTAGGTGCGGCTGATGTTGCCATGGCTGCCTGATATGCCGGAATATGAAAATCACGAACAAAAGCTGGATGGTACTTGCTTTTTAAAACTGATGGACGACCTTCCATCATGTCATAAATAGGAATCATTACAGGTATCTTGCAATCAACCAATCTTGGGTCGGTAGCATTGTTGTGTTTTGCAAATGTTTCCCGAACTAATTTTTCTAATGCATCACGTTTATGAGCCGACCGCCATATTTGTCTGATAAAGCTTTTTTTATCACCGAAAATCAAACCAGCATTATTCAAATACATCTCATAAATCTCTTTAGCTGGTATCCCTAAAGAAAGTGCAATTGCCATAATGCCTCCGGTAGAAGTACCACAGATTAAATCGAAGTTTTGATACACCTGCCACTTTTCAACGCCTTTGGCTTTAAGTTCAGCTTCATAGTTGGCTAAAAGCATGGCTGGGAAAACCCCTCTGATGCCGCCTCCGTCAATAGATAATATTTTAAAGTTTTCAGCCATTTAGTGTATTATTATCCTTTTTTAGATCTTTAAGGGAATCATTTATCCAGTTAAGTTTTTGAATAATAGTTTCCATTCTACTTAGTTCGTTGAAGATTCCATCAAGCATTTTGGCTTGATAATATTGCAAGAAAAGTTCAGGGTGTTCATCAGCTTTCATATTCATTTCTTTTTCAAAGCCAACTTTCATGTTTGGTAAATTGTTGATGTGTTGAAACATATTATTAGTTTTTAGTTACTCTTATTTTTCCTGTTAATAATTGCTGCATCAAGCCTTTTTTCTTTTCTCGCAGTTTTTCAGCCTTCAATTTCAAAAGAGAGATTTCTTTATCTGCCGCTTGAAGTACTTGGGCAATGGCAATTTGTTCTTCTATTTCAGGAATTTCATAATTGGTCGCAAGAAATGGCTCTACTTTTACTGCCATTCTTTCAATGAGGGTTCCTTCTAATATTGAAGCATAATAGGCTATTTGTCTAGGTGAAGAAACTAAATAGCTAATAAAATCAACATCGTAACCTTTCTTTACCGACAAGACTTCATATATCGGAGATAGTAGCACATTGAAGGTACGTGTATGCTTAGCTATTGCTCCCCATCTTAAATTTGCAGGATTAAATACAATATCATTGGGATATACAATCTTGTAATTCTTGTTTGACTTGTCTTTAACTAGAAATTCTCTTTCATATCTATCAGACTTTTCTGTTACACCATTTTCTATAGTGAGTGAGAATAATGAAATGTTTCCATTATTTGGTGCTTGTACATTTCTTTGATCCAAAAAATCAGATGCGTTGCATTTAATCCAATCCCTGTCAAATCCCTTTAAACGTTTTTTTCCTGTAAGCAATTGCTGCATGAGCCATTTTTTGCAAAGTTCTTTTTGGGTAAGGAGTTGTTCAACAACTTCAATATTTACATCACAGTTTTTTAAAATAGTTGTAATAGCTTTCTGTTCCTTAATATCGGGTAATGGAATTGGTATTTTTTCAAGTGATTGTTTAGTTAATTTATATCTTCCAGCACCTTGTCTTGTCAAGAATGGGGTTAGCTCTTTGTGGTTAAAGTAATAGAAGAACCACTCAGTAAGATTATGAGAGCCTTTAATTACGTGTGCATGATTGTTAACATTAAATTTACCTTCTACTAAAAGTGTCATTGGTAGTTCTTTCCACTTCAAAAAATGGTCGCCATCCTCTCCGATTAAAGCATATTTCCCCTCTATTCTATATTCATTAATATGGTCTTGTATTTTTGTTGGGCCATAATAGGGAAAAGGACCTTGAATTTTCTTCCGTTCTTCTTCACTTATTGGAAATCGTAAATTATTACATATTTCATAAGCTTCGCCAACTGTACTTTCGTTCCAATCTGTTGGTATAGTAGAATTGTAAAATGGCTTCCTTTCTTCCATTAAATTATTTTTTGCTGCTACTTGCTTCATCTATTGTTTCTTTTTGTTTGTTGGCTTGTTTTTCGGCTTCTGTTTCATGGTGTATGCCGCCACCGTGCCAAGTACCTGTGCAAACCCATAGTTCATAGTGGCAAAGCCATTCGCAAGCCCAGGGAATAATTGTTCTGGTATAAAGCATCCCAATATTCCATTCAATTCTGTTTGGATAATATAAACAAAGCCTTTGCTCTGGTGTGGAATAAACGTGTGGTAAATGTTTCTTTCCAGTTGCTAAGGGTAATGGCTTAGGGTCAAGTACATAAACTTTTACACCTTTATTTCTAATATATTCTAATTTCAATGTGTAAACACTGCTTAATGGTGATGGTGTTACCGAACATGTCCAGATTAGAGATTCCTCACGAAAGCGTTTGGAAACACCATCGGGAAACATATTTTTCAGTGTTCCCTCTTGAACAATCAATGATATTCTATTGTTCTTCCTTACCATAGAAATTGTGATTCTTTACAGTAGTTCCGGCAGTTCCAATCATTCCGGTTTTGGCAGCGACATTTAAGCTTCCACTTTCACGCAGCTTTCTCAAATTTTCACCGTAATTACTGAATGCTTTGGTAACTACATCTTTACCAAATGGCTTTTGCATTGATTCATTAATGAATTGCAAGCCTTTTCCGCTTTGTCCAAGGATATTGTTAAGGTCTTTCTTTACTTCACTTAACCAGTGGTAAAAATTCTTTTCACGTTGCGGATATTCTTGCCATTTATCTGCAAAATTTTCTTCATCATTCACGGGGTTTGAAATCCACTTTATCCTTTTACCATGTTCATCTGACCAGCGTTCTTCAATGAAGTTTTCCATGGTGCTAACTACATTACTTAGTGCCTCTATAATATCTGTTTCCTTGTTGTAGGCTTTTGAAGCAAGGGTTGTGATGATAATGGATATAGGCTTGTGCTCATTTCCATTAAATAGCATATCTCTGTGCCTTTTTAGAATTTGAACTACTCGTTGTAGGGGAAGTTTTTCCTTTTTGTATTTGGGCACAGGGGCAATTGATTCGTTCAGAGAAAATGCTTTCTTGAAATCAAGCGTTGCTTGCTGAAAAAACCAACGACCATAACCGAAAGGGTTACTCTTTAGCCATTCTAAATGATTGGTTTCCCAGTCGTAGTTGTCTGTTTGATTATCGGTTATGCGAATACCAAGTTTCTCAATATCATTAAGTTCAGAATCCGAAAAGGCCTTTTCCAGAATCATTCTGTAGCCTTTGTCAACGATGGAAGGAAGAATGTCCATATGATAATTTGCATCATCAGAATAAACCAAAGTCCAGCATCGCCTTCCTTCTTCATCAAGCATTTCCTTGTAGGTCCCGTGTGCTTTTAAGCGGTCACCTACTTTATGTTTTAAATCTTCCTGTGTCCAGTCAGGATTTTTGCCTTTTAATTGGCAAACAAGATCGATATCCAAATCGTCTTTATCATTGATTGGCTTAACCATTGTACCCAACATGAATGAGCCTTGCGGCAAGATTTCAGGCGAATAAGGTGCAAGTGTGGAATCCTCTTTTGCAAGCCAATTTCCAACAGCTTCATAGCTTTTTACGGCTGCTTCGTATTGTGTTTCTGAAATGTCAAGCGTCTTTCCTAACTCTTCCAGAATATCGCTGAATTGTTGTTTTTGTTCTTTTGTAAGCATAATTAAATAGCGTTTAATTGTTTAAGGTATTTGTCCATTTCAGCCTGCACCGTTTTTAGTTCACCTTCAAGTTGCTCAATCTCTTTTTGCACAGCAGCAATATCCACTTCGGCTTCTTCTTCAAAGGTGTCCACATAGCGGGGGATGTTCAGGTTGTAGTCGTTCTCCTGTATTTCTTCGG
>CAZWYP010000017.1:0-5395 GCA_964638415.1 uncultured Gammaproteobacteria bacterium
TCTTATACGAAGAATTAATTAGACGCTCCTTTAAAATGCTACAAACAAGATCGGTGTGTTTAATCATGCCAAGAGAGACTGTGAATTTAACGACTCTGATATATTTAATAAAGAAGTATAGTAAAATTATGAATAGGGTGGAAGAGATAAGCCTAGTCGCGATGACTGATTATCAAGATTTTCTACAAATATTTGAAGTGGTAAAATTTCGTAATGAAATATCTGATAACGACTTAGAGATTCAAGATTCCCGCGTTCATTTGTTTGTATATAAGATTCAGAGAAGAAAGGATTATTTAACGGCTATGATTATCGCCGATAATGAAGGAAACATATTATCAAATGTTGAAATATGAGGATCTCGAACACATTAATTTTTTTTATAATAAATGTGTTCGGTCGCTTTAATGTGGCAGAGTCTTGTTAAATATGGCTATATACTTAAGTGAATCTTCTTCCTTTGTACCATTGGAAAATGCTAGTTCGTGGAATTTGTATTGTTCAACAGAATTTGTTCCATGGCGTCTAAAGTGATTGGAAACAACCATGGTCTGATTATTATCTGAAATGGTCATCGTAGTGCTTTTGAAGGAAATTTCGTGATGAATATCTAAAAACCAAGTCCAATCGTACTTGTTGTCTGTGCTTCGACTAACACTTATTTCAAATTTTGTAGAGTCGCCGTAACTTCCCTCAGATAAACCCGTTGGTTTTAATTCAAAAAAATCAAATCCCTTTTTAATGTAAAACTCTTTGTTTTTTAAATAGATTGCCGACAACTCTTTTTTAAGATTCACCTCATCAAAGATTCCTTTTTTGACGTAGGTGGTTTTATCGAAGTCTCTTTTGACACATAATTTGTAATCAACACCGTTTTTCGGTATCGAAACATATTCACTAACATCGGTTATAATCATGGTATAACCATCGATTTCTAATTTTCTATATGTTTCTTTGTAATATTTGCAAATGTCTGTTTCAACCATTCCTTCGTAATTGTTAGAGTAATAGATCTTATCGACTATTAATCTTTCGTATAGTGCTCTAGTCGCGAGTGTTATGAAAAAATTTTCATCGGACGTAAGGGATATGTCCTTAGTGCTATTATCGACGTCCTTAATTACTTTCGGGTCGGTCTTACTTTCAATTGAACTATTTCTGATTGCTTCCTCTGAGGGAGGGGTCTTTTTGCCACATGATTGCAATAGTATAATTAAAGATAGTAGTAATATTTTTTTCATAAATTCCTCATTTAGTTGTTTTTCAAACACTAACAGAGAAAAGAAAAAAATAATTAAAGTGATCAGTGTGTTCAGGGGTGTGCTTGTGAACATGAAACGGAGAAATGCGGAGTTAGATGGTTAGAAATTTAGAAAAGATAGTCAGGGGGTATGAAAAAAATCCTCCCCCTGTCGCCTTATTTAATCCCAATCAAAGGGTGAATATTAACACCTTCTTCTCAAAAAAATAAACTACTAGAGAGAAAACGATGATGTGGTTCGTGACCCAATTCCGATGCCTGTGAAGCCGCAAATAAAGGCTATTATGATTGTTAAAAACATATATATTACATATAAAAGGGCTTCTTTTGTTTCATTGCTAAAATCAGTTCTGTTAATGATAAATGAAATAATTGGATATGATAGCAAGAAGTACCCGAAGGTTAATGTTAGGATGAATTTCTCTTTTAATAATTCAATATTTTTTGGAAATTTTTCTATGTCGTGCAACAGAACACCTAAAAGATAGCCCGCAATGGAGGCAAATATAAATCTTTCAATTATTTCTTTGATACTATCGATAAATTTATTAAGTTCAATTTTGATTTTTCTAATCATGTATAACTCCAATTCTTTTGTAATAGGTAATATTATAGCAAAAAATATTACCATCAGCTTTATTTCTTTCTAAGTGTGTTTTTATGAGAAATTACCATTTGTGTAAAAAAAAAATTGAATTATTATATTAAAATTCCGATAGTCTAAATGATCAAAAACTTCAAATTTACCAATGAAAAATCGAAAAACAACAACTCTACCTCATAACACACCTTATGCGGTAGAGTTGATTTTAGTTCGAATTGAATCAATGAAAATGATACCAAATTAAGGGTTTTATAAAACCATTGCATCAAGCTGATGGTTTTTGGAACTGAAACTTAATTTGAAAACGATCATTTGCCCTCTAGAAATCCATCTTTTCATAAAAATTACCCATCAACTATCAATCGTACCGAAAACTTTGGGAAATTACTCAAAAATCCGTTTGATTGAATCAGAATATTATTACCCAAATAAGGATTTTCAATGACTTTGGAATTTAAAACTCAGTACCTTGAGGCGATAAGAAATCGCTACTTCAACAGCACTAAGAAAGGTAAAACTCAAATTTTAAATGAATTATGCAATGTTACTGGTTATTCCAGAAAGCACGCTATTAAGGTTTTAACAACCGGTCACATGACTGGGCGTAAGAATTCAGGTCGAACCAAGATGTATTCACCAGAGGCTAAAATACAGCTTCAAAAACTATGGCAAATTATGGGTCAAATTTGCTCTAAAAAAATGGTGGCAGCCATTCCTATCTGGCTTAACTACTATCAAGATAAAGACCTCTGTGAGCTTATACAAGCAGAATTATTATCCATGAGTTCAGCTACCATTGATCGTTATCTTAAAACCTATAGAAAACAATTCTTGCGACGAAAAAGATCGGGGACTAGAAGGTCTAGAAAATTCAATAATATCATTCCCATTAAAAGCTTTGATCAACTGGCCTCAAAACCTGGCTATATTCAGGCCGACACTGTTGCTCATTGTGGGAATTCAGTATCAGGTCTTCACGTCTGGAGCATGACAATCACTGACGAATATTCTGGCTGGACAGAGTGTCGAGCTATGTGGGGAAAAGGCGGTGGAAGCCCACTAGATGCCATTCATTATGCATTTTCATCTCTCCCCTTTAAGGCCATATCTTTTAATTCGGACAACGGGAGCGAATTTTTGAATGACGGCATCCATGCTTATATCTGTAATCAGCAAGGGATTCAATTCACGAGATCAAGGCCCTATAAGAAAAATGATAATGCCTTTGTTGAACAGAAAAATTTTACTCATGTCAGAGAGATCTTTGGTTATGATCGATTTGAGTTTAAAGAATTAGTTGATCCCATGAATGAAATCTATGGCAAATACTTTTGTGTTCTTCATAATTTTTTTATTCCTCAGCAAAAACTCATCTCTAAAGTTAGAGTTGGTTCAAAATATATAAAAAAATATGATAAAGCTAAAACACCCTATCTGCGTGTGATGGAATCGCCTGACATTAGCAAACATGATAAAAATCTTCTGCGAGAAAGATTTGAAAAATTAAATCCAGTTATCCTAAAAGCCGAGATTGACCGACTTTATAATGAATTTTTGAAGTTTAATAAAAGACTCACTCAAGATCGTGAAGATTTAAGGGCATTTTATCAGGAAAGATCAGCGAAGTTTATTCCAAAGCCGAAAGTAGCTTAAAATATAAAAGCCCTGCGAGAACAGGGCTATTGATATGTATCGTATTTCTTTGTCTTAAAATTCAAAGCTTGGTTCGATCTCTAGAGATTTTGTTCTTAATCACACCCTCTAGGATTTTGTCGCGTTCACTGGGAGAAAGATACTTCCTATCCTCCTTCAACTTATCAATATGCCGAACTTGTATTTTTTTATCAAGAACTGATGCATCCAGATCCTTATCAAAAGTAGTAACCGTAAAGTCTTGGGCAAAAATATTGAAACAAAACAGGATAAGCAGGACATGCATACGATGACTCCGATTGAACAGTACTTAAGTCCTATCGGAATTAAAGATGAAGTCTTTAATGAAATAAAAAGGGCCTAACAAGTAGGCCCTTATGTAAATATTTAGGAAGGATTTAACCAGCTTTAGTAAACTTAATAACTTTAACCAGACAAGCTTCTGCAGCTTCCTGAACTCTTAGACCGTCATCTAATGGAAGAAGTTCAACAGACTGTTTAGTAATTATACAAAAGCTAAAGCGATGGAACTTTCTGTTGATCAAGTTGCTCACGATTTCGTAAATGCTAAATAAGTTTTTTATCCCCTTAGCTTAAATTTCATTAAGGGGATAAAACTTTGTTCTTTCCAAGCCGATCTAGTTTTAGAACTTACCGAAAGTATAGCCTGAATTAGCCCTCGATTTTACATCTTGGAACCATGGCCCCCCCCTTTTTTAGGAAAAGGATGACCTTCGGTCTCTCTATTTAAAGGAAATCTTCACGCCTTTTTGTCGGATTCGGCTGAAATTTACGGGACGGTCTTATTTAGATTCCAATTAACAGCTCAAGAATCTCCTTTTTATCTATTTTGTTTCCTTGGTGCTGTTGCATTAGGGACATTCGCTGGTGGACCGATCGGAGATCGTCTTGGAAGAAAAATGATTATTTGGATTTCATTCCTTGGAGTAGCACCTTTTTCTTTACTTCTTCCTCATATGGATCTTTTTTGGACGTGCTCTTTAGCAGTTCTTATTGGTTTAATAATGTCCTCAGCATTTGCTGCACTTGTTGTGTATGCTCAAGAGATTATTCCTGGTCGAGTTGGAACTGTATCTGGTATAATGTTCGGACTTATGTTTGGTATTGGTGGAATTGGGGCCGCAGCACTTGGAAATCTTGCTGATGTATACGGTGTGATATGGGTTTATAAAGCAGTTTCTTTTTTACCTTTATTAGGATTTGCGACTGCTTTTCTGCCGAAAGTGAAAATATGAAGAATTTTTTTGAAAGTCCTTTTAGAGGAAAACTTTTATCTGATCAAGTAACGAACCCCAATATTATTGTGGGGAAGTATAGTTATTACTCAGGATACTATCATGGACACTCATTTGATGATTGTGCAAGATACCTTATGCCTGATAGGAGTGATGTTGATAAACTCATCATTGGCAGCTTCTGTTCTATAGGTTCTGGAGTTTCATTTATTATGGCCGGAAATCAAGGTCATCAATCAGAATGGATTTCAACTTTTCCTTTTCACTTCATGCCTGAGTTTGAAATCTTTCAAGATGCTAAGAATGGTTACGAAGCCGCTGGCGATACTGTTGTTGGAAATGATGTTTGGATTGGATCGGAAGCTATGATTATGGCCGGAGTAAAGATCGGTCATGGTGCGATCATTGGTAGTCGTGCCCTTGTGACAAAAGATGTCGAGCCTTACACCATTGTTGGTGGAAGTCCTGCAAAGCCCATTCGTAAAAGATTTTCAGAGGAAGAAATAGCATGGCTTCTCGAAATGAATTGGTGGGACTGGTCAGATGAAATGCTTAAAGAGGCCATGCCACTCATGACGGAGAAGAGCGTGAAAGATCTTTATTCGTTTTGGAAGAGTAAGA
>CAZWYP010000018.1:0-4541 GCA_964638415.1 uncultured Gammaproteobacteria bacterium
AGTTTCTTATTTAACCGAAAGATTTATAAAATTTATAAGATCTTTGGGTTTTAAGGGTGAATTAAGGACGCATAATGATTTAAAAATGTTGGTTGCATCAAGTTTAACATCTAAAGTTTTAAGTATTAAAGATTTTATAGAAAATGAAGAAGCTACGGCTAAATTATATCAATCTCTAGGGATTCAGGGCAAAGATTTTTCCACGTTGGTTGATGAAAATTTTACAATAGCAGATATTATTTTACCGTGTATTTTGAATAATAAAGAAAGGATATTAGTTTTTGTTGGTATAGAAGAATATTATTTTCCAAAATTAGCAAATTTAGTATTGACAAAATTTAATGATAATTATCCTAGAAAATTTGTTTCTAAAAATGCACTGGTTACTGCGACTTTTGGGCACTTAATCGAAGGGTTGAATGGATTTCCTAAAATGTCAAAAAGTATACCGGAGTCTTCTATTAATCTTGATGATTCAATAGAGGAGTTAGAGAGAAAAATTTTGTGGGGCAAAAAAGAAGATGATAAAATTATATTGCAAATGATAAACCTAGTATCAGATTGGGATTTAGAGCGAATAATCAAGGCTAATCTGGCATTTAAAAGAAAGAGTAAAGATTGGCGTATTTTAAAAAAAGATTATTTGGATTATTTTATAGGATTAAAAAATAAGTGGGGAAATACGGAGAATAAAAATTATAAGTTCAACGTAAATTCTCTCTTTCATTAGGATCATGGATTTTAGGAATACTATTATCATTTTAGGTGGAACCGGTTTTGTCGGGAGAGCTATGGTTGAGAAGTATCTTAACAAGAATTGGCGAGTTGTTGTATCTGTTAGATTAAAAGATATAGAAGAGGCAAAAAGTAAATTGGTATTACATGGGTTTAATCAAAATCTTTTAGAAAAATTTATTGATGATGGATCTTTGCTGATCTTGTTAGACGTTGATTTGACTGATAAAAAGTGGAGGTTAGAAGATAGTTGGGTTAGCTTGTTAAATAGAGTAGACGTAGATTTTTCAGTCGTCAACAGGGTTATCAATTTAGTTGGGCAAACTTCAGGACCGGCTGAAGATATTTTTGAAGCAAACATTATCACTTTGGATAGTATTCTCAAGTTGGTTAGAATTATTAAAAATAAAAATAGTGGGGCAATCTTTATTAGCATGGGTTCAATCTCAGAAAAATCCCAGGGTAAAAATTTATCTCCTTATGAGCATGCAAAAAAAGTTGTTCGCATAAAAATTGAAGAAAGTGGCTTATGTGACTTTTATCTTATAGCGTACTACATCAAAGGTAAGGGGGAGCAAAAAGTTAAATCATTTTCTGATTATCTTTGGAGAAAATTAAGATTATCTCACAGGTGGCTTTTTGGTTTTAAAGTCAGCATAATAGATGTTGATGATTTAGCTCATTTGATTTATTACATTGTGGAAGTTTTAGAGATTGCACCTTTAAGAAGATCTGTCATTGAGGTTAATTTTACTAATGGTGAAATGATCTTCGGTGATATGATTAAAAATTTACTGCCTAAAGATAAGAGAGTAATTCCAAAAGCAATAATTCCATCTTGGTTAGATGGTTCTTTTCTTAGGGTTTATTGTTTCTTAATTTTAATTTTTAAAAGTAATGATCAATTAGCTAGGAGATTAGCTAGTTTTGCTAGAAGAAGTTTGATGTCTTTAGATAGTCAGGAAGATACACACATTTTTAAAAGCGCGGAAGAGATTAAAAGATTATCTAAAAATATAAACCGTTATAAAATTTTAGATAAAAATGAGGCTCTTATTATTTCTGAAAAATCTGGGCAAATTATCTATGTATTAAGAGAAAAAAGCCAAGAAGAATTAGAGAAAATTGTACAGAAAGCACTTGATAAAAATTAATTAGGAGTATTAATTTTTTGATATTCCGACATTGGAAATATATTATTTTTATCACGTTTCATAGCTAATAGCCCGACTCGGTGTTTCTTTATATAAGGAATAGGTGAGAATCTATGGGGTGCTATTTCCAAAATGTCTTCAAAACCATAGTATCTAACTAATTTAAAAAGAGCTTTTTTGTTTGGAATTAGGGCTAAATTATTTTCATTATTAGCACCAATATTGTATTCTTTTTTACTTTTTTCGGACGGATGCGGTATGTATTTATTAATGAAGCCTATATCTTTTGCTGTCTGTGGGGAAGGGATAAATTGATTTTGTAGTCGACCATAATCTACACTTACTTTCTGATCAAACTCTAGATATTTTTTTAATTGAATAATTGTATCGTCAACAAACAAACCTTCCAGATTATTTTTATCCATATCATTTAGCATCCACCATGATGGTATATCTTCATCTTGTCCTGAGCTATAATGAACATGGGAATCAATCAGTATTGTCGAATTTGCCATTTTAGAAATTTTTTTCATTACACCAATAGGGTCTTCCAAGTGATAGAGTATTCCGGCCATAATTATAAGATCAAAATCGCCAAAATCTTTTTTATTGACCTCTTCTATGTTAAGTTTAATGAATTTTATATTTTTGATTCCTAGATATTTTTTAATTGCATTTGCCTGTTTTATATTGGAGGTGTTAGAATCTATTCCTATAACCTCTTTTGCTCCATGTTTGTTTGCTTCAAAAGAAAAACCACCACAATTGCATCCCAAGTCTAATACTCTTAAACCTTTTAGAGTACCGCCGAATATTTTTAATAGCGGTGGAAAAAAGAGGTTAATTATTGCCCTGATTCTGTAAATCTCTGGTGCGGTATTTAAGTTGTTTCCTAAGTCTATATCGTGAAAAAAAGGTGATAGTTTTTGTAATTCTTTTGGTATTTTTTCTTTTTTCATAATTTTAAAGTATTTTTATAAAAAAATAGGGTTTTGCTCTATTGGCAAAACCCTGGTTTGTTATTTGAATCGTAACAATGATTCCTTGACATGTTCAAGGGTTTCCGCTGCGTTGGCCTTAGCTTCCTTCGCTCCTTCTTCAAGGATTGATTGAATGTAGCCAGGATCCTTGGTGATTTCAGCTCTTCTTTTTTGGAAGTCTTGGAGAAATACTTGGACAATCTGCATCAGAAGCATTTTGAAGTTACCCATGACCTGCTCGCCATCGAGATGTCTCTCTATGATGTTGTCTACTTCGCTTCTTTCTGCTTCCGTTTTTGCCAGCCCTTTGGCGATTTGAATATGACTGGCCAGTCTGTCGTTCATTTGCCCTTCAAAATCAGTCTCAGCGGACTTAATCTTCTTTCCGGCGGTTTTTATGTCGTCGGTCAAGAAAAGCGCTCCACTAGGGTTGCTTTTACTCATCTTCCCTTCTCCTTTCAGAGAAAGAATGCGTAGCGATTTCACTTGCAACACATGTGGAATTGGAAAGACTTCCCCGTATTTCTGGTTGAATCTGCGAGCCAACAAACGCGTCACTTCCATGTGAGCCAGTTGATCTTCCCCGACGGGCACTTTTTCCGCTCTGTTGAGAAGAATGTCAGATGCCATTAGCACAGGATATAGAAGTAACAGTGCATTGGCTGTTTCTGGCCTATCGTTGTTCTTAAGCTTATCTTTGAGAGTGGGTACTCTGAGAAGTTCAGACACGGAAATAAGTCTAGCTAGAAGGGCGGTGAGAGTAGAAACCTCTCCTACGATGTCAGACTGGAGGTAGATTTTAGCCTTTGACGGATCTACACCAAGCGCCAAGTAGTCAGCTACTACGCCATGGGTATATTTATTTACTGTGGCTGGTTCGTTGTCAGTGATGGCATGTAGATCAGCAACAAAAACCATTGGAGAAAATCCTTGAGCTTGTAACTCAATGATGGGTGCAACGGCCCCTAGAAAATTAGCGACGGTCAAGTCGCCCGTGGGCCTAATGCCTGTTAGCAACTGGACCTGGTATTTCATGGTAGAAACCCTTATTTTATGGTTTTTTAGTGTACGTGAATTAATCATATTATTATAATCCTTTTTTAATTTTTTGTCAATAGTATATCAATTTTATTATTATACTAGTAATAATTAATAAATAGTGCGATATTTTTTAATATCACTCAATAATGTATACTTATTTTAATTTAATAATGATATTTTGTAAATCTTGCATTTGGCATAAGGGTAAAGTGTATATGAAATTAACGTAATTATACATTTTTATTTAGTAAATTTTGATAAAAATATTATTTTTAGCTACTATTATTTAGTAGTCTAGCTAGTGGCATAATACCCTGTAGGCGGATTAAGCTCATACAATCCTCTATTAAGTTATGAAAGTCACAGCTCCACTAAGGTATTTTGAGGAGCCAACCTAGAAGTTTTATAATTTATTATAATGATTAGATATAAATATAATTTTGGTTGGGATATCTTTTTTATGGTTAGAACCATAAAAAAGATTAAATGGTTAAAAGAAAAAAAACTTGTGGTATTTTTTCCCAACTTTTTTAATTTTTTTAAATTAATATTCAATAAGCCAAAAAGTCTTGACCTATTTTATGAGGATGACATTATTTGTTATTGGATTTCTTCAGGCACTTGGGGAGCT
>CAZWYP010000019.1:0-4446 GCA_964638415.1 uncultured Gammaproteobacteria bacterium
ATACGAAGCCGAAAGTTCAAATTTAGCACAAATGTTCATACGAAGAACGTCCGCCCCCATTACGCCAAACCGCTGTTATGGGCTGGGCTTCTTGTCGGTCGTCAGCAACTATACTTGTCGTGTAGTCCAACTCCATTAAAAATTTGTTCTTTATATTTTTCAATTCTTCCAATTCTTGTCTGTGGTTGTTTGGGTTGTGAAAAATGAATGATGTAGCCCCTTTGTCGTCCTGATGTCAAAGTGTAAAAGGCTTTTTTAAATGCAGGGTCGTCTTCAAATGCTTGTAGCAATTCGTCAGGAATTGGTTCGGGATTCTTTTTAAATTCTACTTTTTTCCCGCTTTCTTCTATAGCAACGGCTTCTTTTATGTAGGACTTCAAAACGTCTTCCAATTTTTTTATGTCAGATGTTTTGGTAAATCTTACAATTCTGTCGGATTGTAAATTGCCTTGTTGCTGAAGAATTTTATGGCTGTCGGTCAATAAAACTCCTTTGAAAAAACCAATAGTTGCAAAATCCTTTAATGCTGCTACCGATAAAACATTTTTTCCATTGTGAGTATAAACAGGAACGCCCCATTTTATTTCTTCTTTTAAACCTGTTTCTAAAACTATTTGTCTTAATATTTCTAATTCTTCTCGCCAATTATTGACCTTGCATTGCGCTGTTCCACCGAACTTGCAACGCATACAGCCGTCTATCAGGTATTTATCTACCTGTGGATTTAATGTTATTTTCATTGTTGTGTGCTTGATAATTTTCTGTCAGTCGGACGGAAATACCACGACACAACTGTCAGGGTTAAAAGAAATGTTGGTGCAAACAATTCAATTGCTTCATCTCCGACTGCAAGATGAGAAACGATTGCTCCCGACATAACAAAGAAAAATCCTGCATAAGCCCACTCTTTTAGCAAAGGGAATTTTGGGATTAGTATTGCTACAACGCCTGCGGTTTTCCAAACACCAAGAATAACAGAAAAATAGGTTGGAAATCCTAACCTTTCCATTATTTCAACAAATCCGCCTATGGTAAAAATTTGTTGTATCCCGCTTGCAATCATTGCTACTGCTAACCAAACAGTAGCAACCCAATAAATGATTTTGTTTCGCTTTGTCATTTTGCGTTATTTTAACTTGTTTACGATTTCTTGTAGTTTGTTGTGAGCCATATTGATACCTTGTGCAAATGGCATTTGTAATAGTTGGTTTCTGAACTCAACGGACTTAAACACGATGTGCATTGTAAGTTTGCTTGTTTCGTCCGTTAGTTTTTCAAATTCCAAAAATTCAAGCTGAACAGGAAAAGGCGTGTTTTCCATTTCAAATGTCCGTGTGATTTTTTGGTTCGGAACAAATTCGTGTATTGTTCCGTTTGCACGAAACACTACATTTCCGTTGTATGATGTTTCAAAAGCATAAGAGCCGTGTTTTTTGTTTTCCATTTTCAGCACTTTCGTTCCCATCCATTGCTCAAAAAGTTCGGGTTCTTGGTATGCTTTAAACAGCAATTCCAAAGGCAAATCAAATTCCCTTTTGATTACGATTTCCTGCTTGCCGTCTTCGGCATTTACTTTTGTTTGTTGCTCCATTGTCTATTTGTTTTTATAGTTTTTCATTACAGCTTCCAACTTGTTAAACCTGTCGTCCCACATTTTTCGGAACGGTTCAATAAAGTCAGCCACTTCTTTCATTTTTTTTGCGTTGATATGATAATAAATTTCTCTTCCGCTTTGCTCTTGTTTAAGCAAATCACATTCGGTGAGTATTTGCAAGTGCTTTGAAACAGTCGGTCGTGCCGTGTCAAAGTTTGAAGCAATTGCACCTGCTGTCATAGCTTGTGAAGTAACCAACAGAAGTATAGCCCGTCTTGTCGGGTCTGCTATGGCTTGAAAAACATCTCGTCTTAAATTCATTATGAAGCTATTTGGCTACAAATATAAATGTAGTTATTCGGCTACGCAAATTTTTCTTCATTTTTTTCCCGTCAGTCAGAAGTTGTCAAAAATGTGGTTAGATTTTGTTGTTGTGTCGGGTCTGTTAGCCTTGCCCATAACGGTCTTGTATATGAAACGTAGCGTGTAAATAGACACGAACTTTTCGGATTATGCACGAGCCGAATTTTTATTTTTTCTATTTATCTTTATTTTTCTAAATATACAAAAATAAAAATTTGGCGGACTCAATAAATAAGCAAAAACCTCTCGGAAAGCCTGTAATAGCTATGTTTTATATACGTTGTTAGCTGTCGTTTTTCTTGTTCAGTAGTTCCATTCGGTACTTAATCATTCTCACAATCAGGTCTTTTGGTAATGGTTTGTCCAATGGGAATTGTACCGAACCTTTCCCTCTTTTAAATTCGCTCAATTCCGATTCGAACTTTTCCATAGTCGTTGGGTGTGGATAAAGTCCAACGTGTTTTTTGTAGCCTGCAATCATAATTTGTTGTTCTCTTTTTCCGCCTTCCACTAATGAATATGAAGGAATGTTATAATTAAACAATTCAGTCGCATTTGGTTTAATCTTGAGAATACACTTTTTCAACTCGATAAGTGCTTTTTTTGTTTTTTCTGGTTGAGCATTAAAGTAGTCATCAACTGTTTTTGGTTTGTCCATTTTTATATTTTTTAGTTTGCAATGAAATTGTGATTACCCATAGGACACAGAACAACATAACTATCCTGGCTGACCAACCGATTAAAACATTTGGGCCTAAATTGCCATTGTTTTTTGGTAATTCTGTTGCCATATCCATTATCACATATATTTCAGAAACCCAAAGTAGAATTGTCATAATGACGATTGGAACCTTATATTTTTTATAACTCGGATTTTTAATATAAACCCAAGTAAATAACAATGAAGCTATTACTAAAAACCCCAAAAATCCTGCTCCTACGCTATGGATTAATCCGCTTGTAGTTGCTTGTTCCTGTTGAAGAATTGCTGGGTCTGTATTGAAAAAACCTGCCAATAAAAAGCCGATTGCCGAAACTGCTAAAAATACTTTTCCGATTTTTCCACCAAGACTTGTGTAGCATTTTCTTGCTTGTATAATAAAAGACACAATACTCAAAGCCATTAATAAAAACGCAATGTTCATTAGCCAACCATTATTACCAAGAGCCGTTTCGCTAATTGGTTGCCACGATGGGTCGATTTCGGGATTTAGAAAATGGACAATAATTGTTAATACAATATAAAGAATGCCCAAAAACACCGAAATATTGCCAAAATTTATTTTTTGTGTTTTCATATTTTAGTGTTGTTTTTTTAGCGTCAATAATATTTTTTCCAACCTCTCCAATGTAGATTGCATTCCTTCTTGCATTCCCATTTTTATTACGGTCTCCAAGTCTTTAAATGAATTATAAGTTATTGTGGTTTGCACCATTGAAGCATTTTCTTTGTCAAAGAATTTAACGGTTTGTTTAGCTCGTGGAAGTTCTTCGTTTATTTCGCCTTTTTCGTTACTAAATGCGTCTATAGTTGTGAAGAAATCAATGGGCTTAATTTTTAAATATTCTACTAAACTCCAATATTCTGTTCCATTAGGTTCGACCATTGCGAAATGCCAATGTCCACCTTCGCTAAAATCCATAGTTTTGGTTTTGTTCGATAATGGTTTTGGTCCGAACCATTGGTCTAAAAGTTCTTTCTTTGTGTAACAATCCCAAATGAGTTGGCGTTCAGCCAAAAACTCTCTATTAATTGTGATTGTGTGTTTTTCCTTATTTACGAGGAACTCGAATTTCTGATTATTTTTCATTTTCTTTATTTTTGATTGTTGATAATAAGTTGTCTAAATTATTGAAGCGGTTTTCCCATATTTCTCTGAACTGCTCCAACCATTTATCGATTTCCTTCATTTTTTCTATTTTAAGTTGATAGTGAATTTCACGTCCTTGTTGGTTTGCCTCCACAAGTTCGCACTCGTTCAATATTTGAATATGTTTTGAAATGGTCGGTCTTGCGACATCAAAGTTTGAAGCAATTGCACCTGCTGTCATAGCTTGTGAAGTAACCAACAGAAGTATAGCCCGTCTTGTCGGGTCTGCTATGGCTTGAAAAACATCTCGTCTTAAATTCATTATGAAGCTATTTGGCTACAAATATAAATGTAGTTATTCGGCTACGCAAATTTTTCTTCATTTTTTTCCCGTCAGTCAGAAGTTGTCAAAAATGTGGTTAGATTTTGTTGTTGTGTCGGGTCTGTTAGCCTTGCCCATAACGTTCGGGGCTTGGCGTTGTGGCGGAATTTGAAAAACTGTCAGCCCGTTACGAAAGTTTAGTAAAGTTAATTAGTTGAAGTTAAGATTTTGTTGTTCGGCGATATCCGTCAAGCTTGGAACTACAGATGCCAGCTGTTCAAAAGTTGAGAATTGCGTTTCAGTCCGCCGACATAACGCCAAACCTTTTGTTGTAAGCAGTTTTATTTTCTCCTGTT
>CAZWYP010000020.1:0-4424 GCA_964638415.1 uncultured Gammaproteobacteria bacterium
CCCAGACTCCCGATAAACCTCGTGAAAAGGCATATCAGGAAAGACTTGTTGAATAGAGAATTTGTTCCAATAATAAAGAGAATGAAAATGCAAATAAAAGACAAGTCCACTCAATCCAACAGAGAAAAATTTTAACAGGATTGCATTATGACCACGGACCCATATCTTACTCAAGACAGCCTCCATGAACTACGCACTTGAGCCCAATATATAACAAATATATTTTTTGATTTTAAATTAATACTTGGCACAATAGCACCAGAGGCGTGGCTCAATTTTAGGTGCAGGGCCCTGCCACCAGAAGTGAGTCCAGCACAATAAATATCCAAAAAACATAAAATACGGCAATTTTTTGCCATCTTAAAGGCCTTTTTTCTTGCTGGACGTGAGCATGGAAGAAGAGGGACTAACGGGATGCGGCACACCATCGGGCATCAACCACGCAGGTAGAATCGGACGGGCATCAAAAAAATATGGCCATTGCCATGGCCGCCATTCTTGACTGGCTGTGGCGTGGGCCATTGTATAAAAGCGTTCACACGCATATGACCTCCAATCTGGGTCAAACACTATATCAGGTTCTTGAAAAGGACCTTCCTTCAACTCAACGCTATCCGCACAGATAAAGTTGGCAGGTGCGCTAAAATAACGCTGCATGGCGGGCAGTGAGATTGGCGCCACCATGAAGGTACGGTGAAACTCAATGGTGTCTGTTTGTTTGGCAATATAAACACGCGCAAGTCTTTGCTCGCGATGCAGATTGCCATGGTGCCACAACGCTGTCTCAAGAAAATATTTATTCCGAATTAAATCCATCGCAAAAACCCATTTACTGAAGCTATCTCCCTCACCCGAAATCAACACATAAAAAGAAAACCTATTGCCTGTCGAGCTTGGCTCTTGCACAACCTGTACCACCCGAGCAGAGAGTTTATTCCACTTTTGCATCCTGTCCATATGAACACCAAACAGGTAAACCACAACAAATATGCACCCATATAGCCATCTAGACACTTGACGCCAAGATATTTTTTTATGAAACTTAGTCATTTCTCAGTGGCCATAGGAAATTGCTCTGCTTGCGCTTGAACTGCGAGATCGTACGAAACATCTCATCCAGGCACGGTATATGGCCGGCTCGGTATTGCCCCCCCTTGTATATGCATATATACTCATTCCCAAAGTAGTCATAAAATTGGTCTCCACTTAAGTCCCCCCGTATAAAATAAATCATCGTACGCAGGCCGTCTCTTCGTTTTTCCATCAGCAGCGGCGCCCACGAGTCACGGCGTGAAAGGGCAAATTCCTGCACATATTGAAGCCGCGCATAAGGATCTCCAACACCCTCCACCAAAAAATACAAAGATTGGAATCCATGCTCTGGGGCTTTATCATAACCATAAGGCGGCACCCTAGGATAAACTTGCCGAATGGAAAAATGATTCCAATCGCGAATCACCTCAACATACCACCAGAGCAATAAAGAAAAAATGCATAACAAAGCCAATGGCCACTTGCTCTTGTTGTTCTCGGCCCAATATGCTCTAAGTTTTTTGCTTTGTCGTATCACCCACGATGTGCTTAAATTTTCCACTCAGCTATTGTCCTTATTCAGAAAAGCCTCAGCTTATAAAAACGGAGACTGGTTCACCTGTGCATCATAGGGTATCAGCCATGCAGGCAGAATCGGACGGGCGTCAAAAAAATATGGCCATTGCCATGGCCCCCATTCTTGATTGGCTTTGGCATGGGCCATTGCATAAAAGCGCTCACACGTATTTAACTTCAAATCCGGATCAGACTCCATACCAGTCCCCTGAAAACGCCAATCATCAAAATCAACGACATCCGCACAGATAAAGTTGGCAGGTGCGCTAAAATAACGCTGCATGGCAGGCAGTGGGGTTGATGTCACCATGAAGGCACGGTGAAACTCAAGGGTGTCCGTTTGCCTGGCAATATAAACATGCACAAATCTTTGCTCGCGATACAGATCACCATATTTATTCAATTCCGCCCTAAGAAAATAGTTATTTCGAAAAAGATTCACCGCAAAAACCCACCGACTAAAGCTATCTCCCTCTCCCGAAATTAATATATAAAAAGATAGCTCATTGCCTGCCGAGCTTGGCTCTTGCACAATTTGCACCACCCGAGCAGAAAATCCATTCCATTTATTCATTTTGTTCATATGGGCGCCGAACAGGTAAACTACAACAAAGATACACCCACATAGCAACCTAGCTACTTGCCCCCATGGTTTTTTATTAAATTTAATCATTTGTCATCGGCCACAGCAAATGACCTCTCTCTTCATTGAGCTGCTCGACCGTTTCGTGCACCTCATCTATGCACGGTAAGCGGCCAGTTCGGTATTGTACTGCCTTGTATGTGCATATATACCTATATTCAAAATAGTGGTAAAATATATCTCCATTGATTTTGAGAGACACATCATCAGTCATAAAATGAATCATCGAAAGCAGGCCATCTCTTCGTTTTTCCATCAGCAGTGGCGCCCACGAGTCATGGTATGAGAGAACGAATGTCTGCACATATTTAAGCCGAACATAAGGATCTCCAACGCCCTCCACCAAAAAATACAAAGATTGGAATCCATGCCTCGGTTCTTGCTCTGAATAATCAGGCGGAGCCTCAGGATAAACTTGCTTTGAATAATCAAGCGGCACCCCAGGATAAACTTGCCGAATGGAAAAACGATTCCAATCGCGGATCACCTCAACGTACCACCAGAGCAATAAAGAAAGCATGTACAACAAAGCCAATGGCCACTTCGCTTTTCTCCAATAAACTCGAAGTCTTTTGTAGTTCATCACTGCAACACCCATCGATCACGAACTTGTGCTTTAACAATAAAAGGCACGCAACCGTGCTTATACTGCAATAGCCACCATGCATTAAATAGTCCACCAAAGACATTGGAAATTAAACTTTCCTTTGACGTTTTTTCTACCACACGACCCTCTTTTAACGTTTTTTCTACCACATGGCCCTCTTTTGACGTTTTTTCTACCACATGACCCTCTTTAACAGCACCATACTTCTCTATATCTGGCAGATCCAGCCCATATGTGTCATACAACACATAGCGCACGTCAATGCTTTTTACTTTTCTACAATCACCCACATCAAAAATAATCCCATCGACGTATATCTGAACATAAGATACGGTATCCACTGTAATCAACAACCCATCTAAAAAATTCCAAGCCTGATTAAATGAAAAACGTTTTATTGTCTCAGGCCTGCTTTGAATACTGAATTTTTCCAGCCCATCAATCTCTTTAAATTCTTCAAAGCCTTTAATTCCCTTCCATTCTTTGGCCTGTTTTTTTAAGGCCCATGATAATCCGACCGCAGCATCCAATGCCGGAGAAGTAAATGCAGTTTGAGGTCCGTACACCTTATTCACCGCAAAATAATCCACCATAGCCATTGCCACAGGCAGCATCCTACCAGGAGGCAGAGGGCTTAAGCCGGGCGGATCAGGTAGTATATTTTTTCCATTACCTATCAACATTAGGCACTTCAATAGGTTGAGCAACACCCCTTTACTTGCCGACCCCAGGTCAATAGGTCCATATTGAGTTGCAAACCATTTGGGGCGCTCATCTTCCGTAGAATATTTTGAATCATTGCCAAACAGCTTTGACTCAGATTCAGCAATCAAGAATGGCAGTTTGATTCCATGTTCGCCACAGCGGCGATGGGGAATGCCTTGCTGGGTCAGTTTCTGACACGCTTTACACTCCAGTGGTGCAATATCGGTGGAGGGGGCACTGCGAGCGCCGTTCGTGCTTGGTTTAACCGCTGCCTGGGGATTCAAGTTCTCAAGCCGAGCCATCGGCTTCAGGCGCAGCTCCAGAAAATCCAGTACATGTGTGGTGGTCAGGCGCCAGGAGGAGGGTACATATATCAGACTACGTTGACGGATATCCGCAATCAGGCGCAGGGCCTGCTGGCTGCGTGTGGCAATGACATTGCTGCCATGGATGTCGCCAGGCAAACCTTTGGGCAAGGCGGAGGAGGGGGCACTACCCTGTATGTACTCCAGCAGTTGAGACATCCCGGCAATTTTTGGCTTGTGCTGCGCCAGGGTATGCAGGCTTTCCAGCGCCTGGCTAAGCAAGGCTTCTTCTGAGTTGTGCGGACTCACTGGTGGACTGGCCTCTTCAGCGGAGGCGCCTTGGGGAATCAGGGGAGCAAAAGCAACCCCCTTGGTGTTGCCTTGATTTCGGCTCATTGGTGGCTCCAGTATCGGTGCGCCAAGCGATGGGGATTAAGAGTCGCTCACCAAACCCAGCGAAGCGGTCCTGGCTAGTAGCCAGTCACGTTGAAACACGAGGGTTCATGTGTCACGACCAACCACTCACCGCACCACTCCGAGTCATTCCCGCGCAGGC
>CAZWYP010000021.1:0-4377 GCA_964638415.1 uncultured Gammaproteobacteria bacterium
TAAAAACAATAGGGTGGCAATAATTAATATTGATAGTATATTATTTAAATCCATATTTAATATACATTTTTATAAAAATAAAAAATAACTTTGGTTTAATAATAAACAACAATACAAACCTCAGATCTTTTATCTTAACTAAAGCTGCAACGGCTTTAACTCCGTCAGAATAAATATTAGGATTTCCTAATAACTTAATTGGTAAAAAGTATTTATTTCTTAAATAATTTAAAAACTTCTCTTCAACAACAATAACCCAATACCTCTTTTTATTGCACAAAGACCAAACATACATTGCAAGATATAAATTTGTTGCGATTGATAAATTTATATTATTATAATTTCTATAATTATTTTTAATAGCGAGACGAGAAATTTCCACACACTCATCTATATCAATTTGATTAAAAAAATTTTTATCAACTAAAATTTTAAACTCTTTATTGACCATAAAATTATCCTTGCCACCTAATAATATTCTTGACGTACC
Organism: uncultured Gammaproteobacteria bacterium; assembly: GCA_964638415.1. GTDB lineage: Bacteria > Patescibacteriota > Patescibacteriia > UBA1558 > GWA2-36-10 > CAZWYP01. The sequence goes on from CAZWYP010000021.1 coordinate 491, forward strand.
AAGAATATTATTCTTATAATCAACCACTGCGAAATGGATAGCTTTACGATCATAATCATCAAATTCTAAATAAGATTCATTGGATTTCACCCATTTTAATTGTTTACAATAAATATCATATCTAAGTTCAAAAATTTTTTTTAGTAGACTAGCCTGATTTTGATCTACTTCAGTAATAAAATATTTTTTAAATTCAAAATAAAATTTTATATTACCCATAAACAGAAGAATTATTTTTTAAACAAAATCCAACCAATAACTGTAACATTAATTAGACTAAATACTGGGCCAAGCCAATAAATATCAGACCAGGCTGAATTCAAAAAACCATTTGCCTCAGCTTGATAAAAAAATCCAGTAGCTAAATTTGTTATTGAGGCTAATAAATATGTAAGAAATGTGGCTATGAGAACATATTTAATCTGCCTTCTAATGACACCCTCCGCTCTATTTAATTTTCTAAATAAGATAATAAACCCAGAAATTATAATAATTGAAAAAATTAGAGAAAAAGTTAGATAATTTATTAAATTTAAAGATTCTAAATTAGTATACAAAATACTAAGATCTAAAAGATATCCCGGATCTAAACTTAGAATCAAAGCATATAAACTTATAAAAATATATAAGAATATAAAAAATATCTTGGGGATAGTAAAAGTTTTGTAAGGAAAATGATAGGTAAAAACAAAATAATATAACCCAGTAATTAACGTGAAAATATATGTGAGCTGAGTAAAAAAAAGTCTTAATGTTGGATTATCAAAGGTCATAGAATACCCAAATAATCCCAGAATCCACAAACTCCCCACAAAAACCATCATGCTGTAGTAGAAATTAGCCGGACTTTGACGGTTGCGTAGATATACCGCTACTGCTAAACATAAATTAATAGTGGCAATGATTAATAATATAATGCTTTGGTAAGACATAAAAATTATTTACCCCTAATAAAAGACTTATCCCTGTTTAAAAATATCAAATAGAAGACCGCCGAATTAACCAATAAGGAAAACACCGGTCCCAGCCAATTATATTCAAAATTGCCAAAATAAATCAAAACCAGATCAAAATAAGTAGCCAGCCCCATGCCAATAATCAAAGCCCAGAGCAGTAGTTTAATCTGCAGCTTAATTATCCCCTCGGCAGACAGATATTTCCTTACTAAGTAAAACAAAGATAGAACCGACAAAAATACTAAATACAGAAAGTAAAAGATAAACTGAACATTATTATACTTTGACACATACTCTCCCCAGTTATTGTAATAATTAGTCTCAATGATAAAGTTACCAAATGCTACCAGATAGCAAACAATAATGAAAGGCAGCCAGATTAAGACCTTCTGCCACCAAGACAAATTTACAGATTTATAAGGAAAATTAATAACAAAAAATAAAATGTATATAATAATTAAGATCCCAGCAATAAAGGTGATATTCTCAAAAATATGCGTCAGGGTTATATTGCCGAAAAATCTGGCAATAAACAAAGAAATGCTCCAGATGAAGGTAAAAAACATCAATAAACCGAAATAAAGATTAACCTTGTTTTTTAATCCCCTGCTCAATACAAAAATTACCATTAACAAGTCAATAACCGAAACAGCTAATAAAATATTATTCTTTAAGGTAAAATTAGCCACTAATTCCATATTTACTACCTCAACTAATAGACTTAAAAACCACGCTATTCAACAATAATATTATACCACAAACCCTTAATTTTAGGCTAGAATATACATAAAAACACTGTTTCTTGATAATTTTTAACCAAAAAACAAAAATTGATAATCATCTTAAAAATGTGTACAATATAAACTGTTTAGATGTATTATATGGGAAAAGCATACTCAAAAAAAGATAGCCAGATCATTGAAAATGCTATGATTTTTTTAATGACTGAGTATCTAAAAAGTGGTTTCAATAAAAAACCGGTAATTTTTCATAGCTTAAAAGTAGCTTGTTTGTTGGCAGAAAACGGCTCACCAGCCACTACAATTGCCGCAGCGGCATTGCATGATTTATTAGAAGACTCGAAAGTAACAATTGAAAATCTTAAAAGAAAATTTGGTAAAAAAATTAGCAATTTAGTATCCGCAGTTTCTTTTAAAAAAGAAATTAAAAACCAGAAAAAACAATACCAGGAAATGTTTAAAAGAACCAAAAATGCCGGTAAAGAAGCTTTGATGATTAAATGCGCTGACATTTTAGATAATAGCAATTATTATCTTTTTGGTAATAATCCTGGAATGGAAAAAGTATTGATGCAAAAATTAGAATATTTTATTAAGATTGCTGACCAGAAATTAAAAAATGAAAGTCTTTTTAAAAAATTAAAAGAACGCCATCAAAAATTATTGTTAGAAATAAAAAAATGCCCTTGTTAATAAACATTCATAGCCAGGGGGGTATAAAAAACTTACTTCATCAACTCTAATCTTTTAACTTTAACCAACGCTCTAGATAAGCTGGAATCATTATCTTTAAGCAGTTCTTCTGCCCTCAGCCAAGTAAATTCTATCACCTCTTTATTATCTAACACCACCTTCTTCTGTGAAGTAGTAAAAATAAACATGAAATCATGATGGTAGTGCTCCAACTCACCTTTTTTTGGATTGGCGGGAATGTAGTGGGTATCTATAATAACAGGACTATTATTTAGCTTATAACAGTCATGCAAAATTATGTCGGTAATACCTGTCTCCTCTCTTATTTCCCTAGCTGCCACTGCTAGCAAATCTTTATCCGCTGATTCAATATGTCCCCCAGGCTGCAAATATTTCTGCAGAAATTTATGAAAAATAACTAAAACTTCTCCCTGCTTATTAATTAACAGACCACTGGCTGTCACATGGCCGGTAAAATTTTTTCTGCTGCCAATATCTGCCTGCTGACCAAATTGTTGATTCAGTAAAACAAATAAAGATGATTCTTCTGGAAATAGCGCTTGGTAATTTATAAATAATGACCTGATATCATCTCTCATTGTTTAGCTGAATACGAATCAATTTCCAAAAAATTATAATCTAAATGGACTTGTAATTATTTTTCAAATAATTTATAACCTCCGGTAAATTCTTCTCCTTTAACCAAATCTCTTCTATTTCCCGGCGCCATGGCTGATGAGCAGCTTGCCCGACATCACTACCATCAAGCCAGTCCTTAAATTCATGATTAATGATCACGGTTAATGACTCTTTTACTATATAATAATTATCTTTATCCAAAAATTGCAATTTATCCGCAAAAGCATACCAAGTATAAAAATGCCATAATTCATGAATAGTAGTTAATTTCGGTTTATTAGAGTGCACGGAAACAAAAAAATAATTATTCTCAATATTATAGCCACATCGATCACAAACTGTTAAATAAGCACTTACTTTATTGCCCGGTAAAACGTAAGAAAATAACTTATCGCAACGGGAAAAAAATTCATCATTGATCAAGTTCCAGTTGTTTTGATATTGTTTAGCTATTAGATCCAAATCTAATTGTTGTTCTTTGATCTCTTCCGAAATAAAAGACTTCAAATTATCAGAAGTCAATTCAAAGCCGTATTTTAACTGATATCTATTTTTTATCGTGGAATTTGAATTGGCTTTTGAATATTTGGCAACTGAAAAAAAGTTTTCAATGTCTTTTTCCAAATCGTATTTAAATTCTACTACCACAATTTTAAATCATTAAATTACCTGAATAATTCTTTTTCCTTACTATTTATAAAATTCTCTTTTTCTTAATGATTCATGCCGCTCACGCTATTAAAATATTTAAGGTGTGCAATCTCATGTTTAATAACTTTTTCCAAACCGCCAGCTTTATTAATATGCCAAGGACAAATAAATATTTTATTTGGCGGTCTATAAGCTCCCCAAGTGCCTG
>CAZWYP010000022.1:0-4270 GCA_964638415.1 uncultured Gammaproteobacteria bacterium
AAAATTTCAAAGAACTAGAAATCTAAAAAGAAACCAAGCAAACCAAATCTAACGCCTAGCTTCTGGTGCCGGCACGTGAAGCAACCCGAAGCGAAAACCTTTCAAAATGTTTAAAAACTTCAAGAACCCAGCCGCGTGCCGGTCAGCCAGGAAGCGATAGTTAGATATTATTTTATTGAAATTAGTCTTTGATATTCTTTTGTAAATTTAGAGTTAACTTTTGAAACGGGAAAAGTGATTCTTGCATCATATGAAAACCCAAAAAATGAACCATATATTGTCTTATTCACAAGTTCAGTAGAAACTGAATCAATGACAAGACCATTTATTTCATTTTGGTAAAGTATAATTGGATTGTAACCTGTAACCAATGTATCAACTTTGTCCCACTGTTCACCAAAATCCCAAATACCTGCATATTCAGGATATGGATCTTGATCCAGGTTTTTCCCGAAAATAAAAAACTCAGGAATGGTATCTAATCTTGTTAATAAATCATTCTTAAAAGAAAACATAATTGATTTATTTTTAATTGGTCTATCATCATAAACAAGGAAAACTAGAAATTCATTTTTGTTTAGTTCAATTGTTAATGGGTAATCATGATTTCCAAAGTAGAATGAACGATTTGTAGTATCTTGAAAAAGTAACTGATTATTTCTGAAAAGTTTGCAGTGAACAAGAAACTCGTTGTTACCATCTCTATATTCATTCTCGCCTTCAAGAGTAAAACCATTTCCCAATTGAACTACAACTGGCTCAATAGGTTGTAAATTGAGAAAGAAAAGGAAGAGTAAAAATGGTTTCATAAAATGATATCTAACGCCTAGCTTCTGCTGTTATTGCGTGAACCAACCGAAGCCAAAAACCTTTCATAATTTGTTGAACTACCAGAAACCAAGTCGCGCAATAATCAGCAGGAAGCGATAGTTAGGAGCTTATATTCGAATTGCCATATCTACTAAATTTTCAAATCGCCTTAAAAGATGCACATTCGTGATTTTGTTCGCAAACCCCTTACTTTCTCTCATGTCACTTAATGTTCCAGATAGGTCTCGTGGACTCTCGCTAAATATTTTTCTGATAATTGGCGCAGCGGCATTACTATAAAACACCGACCTATTTCTACCGTAATTCCCATAGTTTCCTGGTTCACCAATCCACCAATTTGCAAATAAATGAACAAAGTCTTTTTCCATTTCAACTGGACAGTAATTAAAACCACCAATATCATAGAAAGCACTTGAAATATTTCCTTGTTTCTCCCAATCTTCTGTTTTCTGCCCTTCGAGCAATATTCCTTTGTAAATATCTTGCAATTTATTTTTATTTATATACGGCAAAACGCCAATCACGTTGAGAACATTTGCCAATCTTATTTCAAGTGATCGGTTTTTCAAGTTTTCATTTGTTACAGTTGCTACTTCTATTTTAACTTGCTCACGTGTTGCTTCCCTAAATGATCCCAATAAACGTATTGCATTTTCTTTGATTATTTCCGGATGTGATGTGGCAGTGGCCACACCGATTAGCATTCTTACAATTTCTGCTTGTCTTATTGTAGGGGCATGTTCATAGTTATCAAGAATAACTTGGCTAACACTAATTGTATTTGGTGTATTTATTATATTTTTGATATCTGCCAATTTTATAGTTTCAATAGGATCCTGAGACAGCACTATTTCAATCGTGGATTTGAAAATATAAAATGTATCTTCTAACACAGCCTCATATTCGTTATCTTCATGTTCAAGATCTCTTCTTATTTCATAACATCGTTGCATCCTTCTATATTCAGCCCTGCTAATAATGCCGAGTCGAAATGACAATTCTATTATGTTGTAACTTGAATAATTTTCTAATATATCCTCTTCCTTTTCAATGGCCGGCAATTTATTGGTTTTGGCAGTTTCCTTTGCAATATCAACACCAGCTAATAGAATTTTTTCTTTTAAATCCTGAAACGCAGCATTTAATAATCTTTGGCAGGCACTACCAGGGTCAACTGGTAATAAACGTTTAACTCGATCAATCAACCCCCTACCTTGCCAACTAGGACGAATACTTTCTAACAATCGAGTGACCATAACCGGCCCGGATCCAGGGGGACCTTGCATAATTATTTCTGTAGACATTCTTTGCTCCTAACGCCTAGCTTCTGCCGTTATTGCGTGAACTTGCCGACGCCGAAAACCTTTTAAAATGAGTTAAACTACCAGAAACCAAGCCGCGCAATAATCGGCAGGAAGCGATAGTTAGGCAATTTATTTATTTAAATAATTCTATAATATAAATGAATAACCTAAAGCAATATAACAAATATTAAATGAATAAGTCACCAACGCTTGCTTTATTAAGTATAAAATTTACTGCATCATTTAGATTAATTGCCTGAGCACCAAATACTAATTGCCCATTTGTTTCGGGATAGTAGCTATCATATTCATATCCCTCAAAGTTTGCAACGGAGCTTCTTAGATGCCTTCGAATTGCTAATTTAAGATCCGAAAGTAAAGGAAGTTTTCCATTTTCAGCCAATTCCAAATTACGAATTATCTCTTCTCTGCAACGCTTGAGCGCCAAACCAACTAAAAAGGAATTTGCACCAAATTCTATGACCCACCCTCTTTGCCCCTCTTTGAGGTTTGATGCATGGCCAGGTGCACGAACTGGTGTACCACTTGAATGAGTTAACCACCAAGCACTATTCTGAATTAGGCCAGCAGCAAGGCTTCTAGGAATTTCATCTGTACCTTTTAACCAAGGGGAATTGTGTAATGCTTTGCTAACTGATTCCTTATTTTTACTTGCAACACGAGTTCTAAGTTCAAAAAGCTCACTAAGTAAAGCTTCTTCTGTTTCAGCAGAAGTAAATGATTCGTTACACTCTTGACATTGTCTAATTCTCCGAAACCAGATTATATCTGAGTTACTATTTATTCTCCAATTTCGACTGCTTGACTTCCCAAATTTGTAAAGTGGCATTGCTTTGCAATTAGTAACTTTCTTGCAATTAGGACACCACATATTTGGACCACCAGTTGCCATTAAACACCTTAGAGGTTTAGTTACATATTTATTTAGAACAAAAAGATTATCTCATCATAAAACTTTAAAAATAAATGCCTAACGCCTAGCTTCTGATGCGAACTCGTGAACTTTCCGAAGCCGAAAACCTTTTAAAATGTGTTGAAAACCAAAGAAACCAAGCCGCGAGTTCGTCAGCCAGGAAGCGATAGTTAGATTTGCACGATCTTGGATAAAACGCGTTTTCTAATTTAAAACGCTTTAAAATGAAGACAAAGTAGGGAATTGAGATTTTTAAACCAAAAGGGCAACAAAAGCGCATTCTGGCAGTTTGGGAAGAAATTTAATTTTTGTAACTGAGAAAAACTGACAAGAAACCCGAGAACTCAAAAACCCAAAAAACATAAAAGAGAAAACGCCCGCTCTTTCATTTTGCAAAACCGGAAGAAACAAAGTTGAACTCAAGGCTGTGATCTAAAATGAAGAGCGGATGGAACGTGCAAAATTTCAAAGAACTAAAAATCTAATAGAAACTGAGCAAACCAAATCTAACGCCTAGCTTCTGGTGCGAACTCGTGATCTTACCGAAGCCGAAAACCTTTCAAAATGAGTTGAAAACTAAAGAAACCAAGCCGCGAGTTCGTCAGCCAGGAAGCGATAGTTAGGTATTAATTGTTGTCTTTTGTATTCACTAAAAAAAAGCATTTTGTATTCGTTTTGGCTGTTGAAAGTAACTCTTTTCTGGAAAATCTCAAAGCAGAACTGGATTGAATTGTCTGAAACCTACGAAAACCTTGTTTGATTCTCATGAAGTCTTGCTCAAAGTTTTTGGTTTGGGTTCTTAATGAGAACGGAAACGTTTGGGTTTGAGTTTTGAATTCGTATTTAAACCAAAGAAACGAATTTTGTATTTGTATTCCTGGACTACGTTGGAGTTTCTGAAACCGAGCGTTTTCTCAAAACTTGAAAAGTTGGTTGAAGAAAGGGAAGCGAACAGAGACATTTTTCAAAGACAACTTTAAAACTCAAGTTGAGCAAAACTTCACACAAAATTTAAAAGAACCACAAACTTAAAAATGAACTGAAAACGGAATTTCTTGAAAGATTTGGTGAACCCTAAAACAGGAAAACCAAATTCAAGTTAAACACAGAAATTCAAAATTTGCAAACTCTGAACAATTATATACCTAACGCTTAGCTTATGCTGCCGGTTGCCACGCAAACCAGAAGCTAGTGAACTTTC
>CAZWYP010000023.1:0-4180 GCA_964638415.1 uncultured Gammaproteobacteria bacterium
AGAGAGGCGGAGAACATAAATGACAACAGGGCAATTTTCATAAAAACCTTTTCGGGCCATTAATTAAAATACTTTAGAATTGAAGTCTATGTCTTAAAAGACAACCTAAGAAAGCAACTTGATCCTGTGATCATTATTCCGCTCTTGGTAATTTTGGGCTTGATGAAGTCAACAAAGACTTCATTTGGTAAATAACACTTATCAAGCTCTTTCCATATTTTAACTTGAAAAACCTTGGTTTCGCTGTATTTAATCAAGCTATCCCTCGAAAGAGCTGAACCAGATATCTTAACCATTCCAAGCTCTACTTTTTTCTTGATGGCCATATTATTTTTATCGATGCAAGCAATAGTGAGTCTAACATAAAACACATTGGCTTTTTTCATATCCATGCCACGCCTCTAGTCCTACTTAATGGCAAAACTGCGTTTATTGGGATCATCACAGCCCCCCACTTAATTTCCAAAGTTGGACTTCCATAGCTCAAATAAAATTGGATGATGATCTTTAAATCCAATCGAGTACCACTTGCTTTCGCCTGTTGACGCCTTTTCAACTAGGCCATAACGCTCTAGCTGTGAAATGAATCCCAGAAATGATTCGCCGAATTTTTTTTTACCATCATTAACGCAAATACCTCTCTCGGCTTCATTAAATAATTTAGCTAGTGTCTGATTTAACTGAACATTGATGGGTGCAAGCTTTATGCAAGTGCTTCTGTTTTTCCGAGGTGCTTCATAAATAAAATGCCATACTTCCTCTCCGATCAGTTTCACTAATTCCCCTTGATCGCAACTTGGGTATAGAAAATTAATTATTGGGATGAAATATTTTTTAGAAATTTTTGTATTATTTTTAATCTGTCTTTCAATTGTTCTTCTGTGAAACTGGAACTTCGTAAGAAATTCCTCATTTGTTAACTTGTCGGTTTTTTCTAAAAATGCGACCAATAACATCACTAAGCTTTCAGTAATTTCACTTTCAATCTTTAGGCTTTTCATTTTAAATATCCCACAATAAAAAATCGGAACCACTAAAATTCGCAAAATCAAAATATCAAGAATCTCAAAAAAATAATGAGAATGGTCGGGGTGGTCGGAGTGCTTTGACCGAGCCTAATAAGTGAAATCAACAAGATGTGCGAAAAAAAATGAAAGGTGGGTATGAAGAAAATACCCACTTAAAAAAATAAAAAAACCTACTGGGCGTTATTTTTCATCACAAAACTAAGCATTACGCTGTTAAATATATCTAGATCATTATTGATGATAAACTCAATCGCACCTGAATGTTTTTCAATTGTGGTGGAATGATTGATAAAATAAAGAATTAGTGAGCTTTTGAATTGCATAATTAAATACCATCCCACTTCATTTTTTCTAAAGTCTTTATCTAAAGAATTTTTAATAACACTCAGAAAGCTCCTTTTTGAATAAAAAGGGGCATCCTTCGTAATTAGAGCATTAACCAAAACGCCAAGCTCTTTGGATTTAGAATGATCGGAAAGGGCGTATTCAATTACTTCTTTCAGTTTTGATATATTTGCCTCTTCCTCAATACTCCCAACACCCACCTTCCCAAAAAAAGAAGCTCCCCGTCCCTTAATTTCACGCGCCAAAGAGTCCCACGCTTGATAATCCTCACAGGATAATAATCTCAATAGATGGTACTTAATATTAGTACCCGTGTCCCGAGTGTTTAAATAATCGCTCTCTAAAAGAGAACCATTTAAAATGATTGCCATGTCTAGCAATTCCTTTTTAGAAAAAAACTTTGACATGTCTTCGTCGTCTTTTTCTATTAACTCATCGAAAAGCATCCTCCAAGTAGAGACTAGATCCTCTGTTTTTACAGAACTCTTTTTAATTAAATTATTTTTCCCCGCAATAACTACCTCGCTGTCCTTTAACGGGAAGTCTTTAGTGTGGTTAATTTCTAAGATTGAATAATTCAAAAATGAGCGAAGAGTTCGAGAAATATTTTTATTTTTTAATAGCTTTGGAACATGGAAAGAGCCAACCTCATCCCCGATTATATCGGCACTTAGAGAGTCGCAAATGATATTTGCTCTCTTGGATGGCAAGGAAAATGTCTCATTAAAAAAGGAGTAATTAATATTATTAATATTAATTAGTTTTTTATTTGATGGAATTATTTTTGCCAGCTCAACGGCCATGACCGATCGTAATAGACGCTCATAAATTCCCATCTCGGCAAAACTTTGCTTTATAAATAGCGCCTCGTTAACCCCGAACAATACAGCGCAACCCTTATTATTTAACTCATAAAAAGTTCCACACTTCTCGACTGTGACCGCATTAAAAAGAGACTTATTAAACCTCAAGAAGCTCCTAAATGCGGATGCTCGTTTGTTCTCCCTGCCAAATAAAATATTTGGTGAAAAAAAAACTCCCCCACTTGAATAAAAAATAATACCTAACAGATCTTTTGTTTTCACAAATCTCCTTTGTATATTTATTGAAATAATAACATATAAAAAACATCGCTCACACAATTATCACACAATCATCACGCATTAATCACACTATTATCACACTAAATCATGACTTATCTGCTTGAAATTTCATCTACCCCCTATTAAACGGAGTTTTTTTGGGGGGTAGATGACAGTTTTAAAAAACCGATAACTTATTAGAAAGACAGGAGTATTTAGATATTGAAGGATAGAATTAATAAAATTAGGGACTTAAGACGGAAGTTGCAGGTAGTAAAAAAGGCCCTAAAGAGGAAAAGGGCCCATGTTTAAATAAAATGAATTCGTGAAAAAAATCACATCTTGTAATGTACTGTATGGAAAATTCTTTTTGAGGGAATAATTATGGATGAATTTAGTATTTTTGGTTTTAGAAAAGTAATTCTTATTGTTTTTGGTTCGTAGAATTTATTTAATTGATCCCAGATTAAATTATGGAACTCTTTGCTTTCGCAATACATTGTTAAAAAAGATTTTGGATCAACTTCATTCGCTGTCCTTATTAATCCAAGCTCGATTTTTTTTCTTGTTTCTTTGTTATCTCTGTCGGTGCAAGATAAATTCATTTCGATAAAGAAAATATTCTTAGTATTGTGCTTCATAAATACCTCTCTGTAGGAAATTTATAAGATTGTTTTTAATTTATGGTTCTGTTTAAAATAAAATTCACTGCCTTTTGGGCTTTATTTGCGGAAACAATTAAAGCCTTGGGGTCTTCTTTGATAAACTTGATCCATGATGCTAAATAGGCCGAAGAGTTATTGAGGGTATCTAGGTCAAACATTTCACATTCGGCCATTAAAAATGAACTACCAAGTTCTGCCACCAATTCTTCTCTTGAATAGGCTTCACCTTTTTTATGTATTCCTAAATCAAGATCGAATCTGTTTAATCTCATTGGAACGCCCGTCCAGTGAGTGACTTCGTGAAAAAGTGTTGAGTAGTAACTTGAAGTAGAAATAAAATTATTTCTATCTGGCATGTGTATTTCATCGTAAGATGGTAGAAAGCATGCCGAAGTTTTCCCGTGAAATATTTTAATCTTCTCTGGTAAGTTTAAAATAATAGATTCTGCTCTTTCGTTTGGTGGGATGGATTTTTTATTTATTGCTGGCTCTAAAAGATGTTCTAAGCCGATTGTATCTTCTAGGTTATAGACGATATATGATTTTAAAACAGGAAATGAACCTTCGGTGACTTCTCCAAGAGAATCGACTTTTTCGGTATTTTTTGTAGTCCAGAAAAATATCTTTTTGTGCTTAAATCCTACGCCTTGCTTAATTCTCCCCCCTGCATCATTAATCTGCTTAACCGTTCCCCATAAATTGCATTTTCTTGGTTCAAGGTTAAGAATTAATGTATTAATTCCCTGATAAGGTTTTCCCGTTGAAAAATTTTTCGGAAAATTTACCCAAGGTTGCTTCCATGGAACAACGCCTGACTCTAGCTTAGAAATAATTTGATCAACTACTGTTAAATAATGCTTCATAAAAACTCCTTGTAAAAAAATAAAACTTTGATATTCTTTTTTTAAGAAACTTGGGTCATTGGATGGAACTTGCAGGCTCCTCAATCAAGTGACCCAAGAAGACTTAAAAGCCTTTTTTATTTCCCAACTAACTGCCGAACACTTAATTCAAACCACATTCGCGATTAGCCTTACTTGTTCATTTAGTCGGGTCAAAA
>CAZWYP010000024.1:0-4058 GCA_964638415.1 uncultured Gammaproteobacteria bacterium
AAGTTTCTAATTCATCATCCCTAAAGGATGCCGAACCTGGGGCTATGGGGCCACGGGTTCGGCTGCTTAAAATAGCTTATTTTTTTTCTTTTTCTAAAACTTGGCCTATAAATAAATTGAGAGAAGTTAATTCATCTACGATGGCGCTATATGTTTCGGCTAAATCGTCGTCGTATGCGTCTATATTTTTTTGAATTAAATATGCTATTAAAAGACAGTTTTTCTGCAATGCCTTAAGTTCATTTCCTTTCATTGAAGCCTTCTTTTTTATTAATTAATAGTTCATTTAGTAGTTCATTTTCAATATTAGTAAGTTCGACGTGATTTGTTTTTTTTAAAAAATTCCAAAAAATTCTATAATAGGAAATCCAGTAATTGATCTCATCGTTCCAATCATCTGTGTCGTAGAAATTTCTAATTTCTTCATTTATGATTAAATCATCGAACGATTCCATTTTTTCTAAATCTTCTTTTTCATAGGATGATAAAATTTCATTATTCAAGATATGAAAATCTTCAATCTTTAATTTCATAAAATCCTTTATTTAATTGTCGCGGTGTCTATTACAAGATCGCACGACGGACAAGGTGTTTTAAAATCGGAAACTTGATCAACGTAGGAAAAATCAATCCCCATGTGATAACCGCACTCGCACTCGATGGGTAATAATTCACATTGTGATGGGGGAATTATTTTAATCTTTGCGGTTGGCTTGATTGGGTTTATTTGAGTGTTATCGAGATTTGGAAAAATCGCCCCTGAATTATTGAAGCTCAATAGCTCTAGTCCATTGATGGCGATATTTTTAAAGTCGCAAATATCAACATATCCATTTATGCAAAAAACTCTAATTACATTTGAACCATGAAGTATGATAACGTGATCTGTGTGTTCATGCTCATGACCTTCAACTGTTTCACCGTTTAGTACAAATTTATAATTTGCGACAAAAATGCCAGTTAGACCTTTAGCCAACTGGATTAAATCATAGACTTCTTTTGCTGTCTTATAGGTCTTATTTTCACCTTTAAAGTAATCAATGATTGCATTTTCAATAGTTGATGTGCTCATAACTCCCCTTTGACTTGATTCAATTTCAATTAGATGAAGTGTTAAATAAATTTGTGACGTCTTGCGAATAACTCGGAACCATATTTATTATTAATAAATTGGCTTGCCCTTCAATCTCTTTAGTCTTGTAGCCATTTATTTTAATATTGCCGATTGCCTTAAAATATTTTAATGACTCTCTGATTTTTTCATTGTCCTTTAAATGATCGCCCTCAAGGTCAATCCAAAGTCTGCTGATCTTACGGCATCTTTTTTTTGTTCCAGTGATAACACATCTTAAAAGTAAATTATTCATAATATCCCCTTCCTCGTTAGCGTTCACTAGGAAGCATTAGGGTATATCGAGCGCAACCATCAAACTCTAAAAATAAATGAATATTTAAATCCAAGTCGGTGTAAGGTATCTCTTGCTTGATTAGAACTTTCGTATTTCCATCAGTGGCTAAAAAAAGAGCTTCGCTTTCAGAATTTGGATTTTTTAAAATAAATAACGAAAAAAAGTCCTCTCCTGATGCAAAAATTTTAGATGAGTAAGATGATATAATATCTCTAAACCAATAACATGATTTTGACTTGAATAAATCCCTTACCCCGTCGGTGTAGACAATTTCCATAACTCCATCGTTTGCTAATTTAAAAAAATTCTCTGTTCCGTGAGCGTGGGGATTTGTGAAAACTTTAAAAGCATCTAAAGAGTTTGCTTTAAAGGTAATTGGATTAACTGATTTTAAAAATTCTGAACCTTGCATGAAGCCTCCAAGTGTTAAAATTGACGGGTCATTCTCTTCTAAAAAAAATTGCCCCCCGAAGTTGAGAGACTAAAAAGAGACTTAGAAAAATTTATGCAAGGGGGAAAGGCGAAGCCGAACCTTGCTGAAATTTTTAAAAGGCTCTAGGCTCGAACGCAGGGAGAGGGGGCAATTGTTTTTTTCAAAATCACGAAGTGATTATTTCTTGAACGCGAAAGCGTTTGAGAAATATAAATAAAGAGATTTCTTTCCTCATGCTTGGGGCTATGGGGCCACAAGCAGTTAAATATAAACGACAAGAATATTAATGAAAAAAGTACCTTCCGCGCTGGGGCTTCGGGGCCACGGCGCGAGAGAAAAAAAGAAAATGAATTAGAAAAGCCGAAGGCTTGAAGTTTCTAATTCATCATCCTTTAAAGGATGCCGAACACGGGGCTATGGGGCCACGGGTCGGCATTAAATAACTAATTATAATTGATGATAATTGACCATGGTGCTAAAAGGTGTTACTCTTAAGTAACTCTACGCGAGGGGGAAAAATGAGCACTTCTAAAAAAAGAGTCAATTTAACAATAGAAGACGAATTATATAGTGAATTTGAGGCGATTAAGGAACTTAGAAAAGAATCCTCTCTGTCGAGTGTAATACTCGATCTTGCGAAAGAAGCATTAGAGATTAATGAAGACTTATATTATTCAAAAATAGCGGATCAGAGACAAAAAGAAAAAAGACTATCCCATGAACAAGTATGGGCCAAGAAAAAATGACTGAACGTGAAAAATGGACAATAGAATACACCGAATCGGCCTCAAAGGAAATTAACGAGCTTGATGGGAATGTTAAAAAAATAATCAAAAGAGCAATAGAGGATAAGCTCATGGTAGACCCGTTAAAATTTGGTCTTCCGTTGCGAAGAAATCTATCAGGACTTTTTAAATTGCGCGTAGGAAGCTATAGAATTATTTACCAGATAAGAAAAAGTGAAGTCCTAGTTCTTGTGATTGCAATAGGTCATAGAAAGAATATTTATCAAAAATAGAAAAATAACTGTTCGCACATTACAAACGGAGCCGAAGGCTCCGTTTGGTTTAACTAAATGCCTAGAATTTTTTTATATATTTCGTCCTTTGTGTTTACTGGAAAAACAAAAGCTCTATCCGACTCGAAATATAAATAATTTGAAATAATTGAATCAACAACGTTTTTTAGATTCGGGCACAAGTCCTCGTATCTATAATATTTGGAAATTTCTAAATGTTCCTTTGTATCTGTGCTTTTAAGATTTTCGTAAATAAAAAACAATGCTTCGGTATCAAATGGCCCGATTGTAATGGGTGATAATTTTTTGCTTTGCTTTTTCCTCTCTTTCTTTATCCCAATGACGTTAGGAAATTTCCTAGATAAACATTTATTTAGCGCAATGGTTAAATCTTCCGAAATTTCAAAATGGGCAGAACCATTTTTAAAAAGCTTAATTCTCCATAGCCCACCATCTACATTAAACCATGTACCATAATTTTTTTCGTTATTTATTAAATCAATTGTTTCGCGTGTTGATTTGTAGTCAGGCGATCTATTAAATTTAATTTGATAAATAACGTCTCTGAGGTCGTGGATCAGGTCAATTTTTCTCGAATTTGTAAATCTGTAATTGTCCGTAACATTGGTTATTATAAATTTTTCTCCAAATTCGATTCCGTTGTTCGTGACGTGCTTTGCAGATAATGAATTAAAAAGGCCTGCTATTTTTTCGGCGAAAAAGTCATCTTTTTGTGAAAAAAGAGAAAGAAAGGTTGATTGTATATTTTCTTTATTAAAATCTGGAAATTGTTTTTTTTCGATTTGTTCGTACCACTTATTTTTTTCGTTAGCAGGCATAACAGAAGAAAGCTCGGAAATGGCAAAGACTTGATTCCAGTGACTAGCTTCTAGATTTTTTTTCACCTTGTCTTCATTATCTAATAAATAATGACCATAATTATTTGAAAGAATGAATGGCAAAACATTATCTTCACAAAGAAGCCTGTAGACCTTTAGAGATTTTTCTAAAGATTCGTTGAACGATCTAAGAATTGATTCAATTTTTGTGAGTGTTGTAGTTGTTAAGTCTGTTGAATACATATAAACCTCCATGCTTATTGATTTAGTCGGGTCAAAAAAAACATTGCCCTCGGCGATTAAGAGCCAAAGGGTATATTTTTTACGAGAGTCAAAAAGAATTTGGGGGGAAGCCCGTA
>CAZWYP010000025.1:0-3749 GCA_964638415.1 uncultured Gammaproteobacteria bacterium
AGAATTAGTTGGGTTAAACTTGGTCTTATAAACTTGTACCTAACTATCGCTTCCTAGCTGACCGGCACGCGACTGGGTTCTGCAAGTTTTTAAAAACTTTGGAAGGTTTTCCGCTTCGGGTTGCGTCACGTGTCGGCACCAGAAGCTAGGTGTTATACAGATTCTCGGTCGGAAAATAGTTGCTTTTTTCTGAGTTCTTTAACATCAGTTTTTACCAGGCTATTCTGCAAGATCCCTTTGGTAAGTTCAGCTTTGTTTCTTAGTTTCTTGCAAAAGAGTTATCTCGGGCGTTTTCCTTAAGAATTGGTTTTTAGGTTTTTGGTTTTCAGGTTTCAATTTTCGGTCAGTGCTCTTTCGAAGGTTTGTAGTTTCAGTTTATTCAAAGAAAACTTCGGCAGTTGTGGCCCTTTTGCTTTCGGTTAGTAATTCGGTTCCGAAGTTCAGAGCAAATCTGGAAACTATTCTGTAACTTGTCTACAAACTCAGGTTTCAGGTTAGTGCTGCATAACTATCGCTTCATGCTGACCGGTTAGCGTACAGGGATTTATTTGAGTTTTGGAAAAGTTTGAAAGTTCATCAGCTTCTGGTTTCCGTGGCAACCGGCAGCATAAGCTAAGCGTTAGACAAATGGAGATAAAATGAACAGAAATATAATCTTTGCCCTCACTGTAATTTGTATTTTCCTTGCCTGGGCTTTTTACCCCCTTCTTAACATGTGGTTTTATTCTAGTTTTAACCTAATATGTTTAAGCAAATTGGGTGAATTTGGTGATTTATATGGCTCCCTCAATGCATTATTTTCAGGTTTAGCATTTACCGTATTAATTTATGCCCTTTTTCAGCAACAGGAAGATTTGAAATTACAAAAGAGGGAGATGGAAATAACAAATAAAGAACTTGCTGGACAGCGAGTTGAACTTGAAAGACAAAATAGTTTTAATAATAGACAACTACGAATGAACATTTATTTGGCGTTAATGAATGACTTTGATTTGACAATTCACAATTTTACTGATCCTGTTAACAGTAATATCAGGGGATATCATTATATCCAGAATTTTAATCAAGTTCTAAGGGATAATTTTATCAGTGACCCATATGGTCTTATGGGACTTTCAATAGCAGAATGGAGCTCAGTTCATTCATCTGAATATGAACGTTTTGAGACAATATTAGAATCATTTCTTTCAAAATACACAACGCAACATCGAGTGGTTTGGACACGTTATATTGATTTGCTACAAAGTTTATACAATAATATTCACGCAGATACTTTTTTAGAATTGATAGATAAAATCATGCTACTCGACACTCTAGAGATGAAAGTTCCGGACGAAGCCAAAACAATTGTCATTATGCTTTTAATCAATGATAATTTAAAAACAGAAACTCGTTATTCTACTTTGTATGATAAAATAAAAAAGCAATTGCTTTTTAAAACAATTAGTCAAGATATTTTTATAAATCCAATATTACACAATTATTTTTACAAATCACTAATTAAACAAATTGTCTAACTATCGCTTCCTGCCGATTATTGCGCGGCTTGGTTTTAGGTAGTTCAACAAATATTTTAAAGGTTTTCGGCTTCGGTTGGTTCACGCAATAACGGCAGAAGCTAGGCGTTAGATTTATCAATTTCACACTATTTTAAAATAGAGACCTTATGAAATTAATGGCCACTATAATCAGCATTTTCATATTTAGCTTATGCGGGGGACAAGTTGTCCCTAATTCTCAAAAACTTTATTTAGTTAATAGATCAAATCAAAATGAGATTATAAATCTGGATCTAACTAATTCAATTGGCATAAAAACAAGTGATTGTGAATACAATGGGATGCACTATGAAATAAATTCATTTACTGACTCGACAATATCATATATTAATGGCAGAGGGGAAATGACTAGAAATATTTATATTTATAAAATTACAAATATATCAATTGCCAATAGGATGGCAAATTATCAAAACGAGCATATAGTTTGGTTTTCTCTGTTCTCCGCTATAGGTTTTATAGGAAGTTCCATTTATTGGGTTTTTGATGGAAGTGAAGAAATAGGGGAAATTTCTATAAAATCAGGTCTTGTATTTATAGTAACAGGCTCTTATGTTGCTTTAACAAATTTAAGAGAAGAATATGACTTGGTTAATACATGGAAACTTGAAGTCAGGTAACTTAATAAATATAATGTCAGATATAAACTCAACGATATATTGTATATGAACATTCTAATCAATTCCATAAGTATAGTGATTTGTATTATATTTCATTTTAATTATGCATATTCCCAGGAAATTATTACCTTAATTGATCGAGCTGATTCGACTGTTAAAATAAATCTGGATATAAAGTATAGGTATCAAATAAGAACAAGCGATTGCAAATACAATGATTTATATGTAAATATTTCATCTATTACAGATTCAACCCTTGTAATAGAAAACAATAGTGTATATGATACGATAAGTATTGCAAGTATTGTGATTATAGGTAAAGAGCGATTTCAAATTAACAAAAACTTTGAACCAGTTAAATGGGTTGAATTAATTTCTGGTGTTTCATTTGCTGGAAATTCAATTTTATGGCTTTTTAATTCCAAAGAGAGTATAAAATCAATTGCAATAACTTCAGGTATGATCTTTTTTGTTTCTAGCTTTTATATGATGGAATCAAAATTGACAGAAACATTTGACTTAATTGATAAGTGGAAATTAAGTACAAAACAATAACATCTATGAGTCCAAATAAATCTAACTATCGCTTCCAGCTGATTTGCACGCGGCTTGGTTTCTGAAAGTTCAACAAATTTTGAAAGGTTTTCAGCTTCGGCAAGTTCACGTGCAAACAGCAGAAGCTAGGCGTTAGAATTAAAATTATCGGGTCAAATGTTCACAAAAAAGGCAAAATATTAAAGAGGTGAAAAATGAAACAAGTTTATTACGCATTAGTAGCTATATTATTATTAAATTTTGGCTGTAAAAAAGAGGACTCAACAACAAGCCCTGAAGATTCTAATGTTGGCAAATCGATAACCTACAACGGTTATACTTATCACACAGTAACAATCGGCGCACAGGAATGGACGGTCGAGAATTTACGAACAACTTCCTACAATGATGGAACACCAATTTCGAAAGAACCCGACAGTACAGTATGGTCAACCTTGGAAACAAGTGCATATTGCGCTTACAGAAATAACGAAGCAAATGTAAAATCGTATGGTTACCTTTATAATTGGTATGCAATTAATTCAGGCAAATTGGCACCAACCTTCGATGGATGGCGGGTTCCAACTCATGCAGATTGGACAAAATTGACAAATTATCTTGGCGGTGAAGATAGTTCCGGGACTAAATTAAAAGCAAAATCCGAATGGAATACAGGAAATGGAATAGATCAATATGGGTTTAACAGCCTTCCTGGTGGTAAACGTGGCACCCGTGGTGATTTTTCCGACCTAGGGTACAGTGGTCATTGGTGGAGTTCGACTGCATATGGTTCGACTACAGCATATAATCGAGGTATGAACTCCATTTCCACCAGCGTTTATAGTTATGACTACAATAAAAAATATGGTTTTTCTGTACGTCTTGTCAGAGATAAATGAACATGAGGTTTGGGAAGCCAAGATCTTCCTGAACCACTTTTACTTTACAATTACGAGCAAATTTCAAAACTCAATTCATGCAATATTTAAGGGCACCTCTAAAAACCGACTTTGTAAATTGATTTAAGAGAAATTGA
>CAZWYP010000026.1:0-3711 GCA_964638415.1 uncultured Gammaproteobacteria bacterium
TAAAATCAATTTCTCTTAAATCAATTTACAAAGTCGGTTTTTAGAGGTGCCCTAACCATTTAGATAGTCCTTTACCCCTGTATTCTTCTAAAATATACACATCCCCCAAATATGCGATGGTCGAAAAGTCGCTGATTATTCTGGCAAACCCTATTTGCTTTCTGTCTTGATAAATGCCAAAGCATAATGAATTTTCAATTGCAGTTTGCACCGTTTCTTTCGGAATATTCAGGCACCAATAGGCCTGGGTTGATAAAAAATTATGAACGGCATCAAGGTCTAATTTCGCCTTGTCCGTTGAAATGCAATACTTGTCTTTGTGTATGTCAAGGTCTGTCATCGGTTCTGATTGTTGTGTCCTTTTAGCCTGGTCTCTAACAATCCGTGGCTTTCAGTTCGGGTGAATTTTTAGCACTTACCATCAATTTAGCACTGAACCCGCCATTTTGCTAAACTGATGTCGTGTGTTCCTTTTTATTTTCTTTTCGGTCTCAGTATTTTTCTTAATATTTTAACCCGCCAACTCCATTCACTGCTTTTTTTATCCTTTGTAAAATGGTTCTCAACCTTATCAAATGCGTCTTCAATGTAAGCATCATGTAGCCACCGGATTGCTAACGTCCATTTTAAAGTCGCTGAACCTGTCGTTGTCATATCAATACAATGTGAAAGCTCCGTTTTGTTTGGTTCCAACTCATTTATACCAAATCTGTGAAAACCATTAAAACCAGCCATGTCAAACTGAAAGGTGATTGATTTTTCAGGCTGATACTCCTTTACAAAATATTTAATTGGTCCGTGTCCGCCTTTTGACCCAACCTGTAACCCATTGTCTAACTTCATAGGCGACCATTTATCAGTGGCTAACATCAAATCATTGTCAGTAGCCAGGGTATTGAATAGCTTGACAATTTCGAATTTTGGTTGTTGAATTTCTCTTGTATGAATATTGATTATTTTCATTTTGCCCGTTCACTGGTTGTTTTCGTTTGTCTGGTTACTGGGTATTATTAAAAGATGGCACCGCACGTTTTCCCGTCATGAGCAGGAGCGGGATTCGGAGAACAACTGTTCAAAATAATAATATCGTTGAATCTTGACCACCTGTTTCACTGAAGCACTTCAGGCGCTTTATTGTCATACCGATGTCAGCGGTTCAGTCGTTTCGTCCAGTCTTTATATGTCATTTCAAATTTAATTTCGTTTGTTCCGTGAGTTCCGGCTTATGTCCAACCTGCTTTTCTATAAAACTGTTCTGCTCTTGTATTAAATGCAGTACCCAGCCAAACTTTTTCCTCTGTTTGACTGAAATATCAGTCCAGCATAGTTTTATGCAATAGCTGTCTTGTACCCCTTTTTTCAAATTTTGGGTCTAAAAACAGCGCCCATCTGTTATTTCCTATTAGGTCAGCAACTGCAAAGCCCACAATTTGTTCATCAACTTCACAAACCCATCCTTTTCCTCTTTTGGTAATAAACTCTTCACAATCTTCGTCTGTTACCAGGTCAGGATTTGACAAGGTATTTTCTGTTACAGAATTTCTTACGGTTTGAATTTGTTTTATATCTTCAATTTTAGCTTCCCGAATAATCATGATTAAATTTGGTTTCCCCCAAATCGTAGACCAGAAATGGCAATTTTCATTTTCAAGGTATTCATCGATTGTAAATACCTGTGAAAAAAACTGGCCGGTTTACCAAAAAAGGCGAGTTGATTATTTAGTCGGATCATTTTCGGGAAACAGCTGAAAAACATGGATTTTTCACGGTAATTATGCAACAGATACCTGTGTTAGTGGCTGTTTTTCTCATTGGTCAATATTTTTTTAATCGCTTTTTTGTAGTCTGCATCATAAGTGACAATTCCGTTTTCATCTTCTCCGTCATAGATTACTATATTAAAGTCCTTTATAGTGTCACCTAAGATTTTGTAAAAGCTTGTCCAATTTCGTCCTGACATAACCATATTGTCAATTAGGTCATACTTTGGAAGGTAATTTGGGTTTTTGATTTCTTCAAATCCTTTTATTTTTCTTATCGAGTTTACGTTTTTGTCTACGATATATAAGTGGTAAGTCCAATTGCTTCTGACGTCTGAAATATTTTGAATGAGAATGTCTTTAACGTTGTCGTTGTTAAAGTCAGCGTATTTTACATCCTGAACTGTGCTTTCAATTGTGTCCCGAAAGATTTCAGCTTGCAGTCCATTCTGTTTTTTGGTTACAAGAAATTGGAATTTATATTCAGGTTCTTTATTAGTTTTCCTATCCACAGGAACAAGTCTTATGATAATTCCTTTGTCCTTATAAATTGAGTCACACTTTATTTCAATTATTTCAAAATTGTCAGACGAATTGTAAGTCAAACCATTTTGGGAAGTTGTATCAATGTCAGGTTGGGAAGTTTGGTCGTTTTGTCGAACATTGTCACAGCTTGTAACTACTACAAAAAGTGTCAATATGAAGATTAGTTTTGTTGTCATTGCTGTTTCGTTCTAAAATAGTCAACGTTTGGCGGTATGGTTAGTTGCCGATTTCGAAGCACTTTCCTGTTAAGTTACAACTACTTTTGATACGGGCTGAAACGCTCGAATATGCACTGCACCGGCAATTAACTATACCGCGTGTTAGGCAACTGGTGTTCATTCATATCCGTCTGTTTTTCATTTATTTAGCTTTAATTTTCTTGTCATTGTCAATCTGCACCAACCTATCCACGAAGCACAAATTTATTTTGTTTTTTTTTGAGCGTGGGCAATCCTTAAACCGTCCTGAAAGGCGGTTACCTGGGTGGGCTTTGCAAGCTCTTTGACAAAGCTTTGGTTGTAGCGTTGGCTTGTGGGGCTTTGGCAATGTGCTTGCAAATAGCGTAGGCTTAAAATGTAACGGTTTTGTCAGCCCAAACAACAAGATTTACACAATCTATCATTGTCGAAATAGGACAAGCATCGGTTTCATTAAGTTGTCTTGATTTTAAACATGTTCCGCAAGCCAGTATTTCACCGCCCACGTTTACAAATGCTTTTAATTGCTCATCAACATTGTATTTCTCATGGGTCAACCCTTCACATTCTACCGCTTCGCCCATTAAAAATACTTTGGTTTCGTGTCCTTGTTTTTTGCTGTTATCGCAAAACGAAAAGCGTTCCATGCTTTTTCTAATTCTTTTGTTTCAAGAATAATTGCAATCTTCATAATATATCTGTTTTATTTAGTTTATAATTTCAAAATTGTTTTTGTAATAATCTCAACGGCACTTTGAACCTTTTTTAACTCAGTTAATTTCTCAGACCAATCCACTATGTATAATTCTTTTAACACATTTTCAAAAAGATTTTTATTGTTGTATAATTCAGTAAATATAAACCACTGGTGTACTTCTATTAATTTCTGATTAGTTGTAAATTTATTGTTTTCTTTTAAAATATTTTCAATTACAAAACTAACAACTTTGCCATATAATATGTCTTTCGACCGAAAATAATAATGAACTGCTGATTTATGAATACCTGCTAAATCAGCAATTTGATGAAGCTTAGTTCCATGATATCCATACAATAAAAATACAGAATTTGCAGCCTCTAATATTTTATTCTCTGTTGTTACATCATTATCTGCCATAGTTTTGATTAGTTAGTTTATATTTTTTTACATATAAAGGGCACCTCTAAAAACCGACTTTGTAAATTGATTTAAGAGAAATTGATTTTAA
>CAZWYP010000027.1:0-2940 GCA_964638415.1 uncultured Gammaproteobacteria bacterium
CAAAGCCAGAAAAATGCTTGAAAATGCCGCAGAATCCCACACGTCAGGTGCACGCTTTGTTAGCCTGCTTTTGACTTTAACACAACTTTATTTTGATTATTCATCATTGCCTTCTGCTTCACTTCCATCTTCATCATTTTCTATTTCTTCCACTGTTAATCCAACAGTAGGAATTTCAAGGTTTTCTGCTTCTTTGCCTAAAAGCAGATTTTCTACTTCTTGCCTTGAATTAGTTATAAGAGCATACGCTTCATTTATTTTTGAAAAGAAATCTACAACGGAATCGTTATAGTCTTTTGCTAATTTTCTTTGAACATCTATTTTCGGTAACAAAACTACTATGTCTTCAACATCTTCATCGTTAATAACTGGATAAGCCGTTTCTGTAATCAGCGATTGAAATTGGAATCTACCAAGCGATGTTCTTAAAAATAAAGCCAAATACGATGGGTCAACTTCATCCCAATCATTAATAGTTAGTGTAGTGAAAAAAATAGTACAAATCTCTTTATCAAATTCCTTTGGAACTGCGACAACTGCTCCGCGTGTAGGTCTTCTGGTAGAAATTAGAACATCACCGTAATTCATTATTCTTCGCGCATTATTAGGCGCGTCAGAACCTTTGAAACTTCGGAAACTCTTTATTCTTCCAAGATGAGTATCTATATCACTAATTTGAACATATTTGAAAACATCGTCTGCGGTTTTTTTTCTATTTCGTTCATTTCGATGTGGCGTAGCAATTTCACCGATTTTCTTGGCGGTAAAGCCGCTATTGGCAATTAGTGCAGAAATATCGAGATTGTTATTTTCGACTCTAAATCTTTTCGCTAATTGGGACTTTTTCAAACTAAAAGATTTCTTTACAGTTATCATCTTTATTGCTCCCAAATAAGCGTCTTTGTCATAAACTCAATACAATCAGCAACTTGTGAGCCTGCTTTACTACGTCCTGTTGCGTCATTGCCTATATTCTCTAACAGATAAAATGCAACATCATGGTCTAGTTTTCTATCGTTTGCAGTACGATTCTTTTGAAAAAAACATAAACTTGTTTTTGTTGTTGTTCCATAGGGAGAAAAAGTCTCTGATGGCAAACTAATTACGCCTTTTAACATCATGTGTTCTAGTAGCCACTCGCGCACAAATTGAACATTAGAATTTCCCAAATTTCCATCTGGTAAAACTATTGCCAACTTACCGCCAGGTTTTAGGAATTGAAAACATCTCTCTATTGCCAACACTTCAAAAGGAACGGAGCGTTTTTTCTTGCCCAAATCAAAGCGTCCAAGCATAGTTCTGGCTTCTTCGCGCATAATGCTACCAAAAGGCGGGTTAGTTAGTATTATGTCAAAAATCGAAGGGTCATTTTGCCCATCTTCTCTAAGGGCAATAATGTCAGGGTAATTATCGAAACTTAATAAAGAGTCTGTGTTTCGTATATTTGTATGTCCATCATCATGCAATAACATATCTGTCATTGCAATTCTTACCATTCGTTCTGATTTTTCAATTCCGTGCAAGTGAAAAAATTTGAATTGATGAAGATTGTATTCTGGGATTTTGTCGCCATAATTTTGAATAACAAAATCAAGACTTCTTGTTAGAAAATGCCCTGAACCGCAAAACGGGTCAAGTATCAAATCTGATGGTTTAGGGCGAACAATTTTTACAGCCATTTCAACAACTGGGTCTGGAGTAAAGTATTGTCCCATTCCAGCGCGAATGGCGGGTCCAAGAACTTTCTGAAATGCGCGACCTTTAATGTCCAGTGGGGAATCAATAGCGGAAAACTCTTGCAATAACTCAACAACTCTATACAGAGCATTATCGCTTAAACGAATTTGAGTTTTGAAAACTCCCCTTGAGCGTTCGTATCCAGGGATTCTTTTTGAGTAAATATCTATATCTTTTTTTCGGGCTTCATCATATAACTCACGAATAGACGATGCCGCTTCTGACGGATTGCTTGCTCCAAAAACTTGAAATCGAAAAGGTGTTCCTTCGGCTTGTTCACAAGTTGTTCGTTCGTCATAAATTTTTGTATACAAAATTTTAGATAATTCATCCAACGCTTCGTCATCGTGAAGTCCATCAATATCACGAATTGCACTATGCGCTTCAAATAATCTTCTTTCGTATTGCTCGGTAATAGGTTTTAGTCCAGTTTGCCTTCCAAGACTAGAATCTGGAATCTCCCTAACCAAAAGAGCCTTTTGAGATATTTCAACTCCGTAAGATGGAATATCGGGTATATATTCAAAATCGTTAGGGTCAATTTTCTTTCTTACGCATTTGACTCTATCGCCATCTGTAACCATTCCAATTGTTGCGGTATGAGTAGATGCAAGATATGTTTCGAGTTGGCGTTCCGCTTCGTGAAAATCTGCTTCACTTAAACCCTTTTTCTTGGCTTCTACATATAAGAATGTTCGCCCCGCTTTATTTTTCAAAGAAATATCTGCTTCTTTTTCCGAAGAACCCATTTTGACAGGCTCTTCAATTATTATTTGCTCTCCTAACCATTCTTTTGGATAGTTATATGCTGATAGCAGTTGTAAAAGTGCCCATTGACGCACAAACTCTTCAATTTGAAACTCTGCGCCTTCAATCGTTCCGTTTTGCTTTTCATATTCTTCTGCTCTTACGCGAGCAGACATTACATCACCATGCGTTTGAAATAGCCAATCTCTTGGGTGTATCAGAACAAAGTTTTCTATTTTTGCCATTATTGAATCCTATTTGATTTTTTAGATGATACGTTTAAGGGGACATGATACCCCATATTTTTATGACAATGTTGTGCAAGGGGCAGGCTAACGGTTTGCGTTACCTGCGCTGGGGCGGGGACGGCGAAGCCGTCCAGCCAGAAAAATGATAAGGCGTGTGAAACTGCTTGAGATTTGCGCAGAATCCCCAGCGTCAGGTGCACGCTTTGTT
>CAZWYP010000028.1:0-2673 GCA_964638415.1 uncultured Gammaproteobacteria bacterium
CTCAGAAAAAAGCAATATTTTTTCGACCGAGAATCTGTATAACGCCTAGCTTCTGGTGCGAACTCGTGAACTTTCCAAAGGCAAAACCATTTAAAATGTGTTGAAAACTAAAGAAACCAAGCCGCGAGTTCGTCAGCCAGGAAGCGATAGTTAGGTATGAAATGGATCATTTGGGAAATTCTCAGCAGTAACAGCTCCAAAGGCCGTTCTTTCAACAATACCATGATTCTGCGGAACAATACCACCATATTCAACTAAATTCTTTACAAGTTTTGATAATAAAATAGTCACATCTGCAATAAATGTTTGTTTTTCTTGAAATTGAATTTGTGTACTACCATTAAGTAAATAAATAATATAATTATTTTCTCTATGCAGAGAAGCTAGTAATTCGGATGTGCTTGGATCAAACAATGAAATATTATTTTTAACACAATAATCCAAAATGGGAAGACTCAGATCAAATTGTGGACTATAGTTACCACGAACTGAAATTTCATAAAAATAAAAGTATTGCTTTTTAAGTTCACCTAAAAGGCTCGTTGCAATACTTTTTCGTTTCATGCTTGTGTCAGCAGAGTCTTTTTTCTTTAAGTATTGAATTGTTTCATATGTATACCCAGTGTACCAAATTATTGCAACTAAGGTGATTGTCAAAATTGCCAATTCAGGTTCGTAGGTTATGCTTTGATTTTTCAATAATGCATAAATACCAGATCCAGTTGAAAATAGTAGAGATAATATTGTTGAAACTGAGCAAATTATTTTAGTTTCAGTGCTAATATTTTTCATTTTATACCTA
This sequence comes from uncultured Gammaproteobacteria bacterium, assembly GCA_964638415.1. Classification (GTDB taxonomy): domain Bacteria; phylum Patescibacteriota; class Patescibacteriia; order UBA1558; family GWA2-36-10; genus CAZWYP01. The sequence continues at coordinate 803 of CAZWYP010000028.1, forward strand.
ACGCCTAGCTTCTGGTGTTTTTGCGTGAACTCACCGAAGCCAAAAACCTTTCAAAATTGTAGAACTTTCCGGAAACCCAGCCGCGCAAAAATCAGCCAGGAAGCGATAGTTAGGTATATTTATTAGTAAATGTAATTTCACCGCAAAAGTCAGGAAATATAGTTTTAAACTTATGTACCATTTCCTTTTTAAGAAAAACTCTTACAACATCATCAATTGAAAAGGATAACGCATTTATTATGCGCCATTCGCGTTCCAAATAAAAATTATTATTGTCCCTGTCATCAAGATTTTCATCAAAAAACTTTAAATAACCCCAGAAATGAAAAAAAAGGAACCTGTCATATTCTAGGAAAACAGGGTTTATATTTATATTGCCATTTTGTTGGATAAATGTTTCAATGGTTGAGTGATCTTTAATTCGATTGTCAAAGATATCGCTAAAGGTTTGATGACCCTTACCCAATGGATCAGTAATTGGTGAAATTGCATTTTTAGGAATATAAAATACTGGAGCTCCACCTTTTTTTAGAATAAATTCCTTTGAAAATGAAAAACCAAATGGAGAATATTTTTTAATGTGAATTGACATATCCTCTATTGGTATATCGCAAAAACAAACCATATCTGGATTGATCATTTTATTAGACGATGCTGTTATGTCTTTCCCAAATGTGGTCCTGACATTTGAATTGCCAAAAGACGGAAAGTTTGGGGGGTAACTTAAAAGACCTTCTTTTAAAATTTTACACATCAAATCAAATTGTTTCCTGTTTGTCTTTAAATTTCGGCCAACAAAATGGGTTAATTCATCTGAAACGTAACGTTGATGCTTCATAAATATACCTAACGCTTAGCTTCTGGTGCGAACTCGTGATCTTTCCGAAGCCGAAAACCTTTCATAAATAGTTGAAACCTAAAGAAACCAAGCCGCGAGTTCGTCAGCCTGGAAGCGATAGTTAGATTAATTAAGGGTAAACTGGATTGCATATTATGTTATGCCAAATTTATTCTATGGTAATACAAAGCTAACTACTTTTGATTTTTTAGCCCCTAAACCTGGAAAAATAATTTTCCCTGATCTTGGATCTACATAACTAGATCCCTCTCTCAGAGCACTAGAGAGGATATTAATAGAATATGCGCATAAATATATTTTTTGTCCAGATGTAAAATCATTACCCTTAAATATTTTCAAATCGGTATCATAGTTAAATAAATTACTACCAGCGAAAATTAATCCAATATATGATTTTTTATAATGTTCTGGATTAGAGGATACCGTTGAATCCGTTCCTGCAAATACTGCTAAAAAGAGTGATGTATAAGATGGTGCCTTTTTATTAATAGTTCCTGAGGTATTAATATAAGCACCGTTAGAATTGACCAAAAAAGAGGATATTTCGAAACTAGGAAGTTGACCTAATTTAACTGTTCCATAAAATGAATTTGAACCTCCAACAAATTGGTAACTATACTTAATGTATGTACCAAATCCTGGTTTTGTAAAAGTTATATCATAGGTTCCTGTTTCTAAACTATCAATTTTCCATTTTCCAGTTGAATCAGTATTTACCGATTTCGCAATGCTATTTATTGAAACGGAAACCATAGAAGATGAATTTAAATTGAAACCAAATTCGTCTTCAAGAATTGCATAACCAGACAGAGAACCTGTTAATTTCGGACCATCCTGGCCTTTTGGTCCTGTTAAACCGTCATTCCCATTTTCACCGGAACAACCGGTTATTAAAATATGTACAATAAAAATTATTTGAAAGTAAATATTATTTCTCATCTTTTCCTCTATTAATTAATCTAACGCTTAGCTTATGCTGCCGGTTTGCCACATGAACCAGAAGTCGGTGAAC
>CAZWYP010000029.1:0-2668 GCA_964638415.1 uncultured Gammaproteobacteria bacterium
TTAAATCCAGCACGGCCACACTTTCCACAAAAAAAAGTTCCATCGTGATCTTGTTGAACAAATTTGTTTAGGTTGTTTTTTTTCGACATAACGACTCCTTAAAATAAAATTTACTCAAATGGACTACTTGAATATTTTTCTTTCTAAGAAGACGTGCGACTTATTGATTTCGTCCGAACGACTTGCTTATGGTGAATTTTCCCGAGTTCCCTACTTCTTTATTTTAGAAGCAATCGCCAACAATCCGCTCGCATGAGGGTTGAACTCTTTTTTTATTTAAACAAATTTTTTACTTCTTATCAAGTTTTAGTCGGTGACGGTACTGATTGCCCTTCAATATATGCCGTACCATCTCGTCGGCTTGCTCTTTTGTCTCAAAATCCCCGACTTGAATAAGTTCAGATGCACAACATGGGCACGTTCGATGACGACTTATTGCTAATGTATCAAGTGAAGAAGAAAGCTCGCCATTCGGCTCGTTTAAAACACCTGCGTCTAAACAAATTTCTTCACTCTCATCAAAGTCACCAAGGTTTTTTGAACTGGAAACCCAACGAAAGTTAGGATTGTTTTTTCTAAATTCAGAAACAGCTTCTTTAATTTCTGGCTTAACATCTTTTACAACGTACTTAAAAACTTCCTTAATAGCCTTTTTTGGATTTTTAACTTTTCTAATATCAACAATAAAAGAATCACCAGTAATTCTATGCCACTGTTCGGATATTTCTTTTTGCTCCCAAAATAAAGAATCAATCACCATATGCATATGCACTTGATTCTCAGCTACTTCTATTGTTTCAAAGTCTGCACGAACTCTTAATTTCCAATCTTTCGATCTTTTAAATTTTGAAACTGATTTTCTTAAACGCTTGAGATCCGCTTCAAGGTTTCCACTTGATTTCAAAGTAAGAGTTAAAAACTTAGGAGAGCGCATTTTTTCGAGTGGCCCTAGGTAGTGCTTTTGAAGTCTAATATTTCTCTTTAAGCGACAAACTCCACAATTAATAAAATCATTACATGAGCAAAGAACAATTGAACGTGCGAAGTGTGAATTATTATTAGAGCAAGTTTCAATTTGATAAAAGGGTTTTAGAGGAATCATTCTTTTTCTTTTAAAAAAATGCTTCGCTTCTCTTTCGTTAATTTCCTTAATTTCTTTTTTTAAAGAAAAAATTTCATTCTTTCTAGCTTTCTGAATTTTCCAAGAAAATGCACTAGGCATTTTTTCCAAACGCTCTATTTGATTTTTTGCAATTTCTTTTAATACAGTATTTTTAGACAACTTTTCTGGGGGGGCATCAGCCAAGAGCATACCTGAAAGCCTCGCTACGCAATAATCTTTTTTTGGTTCCCCGCTTCGCTCAGCCAAAAAAAGTTTATCGCTACGCTCATTTTCAGTTATTTGCGCTCTTGTCCCCCCCAGAAAACTTTGGGGCCGTGCTACTTGCGAAGTATTGCTTTTTGCATGGTTGCTTTTTGAATTTTTCTGCAATATTATTTGATTCATAGAGAATCCTTTCTCTGTTGAGTACAAAGAAGGGGTTTTGTAAGTTTGCCGACCGAGAAAACCCCTCTATTATTATTTCTTTCTATTCTTACTTTTTTTATTCAATTTATCAAATTGATCCATTACAAAATTCAAAACCACCGCGAGCGCCCCAAATGTAACGATCAGTCGAATTGCTTTGTGCTCCATTAATTCTCCGAACGTACTATTCACCATGTCCTGAGGGCCGGAAAAATTTTGTTGTCTGGCGTGTGGATAATGCTGATTGTGATTGAACGCGATTTTTTGCAAAACTTCGTTTTGCGTTTTCAGTCTCATTAATTCTATTTTGATTTTGTCGGGTACTAAATAGGGTGACCCTGAGGGTGACCCTGAGGGTGACCCTGAGGGTGACCCTGAGGGTGGCCCTAGGGTGGCCCTAGGGTGGCCCACCGGTGGCCCACTTTCTAGTGCCTCGTGTGAAATATGCGCAGACAGGGAGCGATTACTGTCTGCGTTCATATTTACTGCCTCATCGAGTTGGTTAGTCTCGATTTTTGACGAGGCTGGATTTAATCCAAGTTCCTTTAATCCAAGTTCCTTTAATTCTTTTGTGATTTTGTTGACGGCCGACTTGTAGCCTTTGCAGGTTGTAAGGTGACCATAACCGGCACTTTTGGTTTTAAAACCAGCTTGGCCACATTTTAAACAGTAAAAAGTTCCATCATGATCTTCGACAATTTTATTTGAGTGTTTTGATTTAGACATTGCACGCCCCCGAGTAGTATTGGATAGAAAAACAAGACCACCTCGTTTTTCTACTGCTACCTTCCTGCGCGTTACAGACACAAACGAAATCCATCGTTCGGGGTAGCCTACTCCATTCACTAGCGATTAAGCCGAAAGCCCGTGCATAGCTTTCTTCGTGAACTCTAAAATTATCCCCATTATTTTTTATTTTTTCAAGTTCTTTTCGGGTTGCGATATTGGTTTCCGGCTAAAATTCGTCGAGTTTCGGCCTCGGCCTCCTCCTTTGAGTCAAAATTTCCAACCTGAACGAGATTTGAACCACAACAAGGGCAACCACGATGACGACTTATTGCTAATGTATCAAGTGAAGTAGGAAACTCGCCATTCGGCTCGTTTAAAACACCTGCGTCTAAACAAATTTCTTCACTCTCA
>CAZWYP010000030.1:0-2507 GCA_964638415.1 uncultured Gammaproteobacteria bacterium
ATCGCATTAAGCACGAAATTAAAAAAGTTAAAAAAAACAAAGACAAATCAAAAATACAAAAAATTCTCAACAAAAAAGTGGTTTAAGAGATCTAAAAAATTTAAGAACATTTCTAGATGCACCGTGTGTGGGCATTTATATTGGTCTGTTCATCATGCTCCACCGGCAAGTTCCCATACCGGTACCTTGTGTCAACTTCACTCCGATCATTTCAAATGGTTTCGCCTTTACTCTTCTTTGTGCTAACAACAAGAAAGCTTGTTAAGAACACCAGCGCAACTTGTGCACTGGCGAATTTTTTTAAAAAAAAAAATGGGTAGGGTCACATCCTAAATTCAGCTTCCAGATTTGAAACTCTTTGAGCGTGATGGGCAGTGTGTGCAGGACTTGACTTTTATTTCACCGCAGCATACTTATATGCGATTACTAACGATTTCTTCTTCATGCTTCCAAGTTTCAGAAAACAATTCGTACTGTGGTAATTTTTTAAAAACTAAAGGTTGAGCTTTGTTTTTCTATTGTTTTTACCATTGTAACACGTGTGTAGCCCAGCGTACGCAGACCGTAAGGACTTGACTTCAGCCTTTTAGCTAAAATGAATAATTCCTTAATCATTTATTTTGTATTAAAAATACAAAACAAGGGTTGCGTTCGTTTATAAAACTTAATTCTAAATTTCAAAACACGAACTGACGACAGCCATGCAATACCATCTCTTTTTTTCTAAAAATTTCAGCCATTAAGCTTAATTAAAGAAAAAAATTTAACGCTGGTAAGGTTTTACGTGGATTATCGCATTAAACCACATGCTCCACCGTTTGAACAAGTCCCCGCCAATTCTGTTAAGTTTCTGACTTGCGGCGTTACTACCCAAGCGGAGTATTTTTGTGTTAACTTAGTATTAAATACTCATCTTTTACAGTATAGACTACTAGGGTTAAAATGCCTTTTCATTACCTATACTTTCGTGATAGAGCGTCATTTTTTAATTGTTAGTCGCTTTCGCGTTGAATGTTCCTGTAAACTCCCTGTATTTTATCACTAGTTTACAAGCTCAACTTACATAAAAAAAAATCACTAGTCCTTTTTATTAATATATTTTTATATAAAAATAGTTATTAATTGTTATGACCGCCGCTTCACTCTGTACGCTCAATAAAGACGATTAACGCTAGCTACTCATGTATTACCGCGGCTGCTGGCACATGTATTGGCCATAGCTTCTAACAAAACTTAGCTTAATTATACTCGTTTCTGGCCTGCGTTTAAAAAAAGTTAAAGAGGCTAAGCTCGTATTGCTACGAGGTACCCTCGCTTATTTTCTTCCGCAACATCAATTTGCTGGGTCACGCTTAAGCGCATTGCCCAAAATTCCCCACTTCTGTCCGAGATAAGGTCGTTCACATACCTGTATGTGGCTGATTCTTCTCACAAATCAGCTAAGCGCAGGAAGCCCAAATGGCCCCCCTTCGAAAACGAAGCGCTCTATATCTTTTTTCTTATTGGATCAAAAAAAAAAGTTTAATACTTAAGGGTCGATTTTCTTTAAAAGTCTTTTGGGGGTGGGGATTTAAACTAGCTAAAATAAAAAAACCTAACCTATCTAAGGTACAATAGGAATAAAAAGACATATTTTACGCACCAATACGCTATTTTAAAACTTGATCTTTGCATTTTAAGCAAAAAAGAAGGTTCTTGTGTAAAATAAAACTTGCGTGTGTAATGCATTTGATTAGCGTTAAATCAAAGCTAAGATCACACTCCTAAAAAGGAATCCTTACATCCGTAAATTTTAGTTATTAAGGCTAGAAGTAGCCTAGGCTATCAACAAAACTTCTTTAGGCCGTAGTCGGTTTCAAACCTGTTCTTCGACTCAGTGAAGAGGAGCTTGGGAAGGCCAAAGTGCTGCCATCAGATTAAAAAGTGCTCAAAAGGAAGGATGCAGAGCTTGATGGGCATGTGGTGATGGTACCTTCCACAAATCTCAGCACACTGACCGTAGTAAAAACCAACGCTATCACAATAGAAAGTGTGGTGAGTAGCCCTTCCAGGAACACAATCAATTTTTATACCAAGGGCAGGGATAAACCAAGAATGGATAACATCGTAGGAGTTTGAGATGAGGGTGATGTTGACGTGGGATGGCAACACTAAGGTTTTTTTCGTCCTCAAGAGTCTTCTAGATAGCTGAACAGAGAAGTTCTCACTCCTAAGCTTGTTTTTCTTAATGCATCTATAAAGGCTAGTAGCATTAAACTCTAGGCTCTTTATGATTTTATTAGCTACCAAGTAAGGCTTGTCGGTAAACTTTACAGAGGCGGTATTTTTACTTAGGTCGTTCTTGTCAAGCTTGACCCTCAAGGGAATGTTCTTCTTTCTTTTGTATCTTTTTTGCTTTAAGGTTAGGTAGAAGAGGTCGGTGTTCATCTTCTTCTCGACCGTTACGGTGGCATCGAAGGATACGTTGAGAATTTCGTTATCAAAGGCCTCCATGTTTAGGGGGAAGA